>NZ_JBITMQ010000012.1:329207-359906 GCF_044466355.1 Actinophytocola sp. NPDC049390
TTGTTTTGGTGCCGGGCCCCCCCCAGGGGGACCTCCGCAAAAACCCCACAACTCGGTATGCCTGGGCGCGCGACTCGCGGTGTTTGTGCGCGCGACTCGCGGGGTTAGATTTTGGGGGTTATGCCTGTTATTGAGCGGACTTCCAGTTCGTCGGAGCGGGTGGGGTCGGGGCGGTCTTTGCTGAGTACCGTGCCTACGTAGCCGAGCAGGAACGACAGTGGGATCGACACTAGGCCCGGGTTGCTCAGGGGGAAGAGGTGGAAGTCCGCGTTCTTGATGATCGAGTTCGGGCCGCCGGAGAAGACCGGGGAGAACACGATCAGCAGCAGGCACGAGCCGAGGCCGCCGTAGATGGAGAACAGCGAGCCGGTCGTGTTGAAGCGGCGCCAGAACAGCGTGTAGAGGATCGTCGGCAGGTTCGCGGACGCGGCGATCGCGAACGCCAGTGCCACCAGCGCGGCCACGTTCTGCCCGATGGCGAGGTAGCCGCCGACGATCGACAGGCAGCCGATGACGACCGCGGTGATCCGGGCGACCCGCACCTCCGCGCCCGGCTCCGGGCGGCCGTGCTTGATCATGTTGGCGTACACGTCGTGCGCGAACGACGCGGACGCGGTCAGCGTCAACCCCGCGACGACCGCGAGGATCGTGGTGAACGCGACCGCGGCGACGATCGCGAGCAGCACGGGCCCGCCGATCTCGAACGCCAGCAGCGGTACCGCCGAGTTCTCCTTGCCCGGCGCGGAAAGGATGTCGCGCGACCCGACGATCGCGCTCGCGCCGTAGCCGATGATCAACGTGCACAGGTAGAACAGCACCATCGCCCACGTCGCGGACAGGACGGAGCGGCGTGCCTGGTACGCGTTCGGCACCGTGTAGAACCGCATCAGCACGTGCGGCAGCGCGCCCGCGCCCAGCACCAGCGCGATCGACAGCGAGACGAAGTCGAGCTTGGACGTCTCCGTCGCCCCGTACTGCGCGCCGGGGCGCGTCACCGCGTCGCCGAGCGAGTTGTTCCGCGCGGCCCGGTCGAGCAGGTTCGTGAGGCTGTAGCCGAACTTGCCGAGCAGGAACACCGTCAGCATCAGCACGCAGAACAACAGCAGCCCGGCCTTGATGATCTGCACCCACGTGGTGCCCTTCATGCCGCCGACCAGCACGTAGAAGATCATGATCGCGCCGACGCCGGTGATCACCAGTGCCTGGCCGCCGCTGGAGTGCACGTCCAGCAGCAGTGACACGAGCACGCCCGCGCCCGCCATCTGCGCGAGCAGGTAGAACGCGGAGATCACGAGCGTCGCGTTGGCGGCGGCTGCACGCACCGGGCGCTGGCGCATGCGGAAGCTGACCACGTCGCCCATGGTGAACCGGCCGACGTTGCGGAACCGTTCCGCGATCAACAGCAGCGGGATCAGCCATGCGACGAGAAAGCCGATCGAATAGAGAAAGCCGTCGTAACCGTGCACGGCGATGGCGCCCGCGACCCCGAGAAACGACGCGGCGGAAAGGTAGTCACCGGACAGCGCCACCCCGTTCTGCACGCCCGTGAACGCGCCGCCCGCCGCGTAGTAGTCGGCGGTCGTGGTGTTTCTGCTGCTCACCCGGTACACCACGTAGAGGGTCACCGCGACGATGATCAGGAATATGCTGATGTTCAGCGCGCCGTCACCGCTCATGGTGTCTTTCTCCTGCCGCGTGACGCAGCGCCGCGATCTTCGGGTCGATGTTTTTCCTGGTGAACCGCGCGTAGGCGAGCATGATGGCCACGGTGGTGACGAACTGGGACAGCCCGAGCAGCAGGCCGACCGTGACGCTGCCCGTGACCCGGTGTGCCATGAACCCGGGCGCGTACGCCGCCAGCAGGACGTACGTCAGGTACCAGGCGAGGAACAGGGCGCTCGCCGGGAAGACGAACCGGGTGAGCCTGCGCCGGACGTGCACGAAGTCGGGGTGCGCGCGAATGGCCGCGAAGTCCGGCGGGCCGTCGGGTGTGACAGAAGGTGAGTCGGCCGGGAAATCGTTGTCGAACGGCTCAAATGCCACATATTCGCCCGGATCCGGCACACGCGTGTAGGACGATGCGTGAGTCATGTGGGAATCCCTTTCGCGACCGGGCGGGTGTTCGAAAGCGTAACCATCAGGTCAAGGGTCGATGTTCGAAAGTAACCGAAACAAGCGGCAATCAGAAAACTGATCGGCGTTCAGCAACGCAGTGTGTTCGCGCGGTGGCGTATTCGGTGCTTGAACAATATGTGACGTTTTACCTAAGTTGGCTTGTGCCTTGTCGGGGTACGGGGCGTGCCCGTGAACTGTGACCCCCTGGGGGAGAGGTGCATCGCGTGAACCCGCCCCACGAGAAGCCGGCCGGCGCGACGTGGTGGTCGGCTGCCGTTCAGTGGCGCAACTGGCCGCTGCTCGTCAAGCTCGGCGTGGTCCTCGTCGTGCCCGTGGTCGGCGCGCTCGTGCTCGGTGTCCTGCGCGTGCGCGCGGACGTCGAACTGGCCGAGTCCTACGCCAGCATCGAGCGGGTCGCCGAGGTGCGGGTGCAACTCGTGCGTGTGCTGTCCGCGCTCCAGCACGAGCGGAACGAGGCCGTCGGCGACGGGACGCGGTTCACCGAGGCGACGGCGGCGACCGACGCGGCGATCAAGGACGTCACCGAGGTCATCGGTGACACCTCCGGTGACCAGCAACGAGTCGGCGCCTCGTCGGACTACCGCGACCTGGTCGGCGCGCTCAGCTCGCTGATCGCCGCGCGCGGGCAGCGCGCGGCGGACGGTGCCGGGCTGGTCGTCCTCAACGGCTACAACGCGGTGACCAAGGCGGTGCTCGAGTTCGACCGGTCGCTCGTCGGCCGCTTCCCCGACGAGGACCTGACCGACACGTCGATCGCGCTCGGCGAGCTGCAGTCGGTGCGCGAACAGGTTTCGCTGCAACAGGCGATCGGCAGCCTCGCGCTGCGCGACGACCAGCTCTCCGGCACGGCACGGCAGATGATGGTCGAGGCCGGTGTCCGGCTCGACGACCAGCTCGGCGACTTCCGCTCGGTCGCCCCGCCGAAACTGCGCGAGCGCTACGACACGACCGTGACCGGCCAGGACGTGACCGCACGCCAGCAGATGGTGGACGCCGCGCGCACGATGGGCCCGGCGCAGGCGCGGTTCACGGCCGCCGAGTGGAACGCCGTCTCCGACACCACGATCGGCCAGCTCAGCGAGGTCACGCAGCTCGCGGCGGGGGACCTGCGCTCCGCGGCCGACGACCTCGCCGAAAGCGTCAGCGACCGCGCGGGCCTGGAGTCGGTGCTGCTGCTGGCGATGGTGCTGCTCGCCGCGGGCGTCGGTGGTGGCCTCGGCCGCTACCTGGTGCGTTCGTTCACGGTGCTGCGCCGCTCCGCGCTCGCCGTGGCGAACGAACGGCTGCCCGCCGCCGTGACAAGCATCCGCGCGGGCGACGCCGTCGCGGTCGAGCCGGTTCCCTTGCACACCACCGAGGAGTTCGGTCAGCTCGCGCGTGCGTTCGACGCGGTGCAGGACCAGGCGGTGCGGTCGGCCGCGGAGGAGGCCGCGCTGCGCAGCAACCTCGCCAACATCTTCACCAACCTCTCCCGCCGCAGCCAGGGCCTGGTGGAGCGGCAGCTGCGGTTGATGGAGCAGCTGGAGCAGAAGACCGACGACCCCGACCAGCTGGCGAACCTGTTCCGGATCGACCACCTGGCCACCCGGATGCGCCGCAACAACGAGAACCTGATGGTGCTGTCGGGCACCGGCATGCTGCGGCGGTTCACCGAGCCCATGCCGCTGCCCGATGTGCTGAGGGCCGCGATCTCCGAGGTGGAGCACTACGAACGGGCGATCGTGCGGTCCGCGCCGGACGTCCGTGTCGTCGGCTACGCGGCGGGCGACCTGATCCGCTCGGTGTCCGAGCTGGTCGAGAACGCCACCGCGTTCTCCCCACCGGACTCCGTGGTGGGCATCGAGAGCAGGCTGCGCGGGGACGGCTCGGTGATGGTCGACGTGCTCGACGACGGCGTCGGCATGGGCGAGACGGAACTGCGCGAGGCCAACCACCGCGTGGCGGGCGGGGGCGGGGTGGACGTGCCGATCTCGCGCCAGATGGGCCTGTTCGTGGTCGGCAGGCTGACCGCACGGCACGACGTCCGGGTGCGGCTGTCCCCGCGCCCCGAGGGCGGGCTGTGCGCGTCGGTGCTGGTCCCGGCCGCGCTGGTGGGGCCCGCGGAGCCCGCGCTGGTGTCGGCGTCGGCGCCGGCGACGGTGGCGCCGGACGACGTGGCGGGCAGGCTCGAGTCCGCGGGGATCTCCGTGCGGCTGCCGGAGCTGCCGCGGGCGACGACGCCCGCGTCGATCCTGTTCGCGGCGAGCACGCCGACGACCATCAGCGGCACCGGGTTCGGGTGGTTGAACACGCCGCCCGGCGGCACCCCGCAGATCGTCGCGGCACCGGAGACGGCCGCGGCGGAGGCGGGACCGGACGGCCTGCCCAAGCGGGTGCCGAAGGGGCAGCTGCTCGCGCCGCCGGTGCGGCCGCAGCCGTCCACCGGCGCGAAACGCGACGCCGCACGGGCACGCGGCTTCCTGAGTGGGTTCCAGTCGGGTGTCCGTAGAGGGGAGACGGAGTCATGACCGCGTCGCACGCCGACCGGCAGCAGATGGGGCAGTTCGGGTGGCTGGTCAACAACTTCGTCGACAACACGCCCGGTGTCGCGCACGCGGTGGTGGTGTCGGTCGACGGGCTGCTGCTCACCGCGTCCGCCCACCTGCCGACGGAACGCGCCGAGCAGATGGCGGCGATCGCGGCCGGCATCGTCAGCCTCAACCTCGGTGCGGCGAAGGTGCTCGGCGCGGAGTCGGTGGTGCGTGCCGTCGTGGAGATGGACGCGGGCGCCCTGCTGCTCACGTCGATCCGGGACGGCTCGTGCCTCGCGGTGCTCGCCGTTCGCGATTGCGACATCGCCCAGGTGGCCTACGAGATGACCGTGCTCGTCGACCAGGTCGGCCAGATCCTCACCCCGCAGTTGCGGGCCGCGCTTGCCGCGGGCTGACACCCAGCGAGAGCAACGTCATGAGCAACGACGACAGAAACGAGACGACGTTCGCCGACGTGCTCAACGGGCTGACGATGGGCGCCGCCCGGCCGCGCAAACGTGCGCGCGCCCCGGATCCCGGGCCACGGCACTCCTCGCCGCCACCGGAGGAGCCCGCCGAGGAGGCCACGCCCGCCGAGGAGAACGCCGCGAGCGTGCGTGCCTACGCGTGGACCGCTGGCCGGACCAGGTCGAGCGGCAGGCTGGAGATCGAGACGCTCATCGTGACCGCGCCGCGTGCCGAGGAGCTGTTCCACACCCTGCGCAGCGAGCACCAGGCGGTGGCCCGCCTGTGCGGGCAGACCAGGTCGGTCGCGGAGATCGGCGCGCTTCTGCGGCTGCCGATCGGTGTGGTGCGGGTGCTCCTCGACGACATGGCGGGCCTCGGCCTGGTCACCGTGCACCACAACCAGACCACGCCGGACGACCGGCCGGACATGGAGCTGATGCAGCGGGTGCTGCGTGGGCTGGCGAACCTGCGCAGCTGACACCATGGTCGGCATGTGGACCCTCACCGACGTCGAACGTGCTTTTCGCGCGAGCTGGGACGTCGACACCTGCGACCCGGACGACCGCGCGGACTGGCACCCCGGCAACCCCGCCCGCGGGCAGTGCGGGGTGACCGCGTTGGTGCTGCACGACCTGTTCGGCGGCGACCTGGTGTTGGGGGAGGTCCTGGTCGCGGGGGAGCGGACCGGCGTCCACTGGTGGAACCGCTTCGGCACCGGGCTGGAGGTCGACCTCACCCGTGACCAGTTCCGCCCGGACGAGGAGATCGTGGGCGCGCGGGTGGTCGAGCGCCCGCCCGGCCCGCCGAAGCGCTGCCGCGCGGAGTACGAACTGCTCCGCGACCGCGTGCTGGCCCGCGCGGCCCGATGAACGCGCCGCGCGCCGGGGGTGGTGGGCGATCGGCGGCTTCGTGTTGTTCGCGGTCGGGCTGACGATCCGCCTCGTGCTGGTGGCGGCCCGGCCGTCGTCGCGGTGGACGGCGCGTCCGAATTCGTGTTCGACTCCGACGGCCACGTACTGACGACCATCGCCGGTGCGTCCGCGCGCACCGTGACCCTGCTTGACGGCACCGCCGCCGCTCACGCTCGGCGGTCCGGCCACCGTCGGCGAGGCGGTTGTCGCGGTCGGTGCACCGAGCGGCGGTGTCACCGGCATCGTCAGCGCGGTCGGTCGTGACGTGCGGGTCGGTGGCGTCACGCTTCCCGTGCTGCAGACCGACGTCACGATCGACGCGGGCAACGCGGGTGGCCCGCTGGTCGACGGCACGAGCGCGGTCGTCGGGCTGAACACGGTCGTCCCGGACGGGGCGCGCGGGCTCGGGTTCGCCGAGGCGGCCACGCGGATCATCGGCTAGGACACGGCCCACCAGTTGTCCATGCGGGGCACCGGTTCCGTCGAGCCGCGCAGTGCCCGGCCGACGCGGAACAGGTACGCCGCGATCCCGGCCGCGCCCTGCATCCAGCCGATACCCGGGGGCAGCAGCGGGTCGTCGTTGCGGTGCTCGACGAACCGCCAGTACGCGTGCGGCCCGTCGACGACGGCCCGCGCCACCAGCGCGTCCGCCAGCCGAACCGCGAACTCCAGGTCCGCCGCCTCGCCGCCGCGGCACCACGAGTCCAGGAACACGTCCCCGACCCCGGCCGTGCCGCAGCACCGGCCGTCGTTGTCCCAGAAGCCGGGCCGCAGCCGCTCCGGCAGACCCGACGTCCGCACTCCTTCCAGTGCGCGCCGGTGCCACGTCATCGGCGGTTCGCCCGCGACAGAAACCACTCCGGCCCGCGCCAGTGCCACGTACAACAGGGACGTTCCCGACCCGCCATGGCACCACCCATGAGCGACCGGCTCCTCACCCACCGGGATGCGTTGCGGCACGGTGTACCCGTCGCCGAGTGACAGCAGGTGCTCCGCGCCCCGCGTCGCCGCCGTCACCAGGTCCGGGCGGTCGAAGCGGATGCCCGCCACCGCCAGCGCCGTCGCGATCCCGGCCACGCCGTGCGAGAAGTTCGGCAACCACACCATCTCGTCGGTGCGGAACCGCCGCGGGACGAACGCCCAGTCGAGCCCGGTCGGCACCTCCTCCGCCTCCGCCAGCAGCAGGTCCGCCGCCCGCGTCGCCAGCGCACGGGACTCGGTCCACACCGCGGCCAGCACAATCCCGGCCGTGCCCAGCACCAGGTCGTTCACCCGGACGCCGGGAAGGAACGCCGGTGGGTCGAACCCCGTCTGCGGCCAGCCGTCCGGGGTCGCCAGGTCGGCAAGTCGTGACACCGCGGGTGCCGGGTCCGCGCCCAGCGTCGTCAGCACCCCGATCGCACTGACCAGCCCGTCGAAGTAGTTGTAGTCCACCGCATGGGGCACTCCGGCGCTCACCTGTGCCGCGATGGCGGAAGCCAGCCGTTCCTCTTCCGCGGTCCACGGCCGGGACAGGCGGATCTCCGCCAGTGCGTGGGCGAGCCCGCCGACCCCGGAGTGCATGCCGTCCCGGTACGACGGGTCCACCGGCATGCCCGGCGACTCGGGGATCGACACCTCGTCGCCGTCCCACCGCACCTGCGTGAGCACCCACCGCCACGCCGCGTCGGCGACGTCCCGGTACGGCATCAGGAAAGCCGCGCCCTGAGCAGGTCGAGCACCGCGGGCGCGTCGACGCCGACGCACACGTTCACGGGCGGCCGCCCCTGCCACGCCGCGGGCGCCGCGTCGTCGGTGTTGCCGAGGCTCGGCCACGTCTTGCCGCGGCTGATGCCCTGTGTCTCCACGCGCACCGGCCACCGTTCGGTGCGGAACAGGCCCGGGTCGAGCAGGTACGCGACCGCGCTGGGGTCGTGCAGGTAGATGCCGTCCAGGCCGTTGACCTCGGCCAGGAAGTCGCGGTACAGCGGCACCGCCTGCGCGAGCATCCGCGCGGTCGCCGTGTCCCGCCTGGTCAGCTCGTCGATGCCGGCGCCGGGCAGCACCACCTCGTGCGTCACGTCCAGGCCGACCATCGTCACCGGCCACCGCGCGCCGAACACCACGTCCGCCGCCTCGGGGTCGTTCCACATGTTCGCCTCGGCGGCGGGCGTCGCGTTGCCGGGGCCGAGCGCGTTGCCGCCCATGACCACGACCTGCTCGACGAGCGTGTCGAGGTCGGGCCGCAGCCGCAGCGCCAGCGCGAGGTTGGTGAGCGGGCCGATCGCCAGCAACGTCGCGCCCGGCGCCTCCCGGCACAGGAACTCGGCGGCTGTGATGTCCAGTGCCGCGCGGGACGGTGCCACCAGTTCGCCGCCGTCGCCCAGCCCGTCCTCGCCGTGGATCTGGGGGATCGCGCCCCGGTAGTCCATCGCGACCGGCGCCGCGGCACCGGGCGCGACCGGGATGTCGGCGCGACCCGCGACGTCCAGCAACGTCAGCGCGTTGCGGGTGGCGGTCTCGACCGTCACGTTGCCGAACACGGTCGTCAGCCCGACCACGTCCAGCTCCGGCGAGGCGAGTGCGGCGAACAACGCCATCGCGTCGTCGATGCCGGGGTCGGTGTCGATGATGAGGCGCGTCACGGCCTCACGTTACCGTGATCAGCTCCACTCCGAGGAGGCTCGCGACGGCCTTCAGTTCCGCCAGCCGGTGGCCGGTGCCGAGCGCCCAGTGGTGCCCGACGCCGCTCGCGGACCAGTCGTCGGTCCATTCGCCGGGGTCTCGCCCGAAGTCGACGCGGCTGGTGGTGTTGCCGATCCGCATGTGCGGCCCGTCCGCGACCGTGCCCTCGGCGGCGACCAGCGTGTACCGGCCGTCGCGGGTCTGGCCGACGCCCAGCAGCGTCACCGGGCCGGTGGCCACGTCGAACTCGACCGACACGCCCCAGCCGCGCTTGCCGTGGAACACACCCAGGCCACGCAGGAGCGGTTTCTTCGCCGAGATCGCCAGGTGCGCCGGTCCGTCGTGGCCCATCTCCACGTGTCCGCGCGTGAAGTCCAGCGCCTGGAACTCGGTGAACGACCCGCCCGCGCCGAGCACGTCCATGACCAGCATGGCGAGGCTCGTGCGCAGCTCGTACTCACCGGCGGCCGGGACGCCGCGTGCGGTCAGCAGGCTCGCGCCGAGGATCATGCCCGCGCCCAGGCGCTCGTGCTGCTCGCCGTTCAGGCCGCGGTGGTAGTAGGCGAGGCTGTCGAGGTCGAAGTCGGCGACCAGCCGGTCCAACCCGACGGACACCTTGGCGCCCCACGCGAAGTCCTCGTCGTCGACCGACTCGGTCACCTCGAACACCGACCGCGCCTCCGCCACCCGAGCGTCCACTTCGGACTCCGTGACCGCGTCGACCCGCACTCGCAGGTCGTCGAACTCCAGCACCTCCACGTGCCCGCCGAAGTGCGCGTTCACCATCGCGAGGTCGGTCGACACGTCGTACATGCCCGGGTACAGGTGGCCCATCAGCCCGTGCCTGCCGTGCCGCAGCACCTTGCGCACGCTCGCCGCCCTGATCCACGCGCCGATCCGCGCCCAGGCCCGCTCGTCGCGCAGGTACCCCGACACGCTGCGGAACTCGACGCCCGCGCGGGTGAACGCGTTCGCCATCTCCGGCAGCGGGCACGCGCCGCAGTACGCGAGCCACTGCCCGGTGTCGAACGTGGCGTGGTCGATCGACTCGGTCGGCTGCAGGTTGATCAGCAGCACCGGCGCGCCACTGCGTTGTGCCACCGGCATCAGCATGGTCGCGGTCAGGTACGTGGTGAGGAACCCGACGATCAGGTCACAGCCCGCCTCACGGAGCTTCTCGGCGGCCTTCGCGCCTTCCTGCGCGTCGGAGATGAACCCGACGTCGACGATCTCGGCGTCGTAGCCGGCGATCCGCTCGCTGACGTACCGCGACGACTCCTGCAGCGTCGGCAGGAGATCCGGGAACTGCGGCCAGTACGCGCCGAGCCCACCGGCGATCAGGCCGATCCTGGGGCGCCTGTCGGTCATGGTTACCTCCTCAGCCGATCCGGAAGTCGGCGACACGGATCGGCGACGGCGTGGTGCCGGTCGAACGTTGTTGGTACAGCACGGAAAGCACGCCACCGGCGAGGTCGACGTTCACCTCGCCGAAGACGTTCATGCCCGGCCGGTCGAACAGCACGGTCCAGTCCGTCCAGCCGCTCGCCTTGGACGCGGCCACGATCCGGCCGTAGGGCATGACGAGGTAGGCGTTGTCGTCCCGGTCGAACACGATCCGGGTGCGGCCGGTGGCGTTCGGCGGAACCGGGACCTCCATCTTGGTCCAGGTGCCGTTCTTCTTGGTCAGGTGGAACGTGCGGGCCCAGCGGGTGCGGTCGGCGGCGTAGCTGGTGACGCACTGGGTGAACCGGCCGGGCACGTAGCTGATGACCACGTGCGGGGTGCCGGTCGAGTCGACGGCCTGGCTTTCCTGGTTCATCAGGCCGTGGTCGGGGTCGAGAGGATCGACGACCAGGCTCTGGTCGACCGCGACGGGTGTGGTGACCTGGGTGCCGTCGTCGCGGTGCCAGGTGCGGCCGCGGTCGTCGCTGTAGACGTAGCCGGTGTCGTGGTTGGTGAGGCCGCCCGGCGCGCACAGGACTCCGGCGTTGCCCTCGCGCCACGTGAACGCCGCGTGCAGACGTCCGTTCGGCCCGTAGGTGAGGCCGTGCAGGTACATGTTTCGGGTGGTGCTGACGACGCCGTTGGGCCCGGTGTAGCTGCCGGTCGCCGAGGTCCACCTGCCGAGCTTGCGCCAGGTGCCGTCGTACTCGGCCAGTTCGAGGGTGCCGTTGCCGGAGCCGCCGGTGCGGTAGCTCAGCTGGAGGTTCTTCTCGGGCGTGACCACGAACCGCGGGTACGTGATGCCGCCGAGGTCGACACCGTCCAGGGTGCGTTGCACGGGACCGAAGTCGGCGGCGGACCACTGTGGACGATCGACGACACCCGCGTTCGACTTCACGTAGAACACCCGCGTGTTGTGGGTGTCCATCGCGACGTGCAGGCGGCCGTCGCGCGGCGAGATCCCCAGCGAGATCACGTTGTGCGAGTCGTTGGCCGACAGCTTGTGGGGGAGCACGACCTTCTGCCACGTGGTCGTGCCGGTCTTGCGGCGCGCCACCACCGCACCGCGGTCGGCCGTGTACCAGGCGGCGTACTGGAACGCGCCGTAGGTGCGGATCGCGTCCTGCGCGAACGACTCGTTGTTGACCAGCCCGTCGTACGAGACGAAGTACAGCGCGGCCGGGTCGAGCTGGGTGTCCCGCAGGAAACGCACCGCGGGACCGGCCAACGGTTCAGCGGCAACCACAGTGGACCCCGCGAGCAGCAGGGTCGCGAGCAGGACACCCAGTCGTCTCATCTCATGCTCCCCATCCGGCGGCGGCGCCGTCCCTGCGTTCGTCACGGAGCTTCTCGAAGTGACCTGACCGCTGGTAGGCGGCGATCGGGTCCGGGTCGATGCCCATGTCCTCCCGCAGCTCGGCGAGCAGCGGCCGCACGTCGGTGGCGAACGCGTCGGTCAGCGCCGCGTTGGCCGCGAGGACGTCCCCGTTCTGCTGCGCGGCGCGGAGCGCGTCCTGGTCGACCAGCAGCGCCTTCGCCGTCGCCTCCTGGACGTTGAGGACCGACCGGATCAGCGCGGGGATCTTCGGCTCGATGTTGTGGCACTGGTCGAGCATGAACGCGACACCGGCGCTCGCGTCCAGCCCGCCGCCGAGCACGATCTCCACCATGATCCGGAACAGCTGGTAGGGGTCGGCGGCGCCCACCATCAGGTCGTCGTCGGCGTAGAACCGCGAGTTGAAGTGGAACCCGCCCAGCTTCTCCCGGTGCAACAGGAACGCGACGATGAACTCGATGTTCGTGCCGGGGGCGTGGTGCCCGGTGTCGACGAGCACCTTGGCGCGCTCGCCGAGGTCGACGCAGTGCGCGTAGCTGGTGCCCCAGTCCGGCACGTCCATCGTGTAGAACGCGGGCTCGAACAGCTTGTACTCCAGCAGCATCCGCTGGTCACCCGACAGTCGTTCGCCGACGGCGTGCAGGGCCTCGGACAGCCGCTCCTGCCGTGCGCGGACCGAGTCCTGGCCGGGGTAGTTCGTGCCGTCGGCGAACCACAGCGACAGGTCCCGCGACCCGGTCACGTTCATGATCTCGACGCATTCCAGGAGGTGGTCGAGCGCCTTGCGCCGGACCGTCTCGTCCGGGTTGCAGACGCTCCCGAGCCGGTAGTCGTCCTCCTGGAACACGTTCGGGTTGATCGCCCCCAGCCCGACGCCGCGTTCCCTGGCGTGGCGGGCCAGGTCGCCGTAGTCGTCGACCCGGTCCCAGGGAATGTGCAACGCGACGGTCGGTGCGACACCCGTGAACCGGTGCACGGTGGCGGCGTCGTCGACCTTCTCGTAGGCGTTGCGCGGCACCGCCTCCTGCGCGAACACCTTGAAGCGGGTGCCGGAGTTGCCGTACGCCCACGATGGGGTCTCGATGTGCTGGGCGGACAGCGCCGCCTTGACGGCTGACTGGTCGATCATCGGTTCTCCTAGTCGAGGTGGAAGACCTCGGTGAGCGGCGTGATGCCTTCGTCGGGCGCCCCGTCGAGCCCTTCGAAGAACGGCGCCATCTCGGTCTGCCACCGTGTGTTCACCTCGCGCGCCGCCATCCCGGCGAGCGCCGCGTCGAGGTCGTCGGTCTCGAAGTAGCCGACGAGCAACCCGTCCGGGCGGAGGAACAGCGAGTAGTTCCGCCAGCCGGTCTCGCGCAGCGCCGCCAGCATGTCCGGCCACACCTCGGCGTGCCGCCGCGTGTACTCCTCGATCCGGTCGGCCCGAACCTTGAGCAGGAAGCACACCCGCCGCATCAGAAGTCGAAGTCGTCGATGTTGTCGGCGTTGAAGTTGGTCGGCGGACCGAGGATGATCTCCCCGTTCTTCCCGATCGTCCGCTCACCGAGCTTGCCCGCCTTCAACGTCTCACCCTCGGCACCGCTGATCTGCCCGGACGCGAGCGCCGCCGCCGCGTACCCGGCCAGGTACCCCAGCTCCACCGGGTTCCACAGCGCGAACTCGGTGACCGTGCCGTCCTTGACGAACTGCCGCATCTGGTTCGGCGTCCCGAGCCCGGTCAGCTTGACCTTGCCCTTGTACGGCGACGAGGACAGGTACCGCGCGGCCGCCGAGATCCCGACCGTGGTCGGCGAGATGATCCCCTTCAGGTCCGGAATGGACTGCAGCAGCCCCTGCGCCTCCTGGAACGACTTCTGGTCGTCGTCGTCCCCGTAGGCGATCTTGACCAGCTCGATGTCCTTGTACTCGGGCTTGGTCAGCTCGTCCTTCATGAACTCGATCCAGGTGTTCTGGTTCGTCGCGTTCGGGGTCGCCGACAGGATCGCGATCTTTCCCTTCCCGCCGATCTGGTCGGACATCAGCTTCACCTGCGACCGCCCGATCTCCTCGGAGTCGGCCTGGTTGACGAAGATCTGCCGCGCGTCGGGTGCCGCGTCGGAGTCGTACGTCACCACCGCGATGCCCTTGCTCATCGCGTCCTTCAGCGCGGGCGCGACCGCGTTCGGGTCGTTCGCCGCGATGACGATCGCGTCCGCCTTCTGCTGGATGAGCGTGTTGATGTAGGTCACCTGCGACGACGCGGACGCGTCGGACGGGCCGACCTCCTTGCCCGTGCCCTTCAGCTCCGCGACCGCGTCGATGCCGCCCTCGTCGACCAGCACCTCGTACGGGTTGTCGATCTCCTTCGGCAGGAAGGTGATCTCCAGGCCCTCCTTGATCGGGGCGTTCGGGTCGGCCTCCTTCGCGGTCGCGTCGCCGCCATCGCCCGCGGCGGCGTCAGACCCCTTGGTGGTCCCGCCGCAGCTCGCCACCAGCGTCAGCGCCAGGCCGGCGCTCAGCGTCCACAACAGACGGTTCGAGCGGAGCATCTTTGGTCCTCCTCGGTTTGAACACGACCGGGACGAGCACGGAGAGGATCAGTAGCAGTCCCGTGATGACGTTCTGGATCTCGTTGCTGACATCGTCGAGGAACAACACGTTGCGCAGGCCCGCCATGGCCAGCAGCGCGGTCGCGACCCCGAGCACCGTGCCGCGGCCGCCGAAGATCGACACCCCGCCGAGCAGTACCGCGGCGACGGCGACCAGCTCCATGCCGTTCGCGTTGTCGGCGCGGGCGCTGTTGTAGCGGAGCGTGTAGATCAGCGACGCGACCGCCGCCAGCCCGCCCGACAGCAGGTACAGCGCGAACTTGACGCGGTCCACGCGGATGCCGGAGAACCGCGCGGTCTCCTTGCCGAGCCCGATCGCGTACAGCGACCGCCCGACGGTCGTCTTGTGGACGAGCACGGCGATCACGGCGCCGACGAACAGCACCAGCACCGTCGCGTACGGCAGGAACGTGCCGGGGATCGAGTCGGTCGCGAACGGGCGGTAGTTCTCCGGGAACCCGGTCACCGCGCGGTCGCCGAGCAGCACGTACGCCAGGCCGCGGTACAGCCCGAGCGTGCCGATCGTGACCGCGAGCGACGGCAACCCGAACCGCACCACCAGCACCGCGTTGACCGACCCGAGTGCCACCCCGGCGAGGACCACCAGTGGCACGATCGTCTCGAACGACATGCCCGCGTCCCACAGCGTGCCCGTGAGCGCGGAGCAGAACCCGAGCGTCGACGCCACCGACAGGTCGATCTCGCCGGTCAGCACGATCGGCAGCAACGCGAACGCCAGCAGCGCGACCTCGCTGTAGTCCAGCAGCAGGAAGCTGATGTTGCCCTGCTCGGCGAACCCGTCACTCGCCGAACCGAAGGCGAACACCCCGACGCACAGCAGGAGGAGAACGCTCTCCCAGCGCAGGAGCCTGTCAAGCACGGCGCACCGCCCTCTCGGCCCGTAGTCGTTCCGCGAGGCGCACCATGAACGCCCGGTCCAGCGAGATCGCCACCAGCAGGGCGGCACCGTCGACCGCCCGCTGCCAGAACGCGGGGACGCCGAGGATCGGCAGCGCGCTGGTGATCGTGGTCAGCAGCAGCGCCCCGAGCACCGCGCCGAGCACGGTCCCGCTGCCGCCGAAGATCGCGACCCCGCCGACCACCACCGCGGCGACCACGGCCAGCTCGCGGCCGGTGCCGACGGAGGCGTTGATGGTGCCGAAGTACGCGGCGTGCATGACGCCGCCGAGCCCGACCAGCCCGCCGGAGACGACGAACGCGGAGAACACCCGCCGCCCGGTCGGGATACCGGCCAGGCGCGCGGCGTCCGGGTTGGACCCGATCGCGTACAGCTCACGGCCCGCGCGGAAGTTGTGCAGCGCGTACGCGGCGATCGCGAGGACGACCAGCGTGATCAGCGTGAGGTTCGGGATGCCGAGCACCGAGCCGCTGCCGAGGTCCAGGAAGCCCTGCGGCATCTGGTAGGCGTTGATCTGGGTGGTGTTGGTGCCGGACGCCCACGCGTAGTCGATGCCGCGGAACACGTACAGCGTGCCGAGCGTGACCACCAGCGCGGGCACCTTGGCGATCGCGACGAGCGCGCCGTTGATCGCCCCGCACACCGCGCCGAGCCCGATCCCGGCGAGCACGACGACGATGACCGGCAGGTCCTTGTCGGCGAGGAACAGCTGCCCGGACAGGTACGCCGTGAGCCCCATGACCGAGCCGACGGACAGGTCGATGTTGCGGGTGATCACGAGCAGCGCCTGCCCGATGGCGAGCAACCCGATGATCGACGCGTTGAGGAAGAGGTCGTGGATCCCCTGCCCGGAAAGGAAACTCGGCCGGGCGATGGTGGCGGCTCCGACGACGGCGACGAGTGCGACGACGATGCCCAGCTCACGCCCGGCAAAGGCGGACTCCCTGGCGGAAGGCTTGATCACGCGGCGCCTCCCGTCGCGGCCTGCAGCACCGACTCCTCCGTGGCGTCCTCCTTGGACAGTTCCGCGGTCAGCCGTCCCTCGTGCATCACCAGCACGCGGTCGGCCATGCCCAGCACCTCCGGCAGCTCCGAGGAGATCATCAGCACCGCGATCCCCGATGCCGCCAGCTCGGCCAGCAACGCGTGGACCTCGACCTTCGCGCCGATGTCGATCCCGCGCGTCGGCTCGTCCACGATCAGCACGTCCGGCTCGGTCGCGAGCCACTTGCCCAGCACGACCTTCTGCTGGTTCCCGCCCGACAACGTCGCCACCGGGTCAGCCAGCCGCCGCCGCTTCACCCGCAGCCGATCCGCCCACTTCTCCGCCAGCGACCGCTCCTTCGCCCGGCTCACCAGGCCCCACCGCGACACCGCCCCGAGTCGCGGCAGCGTGGCGTTCCGCTCGATCGACAGGTCCAGCACCAGCCCCTGCTCACGCCGGTCCTCCGGCACCATCGCCACCCCGGCGCGGATCGCGGCCTTCGGATCGCCGGGTGGCAAGCGCTTGCCGTTCACCGCCACCAGCCCGGAGTCCAGCGGGTCGACACCGAAGATCGCCCGCGCGACCTCCGACCGGCCCGACCCGACCAGCCCGGCGAGCCCCACGATCTCCCCGCGCCGCACCGAGAACGACACGTCCGCGAACACCCCGGCCCGCGTCAGACCGGACACGACCAGCGCCTCGTCCCCGGCCTCCGCGTCCTGCGGCGGGTACAGTTGCTCGACCGACCGGCCGACCATGCTGCGCACCAGCGTGTCCCGGTCGATCTCGGCCATGGGCGAGCTGGTCACGAGCGACCCGTCCCGCAGCACGGTCACCCGGTGACAGATCTCGTACATCTCCTCCAGCCGGTGGGAGATGAACAGCAGCGCGGCACCGTTCTCCGCGAGCCGCCGCGCCACCCGGAACAGCCGGTCGGCCTCCACAGTGGACAGTGCGGCGGTCGGCTCGTCCATCACGATGATCCGCGCGTCCGCCGACAGCGCCTTGCCGATCTCGATGATCTGCTGGTCGGCGATCGACAGCCCGCGCGTGACGCGGCCGGGTTCGATCGGCACGCCCAGCGACGCGAACAACTCCGCTGCCCTGGCGTTCATCGCGGCCCGGTCGATCCGCCGGAACGACCGCAGCGGCTGGCGTCCCATGAACACGTTCTCCGCGACCGTGAGGTCCGGGAACTGGCTCGGTTCCTGGTGGATCACCGCGATCCCGTGCCGTTGCGCGTCGCGCGGGCCAGAGAACTCGACGGGCTCGCCGTCGACGAGCACCGCGCCGGCGTCCGGGCGGTGCTCACCGCCGATCACCCGCACCACGGTGGACTTGCCGGCCCCGTTCTCGCCGGCGAGCCCGTGGACCTCGCCCGCGTGCAGTTCCAGGGAAACGCCCCGCAGCGCGCGGACCGCGGCGAACGACTTGTGGACTTCGCGTAGCTCCAGTAGCGGGGGCACCTTTGCCGTCACGCGCTCACCGCCTGCACGGGTTCGTGAAACGTTTCAGGCAACGTAGCCGAGCGCTGGCAAGCGCGTCAAGACACCGGAATTGACACGTTTCAACCGTCGTCCGCGCAGGTGCATAGACTCGGCCGCGTGACCGTCACGCTCGACGACCTGACCACCGATCCGCACCCCGTGCTGGCCCGGCTCCGCGCCACGTCGCCGGTCGCGTGGGTGCCTGTCCTCGACGGCTGGCTGGTGACCGGCTACGCGCTGGCGCAGCAGGTGATGCGGGACGCGGCGACGTTCACCGTGGACGATCCACGCTTCTCGACGGCGACGGTCGTCGGCCCGAGCATGCTGTCCCTCGACGGGCCGGTGCACGCGCGCCACCGCGACCCGTTCGTGCCCCCGTTCCGCCCGGCGCCGGTGCGGGGTCGTTACTCGGCGTTCGTCGCCAAGTCGACAGAGCGCCTGATCGACAACCTGCTGCCGCGCGGCTCGGCGGAGCTGCGGGCGGACTTCGCGGGCCCGCTCGCGCTGTCGGTCGTGGCGGACGCGCTGGGCCTGACCGGCGTCGACCCGGCGGCCGTCCGCGCGTGGTACGCGGCGCTGGTCGACTCGGTGTCGGCGGTGACCGCGGGGGAGCCGCCGACGGAGACGGGCGCGGCGGCGTTCCGCGAGCTGGGGGAGAGCGTTCTCCGAACGATCGCCGACCCGGCCGCGGACTCCCTGCTGACCGGGGTCGACCTCGCCCCGGACGAGGTCGTGGCGAACGCCGCCGTGCTGATGTTCGGCGGCATCGACACGACCGAGAGCATGATCGCGAACCTGGTGCTGCACCTGCTGTCGCACCCGGCCGCGCTGGCCGCCGTGCGCACCGACCGCACCCTGCTGCCGAACGCGATCGAGGAGTCGCTGCGCCACGAACCGGCCGCGTCGGTGGTCGACCGCTACGCGACCAGGGACGTGACGCTGGCGGGCGCGGAGATCGCGCAGGGCGACCTGGTGCGCGTGTCCATCGCGGGCGCCAACCGCGACCCCGCGGTGTTCGGTGATCCGGACACGTTCGACATCCACCGCGACAACGCCCGCACCAACCTGGCCTTCGCGCTCGGCCCGCACTTCTGCCTCGGCGCCCGCCTTGCACGGGCGGAGGCGGAGATCGCGATGACCGCACTGCTCGACCGGATGCCCCGGCTGCGCCTCGCGGAACCGACGGCGCCGACCGGCCTGGTGTTCCGCAAGCCGGACACGCTCAGGGTGCGCTGGGACTGACGGCGATGACGCACACGACTGCGGGCGTGAGGTCGAGGAGTTCCGTGCGGAGGTCGGTGAACCCGGCCTCCGCGAGCAGCTCGCGCAGCTGCTGACCGGCCGCGTCCGTGGTCACGCCCGGGCACCGCGGCTGGGTGGCGAGCGCGATCCGCCCACCCGGCCGGAGCCGCGCACGCAGCTCACGCAGCCGCTCGACCGGCGCGGGCCAGAACCCGATCGAGTTCACGGCGAGCACCACGTCGAGCGGCTCCCCGAAGTCCGGCAACCGCGCCACGGACGTGCACGTGACGTCGACCTGCCCGCCGAGGCGCCTGCGCGCCCGCCGCACCATCAGGTCGGAGTGGTCGATCCCGCGGACGTGCCCGCTGCGGCGGGCCAGTTCGGCGAGGGCGACGCCCGGCCCGAACCCGACCTCCAGCACCCGGTCCTCCGGCCCCACGGCCAGCAACGACACGACCCACCGGTTGCGCTGCCGGTTGGAGCCGCGGTGGGCCATGACCCATCCCGACAGCCTGCCGCCGACCCCCCTCGGACGACCGAACTGGCTGACCATCCACTGTTTCACCGTCATGGGGACAGCCAACGACTTCAAGTAGGCTTGACGTCAAGATGTTGACGATCGGTGAACTGGCCAAGGCGACCGGTGTCGCGACCTCCGCGTTGCGGTACTGGGAGGCGCTCGGCCTCATTCCCGTCCCCGAACGGGTGTCCGGCAAGCGCCGCTACCCGCCGTCGACGGTCGACCTGGTCGGCGAGATCCTCCTGCTGCGGGACACCGGCTACACGCTGCGCGAGGTCGAGCAGGTCATGGCCAGGCGCGGCTCATGGCGCGAACTGGCGGAACGCAAACTCGCCGAGCTGGACGAACGGATCGCGAAGGCCCAGGCGGCACGCACCGCCATCGCCCACGGGCTGGCGTGCGAGCACCCGGACGTCCGCGAGTGCCCGACCTTCATCCGTGGCCGCGCGAGGCGGCTGGCCGGTGCCTCCCTGGCGGAGGCGCACGGGCACTAGTGGGGTGTCCACCAATGTTGATGGGTTTATCGGTGGATCCAGGTTTCCGCTGGCAAGGCGCCGATCCTCCCTCGTACTGGGTGTACTTGGGTGGATCGGCAACGCTGTCTCGCCGGCCCGGTACTCGCTGGGCCGCCGAGAAACCCGGCGAACGTTGGTGGACACCCCACTAGCTGCCCCAGACGTACAGGCCCACACCGCACAGCACCAGCGCCACCATGCTCGAGACCGTGCGCACCGTGTTCCACCGCCGCCAGCGCGCCGCGTACTCGGACCAGCTCAGGGACCCGCCGTCCAGCGCGTTGTTCATCGGCACGTTGACGCGCCCGGTGACGACCAGGGCGCCAAGGAGGTACACGACGGCGGCTGCCAGGTACAGCAGCGCCGCGGTCGTCTCGTCGAGCGCCAGCAGCAAGAACCCGGTCGCGGCGGCGGTGACCACCGGCCCGACGAACGTCGCGAGGAACCGCGGGTTGACGATCACGACGTTCATGCCGCGCATCGCCGCGGCGGCCCGCTCGTGCTCGACGCGGTCGAGACCGGGCACGACCGAGTTCGAGTACGCGAAGAACACGCCGTACACCGCGCCGAGCAGGACGAGGTTCACGAGCGCGACGACGAGGGTCAGGACCACCATGGGCGTGACGCTACGCGGCCGGATCCCGTCAGCGGTACCGAAATCGGACGTCCTGGCAGGTATCGTGGACGACCGGTGCTCAGGCGGCCCGCATCGCCGCCCGGAACAGCACCTGCTGGTTGCCTTCGACCCAGGTGATGCCCTGCTTGATCGCCCGGATGCGCCAGCCGTCGCCGGTCCGCACCAGGCGGAAGTCGTACGTGCCCCCGACCGTCCACAGTGGAGATCCGTGCGGGTTGGTGAGCCGGTGCACGCCAACGACGTTCGCGGTGGCGGTCGCGGTGTCGCCGTCCGTGTCGACGAGCACGTTCGTGATCAGGTGCTGCGTGGCCTCGAGGCCGTCCATGGTGCGGCGCCACGAGCCCTGCTTGTCGGTGGCGAGCAGCTCGTCGACGCCCGCCTCCTGCGGTTCACCGCCCCACAGCGCCGTGTAGTCGGTGTGGACGACGTCGGTGAAGAGCGCTTTCAGCCCGTCCCAGTCACGCCGGTCGAGGCACCAGCCGAACCTGGTGACGATGTCGGTGATGGCGGCGCGGTCGGCAAGGTCCATGGGTCAAGGGTGCGGCACGCCGGTCAAGGGGGGCTCGAAACCGATCACGGGGGCGCGATGGATAGTGGTGGCATGTTTCCGGACCTGGTGAGCGGCAACGACCGCGTGGCGTTGCGATTCGGCGCGGAGGCGCTGACCTACGGCGAGCTGTCGTCGCTGGCGGCCGAGCTGGCGGACGACCTCCGTGGGCGGACCCGGGTGGCGGTGTGGGCGACCAACACGATGGACACGTGCGTGGCCGTCGTCGGTGCGCTGGTGGCCGGCGTGCCGGTGGTGCCGATCAACCCCAAGGTCGGCGAACGGGAGCTGACCCACATCGTCACCGACAGCGCCCCCGACCTGCTGCTGGCCGCGGCCGGCGCGGACCTGCAACCCGGCCTGGCAGCGCTGTCCCGGCGGGCGGTCCCCACACGACCGCGGGACCGGGCACCGGCGCGGGCACCGGAACCGTCCCCGGAAACCCCGGCGTTCGTCGTCTACACCTCGGGCACGACCGGTCCACCGAAGGGCGTGGTGCTGCCCCGCCGTGCGGTGACGTCCAACCTGGACGCCCTGGCGGAGGCGTGGGAGTGGACCGGCGACGACGTGCTGGTGCACGGGCTGCCGCTGTTCCACGTGCACGGCCTGATCGTCGGCGTGGTCGGCCCGCTGCGCCGCGGCGGCACGCTGCACCACCTCGGCCGCTTCTCCTCCCGGGCGGCGGGGGCGGCACTGGCGGGCGAGGCGACGATGATGTTCGGCGTCCCGACCATGTACCACCGCCTGGCCCAGGACTGCGCGGCGGATCCCGAGCTGGCGGGGACGATCGGCGGCGCACGCCTGCTGGTGTCTGGCTCGGCGGCCCTGCCCGCGACGGACCACGAACGCCTGGCCGCGGCGACCGGGCAGCGGGTCGTGGAGCGGTACGGCATGACGGAGACGCTCATGAACTGCAGCGTCCGGGCTTCGGGCGACCGCAGGCCGGGCGCGGTCGGTCTGCCGCTGCCGGGTGTGGACCTGCGCCTGGTGGACGACCACGGCGACGAGCTGGCCGCGTGGGACGGCGAGACGGTCGGGGAGATCGAGGTCAGGGGCGACAACCTGTTCCTCGGTTACCTGAACCGCCCGGAGGCGACCGAGGCCGTGATGCACGACGGCTGGTTCCGGACCGGCGACATGGCGGTCCGCGACCCGGACGGGTACGTGCGGATCGTCGGCCGCCGCGCGACGGACCTCATCAAGAGCGGCGGCTACAAGATCGGCGCGGGCGAGATCGAGAACGCACTGCTGGACCACCCCGCGGTGGCCGAGGTGGCGGTGACCGGCGAACCGGACGAGGACCTGGGCGAACGGATCGTCGCGTGGGTGGTGCCGAACGGCGAGGCGCCGGACCCGTCGGAACTGGCCGACCACGTGGCCCGCCTGCTGGCGCCGCACAAACGTCCGAGGGTCGTCCACTTCCGGGAGAGCCTGCCCCGCAACGAGATGGGCAAGATCGTGAAACGAGCCCTGAACGGCTGACGGCGCTGCGCGGACACGGGCCCGGCCGGGGACGTTCGAGTGCACTCCGATCAACTTCGGTATCCGCCCGCTGACCTGGTCGAACCTGGCCTGACGGACCGGGTCGCTCAGCGTCGGCGTGCGCCCGGGGGAGTACGGGCCCGGTTGGTTTTACGTCGCTGGGGGCGGATCAGGTGCCGCTCGCCGAGGGACGCGGGCACCCCGTTCGGCCAGCGAACATTGTGGCATCACCGAGTTGAGGGGATACACACAATGACCACGCAGCAGACCGTTCTCGTCGAGCCGAAGGAAACCACCTCCCGCACCGAGGAGTTCTTCCAGCGCCTCGCCCGCCGCTACGGTGCCACCGCCCTGCGCGTCTCCCTGGCCATCACCTTCCTGTGGTTCGGCGCGTTGAAGATCACGAACGACACGCCCGTCGGTGACTTCGTCGCCAGCACCGTCGACTGGATCCCCGGTGTTACCGGCAGCTGGTTCGTGCCGTTCCTCGGGGTGGTCGAGGTGCTGCTCGGGACGGCCTTGCTGTTCGGGCGCGGAGCCCGCATCGTGCTGCCGTTGCTCTTCGCTCACCTGTCCGGGACGTTCCTCGCGCTGGTCACCCAGCCGGACGTCACCTTCCAGGACGGCAACCTGCTCATGCTGACCACCGAGGGTGAGTTCGTGGTCAAGAACCTGATCCTGCTGAGCGCGGTGCTCGTGCTCTACGGCCGCCGCCGTGGCTGAGAACCGACCCCAGTGAGCCGGGCGCCCACCGCGCCCGGCTCACTGGTCTGTCGACAGGATCCCCATCGTGAACGTGTTGTGCCACCTGCCGTCCCACCACAGCGCGTCGCGGTGTTCGCCCTCCACGCGGAAGCCGCACTTCTCGTACACCCGGCGGGCCCGCGGGTTGTGCTCGAACACCTCCAGGTGCACCCGGTGCAGGCCGGCGTCCTCGAAGGCGTACCGCACCGCCAGCCGCGTCGCCTCCATGCCAAGCCCCTTCCCGTACGCGTGTGACACGAGCACGATGCGGAAGCCGACCGAGCGGTTGTCCTCGTCCAGGTCGTTCAGCACGACCTCCCCGACGAACGCGCCGTCGTGCAGGATCGCCCAGTCGGCGCGGTCGTCCGCCTGCCGCACCTTCGCGAGCCACGCCCGGACCTGCCCTTCCGTGAACGTCGCGTGTGTGCCGGTCAGCCGCCGCGACTCCTCGTCCCGCAGCATCGCCCACTCGCCGTCGAAGTGCTCCGGGCCCAGTGGGACGAGCGTCACCCGCTCCCCGACAAGCGTCCGCTGTTCCTGAAACGCTGAGATCACACTCTCAGGAAATCACGGGCACTATGAGAGCGTGATCAGAGACCTCGTGCGCCGATCGGCGCTGTTGGTGCCGGTCGGCGCGCTGGTCGGCGCCGGCTGGCAGGTGCCCGCCGCGATCGGTGGCCGCCCCCAGGGAGAGCGGCTCGCCCGCATGCGGCGCTCGTCCCACTTCCGGGACGGCAGGTTCCACAACGACGTCGAGACGGTCATGGCCGGGCCCCCGCCGTCGGCCGCGATGCGCGACCTCGTCCTCGGCAAGGAGGTCCGCCGCCCCCGGCAGCCCGTGCCGCTCGAGAGCGCCCCCGACTTCACCGGTGTGGACGGCCTCCGCGTCTCCTGGCTCGGGCACGCCACCGTGCTGGTCGAGATCGAGGGCAAGCGCGTCCTTTTCGACCCGGTCTGGAGCGACCGGGTGTCGCCCTCCACGCTGCTCGGGCCCAAGCGCCTGCACCCGGTGCCGTGGGCGCTCGACGAGCTGCCGGACCTGGACGCCGTCGTGATCTCCCACGACCACTACGACCACCTCGACATGATGACGATCCGGCGCCTCGCCGCCCGGCAGCCGTCGCTGAGGTTCATCGTCCCGCTCGGTGTCGGCGCGCACCTCGAGCGTTGGCGCGTGGCCCCGGCGAACATCGTCGAGCTGGACTGGGACGAGCGCACCACGCTCGGTCACGTCGAGGTCGTCGCCACCGCCGCGCAGCACTTCTCCGGCAGACTCCGCCCCGGCGGCAACGGCACACTGTGGGCGTCGTGGGTGCTCGCGGGCCGCGACCGCCGCGTCTTCTACACCGGCGACTCCGGATACTTCGACGGCTACCGCCGGATCGGTGACGAATACGGCCCGTTCGATGTCACGTTCATCCAGATCGGCGCCTACTCGCCGTACTGGCCGGACATCCACATGACACCGGAAGAGGGAGTCGAGACTCACCGGGCAGTACGCGGAGAGTTGCTCGTCCCGGTGCACTGGGCCACGTTCAACCTGGCCATGCACTCGTGGTCCGAGCCGGTGGAGCGCCTGCTCAAGGCAGGAGACGACCTGCGGGTCGCGATCCCCAGGCCGGGTCAGGCACTGGACGTCGACGACGTGCCGTCACCGGACGGCTGGTGGCGCACCGTGGCGTGACAGGACCGCCTGAGCCGTCAGACGCAGACCCAGCAGTAGAGGCGGTCGCCCCGGGTGTTGGCGGTGCGGGCGAGTTCGGCGAGTTCGGTCAGGGCGGGGGCCAGGTCGGACGGGTCGGCGTGGCCGCCGAACTCCTCGGTTCGGGACCACGGCTACGCCACCTCGCGCAGGCGAGCGTCGTCCGCGGCGGACAGCGCGGCGAGCAACTCGCCGCTGACGGCGACGACCAGACGTTCGCCGTCGTCGGCCACGTTGCCTCGGCGGGACCGCCGACGACCACGCCCGCATTCTGGCAGGTCCGGTGCTCAACAGGCATTGGCCGCCGAGGAGGTCAGGCGCTGGACGTCGACGTCGTGCCGTGCCGCCGCGCGAACAGCACGGTGCCGATGACGAGCAGCGGTGACACGAGCGCCACACCGCTGCTCGCCACGACCAGCACGGCGAGCCCGCCTTCGCGAACCGCGTCGTCGCCGAGCGCGCGGACGGGGATCGTGTCGCCGGGCTCGTCGTCGAACGCCAACTCGACCTCGCCGGTCTGGTCGCCCCAGCGGGCCACGCAGTCGGTGTTCTCGCAGCTCACGACGTGTGCGTCGGTGGGAGTGCCGCGGACGTAGGTCCACGACTCCTCAAGGTAGGCGAACCCGAACACGACGGCCGTGATCAGCGCACCCACCCCGGCGTACGCGGCGGTGACCAGGACGAGGCCGGGCCGGTGCTCGACGATCGCGTTCGCCACCGCGAGCACGACGAGCACCACCCCGGCCGCCACGGTCGCGAAGACGAAGGCACGCCAGCCGGTGATGGCCCACCCGGTCGCCGCCAGGACGAACAGAAGTCCGAAAAGGACGGTCAACCAGGCGCGCGGCCCCCGGGGCTCACTCACAACCGGCCCGCCCTGATGGCACGCACCAGGCGACGGACGTCCCCGCGCAGGATCGCGGACGTGTTCTTCGAGTCACGCAACTCGGAGAGCGTGTTCCGAACCTCCACACAACTGCCAGTGTTTTCGCTGCGGCTCGACTTCCGCCAGTTCATTTTTTCTCCATTCTTCTTCTAACTTGGGAGATGAGGTTCGCGGAGGGCTCCGGCGCCAATGAAACAGCGAGGACCCGGTCGAGCGCTCGTCGATAGGCAGCCACGTCCTGCTCCTCATGAAGCATGAGTTCCGATCGGCGAGTGCCGACAAAGACGATAGAGGCGGACTTCGCCGCCGCACGCCTGCCGGAGGCAGGGCGGGAAGCATCGATGAGGATGAACGAGCCCTCCAGCCCTGGATGCCAGCCGCGATGATCGGGCACGATCCGCAGCTCAATGTTCGGGCGGGCAGCCATGTCAAGGAGATGATCGAGTTGTTCGACCATTGTGGCGCGACCACCGACGTCCTGATTGAGCGCGGCTTGGCCGACGAGAACCAGGAGTTCGGCGGGTTTGCGCTTGGTGATGGCGTCCGCCCTGCCGAGTCGTGATGTGACGCGTAGGGCGATTTCACCTTCGGGGACGCCCGCCGCAGTCATGATTCCGCGAATGTATCCGCTTGTTTGTAGAAGACCCGGAACCACGAGCGGGGCGACTTCGACGATTCTGGTCGCGCGCTGCTCCCAGTCGACCAGGGCGGCCATTTGCTGGCGTTGTTCGGGGAGGGTTATGGCGACCCACTGGGACTCGTTGGTCCCGTAGGCGAGGGTCATGATCTCGTCGTAGCGTTCGCCGTCGACCTCCAGCTTGGTGAGGATCTGGGCGACCTGTTCGGGCTTGGGGGTCCGGTCACCGGTCTCCCAGCGGGACACCACCCCGATATCCCTCTTGATCATCGCGGCCAGTTCGCGCAGGAGCAGTTCCTTGTCCTCGCGCGCCTGCCGGAGTGCCGCACCGAGGGCTTGTGCCTTCGGAGTCCGGGCCATCGTGAATCTCCGTGGTTGTCGGCCGGTAACAGCATAGCGTCACCGGGCGTCGGCAAAAGTCACCCGTTGCGCGTACGCAACCGGGTAGGCCTTTTGCCGACTTGTCCATAGCCTGCCAATGCGACAAGGCAAAGCTACCAGCGGAAAGGATGTCGTGATGGCACATGACCTGGCCATGAGCACGTGGATGGACCTTAGCGGAGGCACTCCGCTGAGCTACAGCGTGAGCGGCAGCGACGTCGCGCACGTGATGATCGGCAGCGGGAACACCATCTGCGAGCTGGTGTTCGACTCACTCGCGATGCGGGCGATGGCGGAGCTGTCCATCGCGGTCGTGACCGAGATGGACGCCCGCTACCAACAGGAAACGGCGGCCGGGCACGTCGCGCCCGGCCGCCATCATCTGAACGCGTCCTAGTTGGCCTCTCCCGTCAGCGCGAACGAGCGCAGGCGTTGGGTCGCGCCCACGGTCCCCACCGCGATGAAGATCACCGACATGATCAACGCCGTGCCGATCGACACCGACGCGTCGATGAGCTGGGTGTTCCCGATGGAGTCGGCGATGGCCGTCGCGTGCTGGCGGACACTGAAGACCCGGGCACCGCTGACGTAGCTGACCAGGATGTTCTCCCACAGCACGATGTACACGAGACCGACCGCGACCGGGCGCTTCGTCATCACCGAGAGCGCCAGGAACAACGCGCTGTAGGCGAGTCCGCCGATCGCGGCGCCGATCACCAGGCCGACCGCCAGCTTGCCGGAGCCCGCGATCAACGCGGCCGCCGCCAGCGGCACGCCCGTCGCGACGGTGGTCACCAGCCACGCCACGGCCAGTTTGGACAGCACGATCTCGCTGCGCGGCAACGGTTTCGTGAGCAGGTGCGTGATCGTGCCGTCGTCGATCTCCAGGCCGAGCGCGCTGCTGCCGACGATCAACGCCGTCAGCGGCAGGATGACGCTGATGCCCAGCGACGAGAACACCACCGGTCCCCACTCGGCGTCGGTGACGCCGCCGGCGTTCACACCGATGAGCGTGAGTCCGATGAGGATCACCGGCATCGGGAGGAGCATCAGCACGCGCTTGCGGCCAAGCATGGCCCGCGCCGTGAGGCTCATGATCGTCAGGTTCATGTCGCCACCAGGTAGGAGAAGACTTTCTCGAGGGACTCGTCCGAGGGGATGAGCTGCGTGATGCGGATCTTGTGCTCGCGGGCCAGCTTGGCGAGCGCACGGGTGAACGTGCCGTAGTCGTTGGCCTGCACCAGAACGCCCGTCGGCTCCAGGCTCACACCGGACACCGACTTCTGTCCCATGAGGACCGTCGCCAGTAGACGGTCGTCGGACGAGGTGACCGTGAACTGGTGCGGGCGGTTGGTCATCAGGCGGCGGATGTGCCGGTAGTCGCCGGACGCGGCGAGACGGCCCGCGACGATGACCTGGACCGTACCTGACAGCTGTTCGACCTCTTCGAGGATGTGCGAGCTGAACAGAATGGTCCGGCCCTCGGCCGCCATGCGGTTCAGCAACTCCATCATGTGGAGGCGTTGACGCGGGTCCATGCCGTTGAACGGCTCGTCCAGCAGCAGCACCCCGGGGTCGTGCACCAGCGCCGCCGCGACCCGGCTGCGCTGCCGCATGCCCTTCGAGTACGTCGAGATGCGGCGGTTCTGCGCATCCTCCAACTCGACGATGGAGAGCGCTCTCCGAGCCGCCTCCTCCGGGTTCGGCAGCTTGTGCAGCTTCGCGCTGGCCAGCACGAACTCCCAGGCCGTGAGGAACCCGGGAACGCTCTCCCGCTCGGTGACGAGGCCGAGAGAGCGGTACATCTCCGGGTTGCGCCACGCTGGCTGGCCGCCGACCGTGACCTCACCCTGCGACGGGGCCATCAGCCCGGCCATCAGGTGCAGGACCGTGGTCTTGCCCGCCCCGTTCGGGCCGAGCAGGCCGGTGAGGCCGGGGCCGATGGTCAGGGTGACGTCGTTGACCGCGACGACGTTGCCGTACCAGCGGGAGACGCCGTTGAGTTCGATGTCGGTCACGACTTCACCTTCTTGTAGCGCAGCACCAGCAGGAACGTGCCCAGCGCGGTCAGTGCCGCGGCGACCAGGGCGTACACGGCGCCGTAGTCACCGGTCTGGACGAGGCCGATGCCAGGACCGAACAGCCACTGGTCGACACCGTTGAGCAGGCTCGACGGGTCGAGCAGTCCGCCGAGGTACTCCAGCGAGCCGTTGCCGAACGCCTGCAGCGCACCCGAGATCGGGGCCGTGAGCAGGAACAACGCGATGATCATGCCGGAGGCGAAGACGCGGCGGCCGGTCAGCGACGCGAGCGGCAGGCCGAGTGCCGACAGCAGCGCGGCGTGGATCGCGGCGGCGATGAGGCCCTGGGCGAAGCCGCCCAGTTCGTCGAAGACGCCGCCGATGCCCGAGTCGGTGTTGAACGCCATGCCGAGGAACATGATCAGCATCGGGATGGCGAACAGCAGGAACGTCGCCGTGGCGAGGGAAGCGAGCTTCGTGAGCGCGTAGTCGCTCTTGCGCAGCGGGCGGGAGAGGTAGAGCTGCAACAGGTTGCTGCGCAGGTCCACCGACACCAGTTCGGGCGCGACGACCGCGACGAACACGGTCGCGGCGTAGGTGAACGTGGACGCGATGCCCACGTAGTCGATCACCTGCGTCGGCAGCTGCGTGTTGACGACGACCAGGATCAGCGACGCCAGGCTCGCGAACGCCAGAACGGCCATCGGGAGCACCTTCGCCCACGGGCTGCGGCCGAGACCGTAGGCGGAGCGGACGCCGTGGACGTACAGCGAGCGCGCCGCGTAGCCGCGGCCAAGGCGCGGGCCTTCGTAGCGCTGGTAGCCGATGTCGTGGATGACGCCGGTGTCAGGCATTGGCCACCTCCCGGAACAGGTCGGCGACCTGGTGGCGCTGACGTTCGATGCGGTGCAGGGGCAGGTCGAGGTCGGCGATGGCGTCGCGGATGCGGTCGTACACGTCGTCGTCCTCGAAGCGGACGTACAGGACGCGGTTGTCCGTGCGCACCTCCATGCCCTGGCTCACGAGCAGCCGCGCGAGCGCGTCCGCGTCCTCGTCGACCTCGACCATGAGCAGGTCGCGTGCCTGCGTCATCGAGTCGAGCGTGGCCGAACGGAGCAGGCGGCCCGCGTCGATGGCGACGAGCGACGTGCAGATGCGCTCGATCTCGCCGAGGAGGTGCGAGCAGACGACGACCGAGATGCCGAAGTCGGTGCCGATGCGGTGGACGAGGTCCAGCATCGCGCGGCGGCCGGCGGGGTCGAGGCCGTTGGTCGGTTCGTCGAGCAGCAGCAGCTCCGGGTCGTGCACGAGCGCCTGCGCGAGCTTGACGCGCTGCTTCATGCCGGTGGAGTAGCCGCCGATGCGGCGGTAGCGCTCCTCGTAGAGACCGACGTGGCGCAGGGTCTCGGAGGCTCTCTCGCGGGCCATCGCCTTGGGCAGGCCGCTGACGCGCGCCATGTGCGTGACGAACTCGGCCGCGATCATGTCGGGTGGCAGGCAGTCGTGTTCGGGCATGTAGCCGACACGGGCGCGGACCCGGTCGCCGTCGGCGACGGGGTCGAGGCCGAGCACCCGAATCTGCCCGGCGGTCGGTTCGAGTAGCCCCAGTGCGAGCTTGATGAGGGTGCTCTTGCCCGCGCCGTTGACCCCGACCAGCCCCACCACCCCGGGCTCGATCGCGACGGTGAGATCCGCGAGCGCGGTCACCTTGTTGTCGTAGCGCTTCTGCAGCGCGGTGGTCTCGATAAGTGGCACGCACTAAAAGTATTGCCCCCGACAACCCCAACACATCCGGCCCAAACCCTGACCCAACCCTGAAGTTCCCCCCACCCGCGAGTCGCGCGGGCCTATCCCATGATCGGTGTTTCCGGCGTTGTTGATCAGTAGGTCTCGGCTCCCGGCCAGCGGTCACCGAAGGTGATGGCGAAGGCGTTGATC
>NZ_JBITMQ010000013.1:0-145557 GCF_044466355.1 Actinophytocola sp. NPDC049390
TGACGCGCACAACACTGCGCGACAGCCAAGCCGATCACGGCCACTGTCAAGCATCAGGTGGGACAGGAACGTCAAGCATCTACCGAGACAGGACAGTCCACCACCTTGCCGTACTGCCGAACTGGGCTCTATGTAATCAAGGCGCGCCGCCGGGGGCGGCGCGCTGTGCCCGTCGCGTTGGCAGCGTGGCCTGCATCCATCGCGGCACGGGCGGCTTCCGCTCCGCTCACGCCGCCCGGCCTGCGGGGCGCAGCCCACGGCCCGCGACGGGTGCGCCGCCACCGGCGGCACGATGAACCCCGTAGGCAGCTCCCTCGGCCTCGATCGTCGAGCACCGGGTCATCGGCATCAAGTGTGCTTCGCGTCGCTGCGCGATGGCTGCGCCACACTTGACCCCGACGTCCCGGTGCTACGAGACGGCCTGTATGAGGGAGCCGGGAAGGTGTAGGTACCCGCGGAAGGGCCTGCGACCTGGGCTCATACGGACCACGGCCAATACGCGGACAAGCTGCGGCCTCCTAGTCGACCTGAGCGCACATACACGCAGGTCAGAGCGCAGATCAGCTTCGGGAGTTGGTCATCCCTCCGGAGGCAGGTGTCGCAGGTTCAAATCCTGCCGTGGGCGCTCTCTCATGGACTCCGGTGCCCCGTAGCTGGTGACCGGGCGGAGGCGAAGGCATCTCCACTGAACTCGAAATGTGCCGGATGCCTGTTTGAGTCCTCTGCATGATCACCGGGAAGGTTCGCCCTTTCCCCGGCCGGTTCGCAGTTATCGGGCTGACGGGTTGTGTTTCGGAGGTCTAGCATCCGGGCATGGACAGTCACAGGGCCGCGGAGGGCGACCTCGTTATCGATTTCTCGCCGCCCTTGGTTGCGGTGTTGCTGGCCGCGGAGCGCTCGAAGGGTGGTCCTCTCACGGAGGAGGAGGTTCTCGGCATTCGTGACGGGGCTACCTGCGTTCGCTTGCCGAGGTCTGTGGCCGAGGCGATGGCGGAACAGCGTGGATACGCCGACCTCGAACCGGAGCGGTGCTGGGAGCAGTGGCAGGCCGTGCGGACCGGGTTTGCGGAATGACCGTGGATGTCCTGCCTTCGGCGAACTGCGACGACAAATGATCGACAACGCTGTAACTGGGTGGGTAATCGAAGCATATTATGAAGACGCCGAGACGCTTGCCTGGGAAGTTCCGCTCCTCGTCGCGAGAAAAGAGGATCTCGAACGGGATCTGCGGATGTCATTGCAGACGCCTGATGTATATCCTATAACGCCTCGACAGGTGATCGCCGCAGTACGGGTGTTTGCCTCCGATGTTTCTCCGGATCAGCTGGATCTGGATCCTCGCCGTTTGTCGTTCTTCCTTGCTGCTGTGGCGAGGGGTTGAGTCTGATCCTCAACGGATGGTGATCATGTTCTTCGCCATCTGGTTGAGGCGGGTGGTGTCGGCGGGGGTGATGGTTACCCAGCCGTCTCGGTGGCCTACCGCGTAGCGGCCCGCTGGGGTGTCCACCCACGTCACCGTGGGGTTTCGCCTTGTGGTGGGACTGGTCGCGCCCAGTTGGCCGCCGCCTGCTCGGGTGGTGATCGCCCTGACCAGTGTTGCCGTGTCCGGTTCGCGTAGGCCTGCTGCGCGGAGGGCCTGTACGAACCCGGGTATGCCGGTGGCCTCGCCTCGCCTGCATGCCTCCCTGTAGTCCGTCACGGCTATGTTCGTGGGCCAGCCCGGGGCCGCGGGCAGTGGTGGCAGGACCGTCAGCAGTTCCTCGATCAATGTGCCCGGCGTTACTTCTCGAAGCCGGATCTCGTCGCCCGTTCGGACTGTCATGGTCGCGGTTCGATCCGTCAGTACACCCAGTGCTTGTGCGGGCTTGGGGCCGTGGGTGTGCAGGGTCAGCTTCGTGTTCCCCGTTGCGATGTGCCTCAGGGCGGTCGCCAGCGCTTGGACCGGGTCGTGCACCGTGCCCAGTCCTCGGGTTCGCAACGCCGTTGACGCCTGCGCGGCGTACTCGGTGCGTCGTTCCGGTGTGGCTCCCGGCCGGGGCAGCGTCAGGGCCGTAGGTGGCTCGCCCAGGTCCGCTGCCCACCACAGCAGGAACATCTCCTCGGCGCTCACGCTGATCCAGTCACTCATGGCGAGGCACCTCACCGATCACTGCCGCGCTCACGAGCAGGTCGCCCTCCGGGCACTCCCAGATGCCAGGGTCCTCCAGGAAATCCAGGCCCCGGCGTTCGTGGTCGGGTTCGCGGCGGCCGGTGGCGCCGGCCATCGGCACCGCGCCCATCGTCGTGGAGGGTGACGTCGGGACGCCGCTTGCGGTCCCGCTCGGTGTCGCGGTGCCACCGGTCGGGCCTGCTGTCACTGCCTTGCCGGGACTGTTGTGCCCGGCCGCCTCGCCGCCGCTGCCCGGAGTACCGGGAGCGGCCGCTGCCCTGGTGCTGGGTTCGGCCGGGGCTTCGTGCTCTCGTCGTTGCGGGCGGTGGGCTGGGTTGGGTGGCTCGAAGCGGGGCACTGTGCGGTACACGTCCCGCGACGCTGCCTGGAACTGGTCCATGACGCGTGCCGCCTCGGCGTGGCGGGCGTTCATCCGGTCGAGGACGTCGTTCTGCTGGTCGACGAGCAGTGCGGGCGCGGACTCGAAGCCGGTGCTCGTGAACGCGCGGGCCATGGCGGCGGCGGTCGGCATCGGGGACGACAGCTCCACCGGTGGTGGCATCGCGTCGCGGGCGTGGGCGGCGAGCTCCGTGGCGGTGGTGACGCAGGCCGACACCTCCGTGGCCGTGCCGCCCGCTTCTCGCGCCCACTTCGCCAGCGTGCCGACGCAGCCTTCCACCGGTTCGGCCGCGGTGCCCTCCCACGCGTTCGCGGTGTCGCGTGCGAGTTCGGCCAGCTCGTCGCCTACGGCGGTCAGCTGGTCGCCCAGCCGTGCCCAGTCGGCGGCCGCGGACATGCCGGTCTCGACGTTCATCTTGTCGTGCACCATCCGGAACAGCTGCTCGTGGGGCTGTGACAGCCAGTCGTACGCCCCGCCGAGGTGGTCCGGGTGATCCGGTCGCCGGCTCATCGGCCGCACCTCCTCAGTTCGGTGACGGTCTCGTCGTCGGTGGTGCGGTAGACGCCCGCGGCGAGCCGGACCGTGTTCTCCAGGTCGTCCAGCACCTGGCTGAACTCGGTGAGCGCCGGTGCGACACCGCGCTCGTCGTGGACCGCTACCGCGCGGAGCCGCCGTGCCAGGAGGTGCCCCACCCAGTTGTCGCCGAACCGCAGCGGGCGGTCCAGTTCGGTGGCCTCCGCGGCCAGGGTCCCGGTGCGGGAACGGAGGTCGGCCAGCCGGTCGAGCAGACGTTGTGCGGCGTCCAGGTCGATGCGCAGTGCGCCGGACTCGGCGTGCCGCCGTGCGTCGCCGAGGTGTGCGGCGACCGGTGTCAGTGCGTTGTCCGTCATCACGTCACCGCCGTGCGCTCGATGTGATCGGGTGGTCGAAGTCGAAGTGGTCGGTGGGTGCCGTGGGCTCGTCCTGGCTCGGCGGTTCGGCGTGCAGCTCCGCTTGTGTGCGGATGAGTCGTGTGCGCACCTCCGCCATCCGGTTCTCGAACGGGCGTACCGCGGCTTCCAGCTCCGGTGGCAGGTCGTTCATCACGATGTCCCCCTGAACGCGTGGTCCGGCATGTTCTCCAGGCCGTCGTTGCCTGCCAGTTCCTCCGCCGCGGCCAGTGCCGGCGCCAGTTCGATGGCGATGTCGGTGGCTTCCCTGCTCGTGTCGTAGGCGCCCTGTGCCGTGTCGGCGGTGTCCTCGTCGAGTTCCCCGGTCGCTTCGAGGTCCGCGAGGATGGTCTTGACCGAGTAGTCGGTCGCGGCCGTCATGCTCGTGGTCGCCTCGATCAGCTCCCGCAGCGCTTCGACCGCCTCGTAGACGTCCGTCGCGGTGTTCTTCGCCGTCACGAACAGGCTCTTGGCCTGCTGCCAGTCCTCGTAGAGGCTCTCCCAGGGCGGCTTGAAGTCCTTGATCAGGTCCCACGCGGCGTCCGCCGCCTTGCCCGCCAGGCCCGTCGCGTACTTGCGGAGGAGGTCGACGCCGGTGCTGACGAGCTCGACGATCAACCCGGCGGCCTGCTCGACCAGCAGTGCCATCGCACGGTAGGCGCCCGCGATCACCCGGTTGAGCGGGCCCTCGTACCGCGTCCCGGCGACGACCTGGTCCAGGTACGGGCCGAAGCTGTCCGCCGCGCCGCCGTCCCAGTGCCGGTCGAGGGTGCCGTGTTCGGCCGCCAGACCCTGGGCGGCTTTCTCGGCCGCCTCGGCCACGTTCTCGAGTGCTGTCGCCTTCTGGTCGAGTGCCAGCCAGTTGCCGCCGACCCGGTCGGTGATCTCGCCCATGATGCTGAACTCGTCCCCGACGATGCCGGTGACGGTCGCGACGATGGTCTCGATGGCGGCCAGCGTGTCGCCGGCGTGCTCCGCCATCAGCTCGTCGATGGTCGCGGTCTCCAGCGGGGGCACGTCGAGCGTGCCGGTGACGACCTTGTGCGGGAACGCGACCAGTTCCGGGTGGTCCAGCTCCACGCGGTACGTGCCCCGGCCAAGGCTGTCGACGACCTTGGCGAACCGGTCCGGGCGGTCGGCGCCGAGGTAGGTCCACGCGGTGTTCGTCAACTCCCGGCCGGTGTAGTGGAGCACCCGGCCGATCGTCGTGAACCGGTCCCGGGTGGCCGCCGCGTACTCGTCGACGATCGGCGCGATCGCCTCGCCCATCAGCAGTCCGTCGAAGCCGTCCGACGCGCTCGCGTGCAGGTTGAGGTAACCCTTGATCGAGTTGGTGTCGGACGAGACGTCCGCGCACAGCCGTCCGTACCCGGCCACGTGACCTGGGTCGACGTCGAAACGTTCAGTCATACCGCCATGCTGTCGGCGGTGTCGAGAGCCGACGAGCGGAACGTTCCGCTCGCCCCCTGCCGCACGTCGCCTACGGTGACCGCGTGATGTTCGGACGGTATCGGATCGACGAGCTGCTCGGTAGGGGCGGCATGGGTGAGGTGCACCGTGCGCACGACACGGACGCCGACCGGGCCGTCGCACTGAAGCGGTTGTCGGTCGCGGACGCGGACGACGAGGCACGGGCACGGTTCCGTCGTGAGTCGCGGATCGCGGCGTCGTTGCACGGACCCCACATCGTGACGATCCACGACCACGGCGAGATCGACGGCCGGTTGTACCTGGCCATGGACCTCGTGGAGGGCACGGACCTGCGGCGCGTCCTGGACGACGGACCACTGCCCGCGGAACGCGCGATGGAGATCCTGTCGCAGGTCGCGGTCGCGCTCGACGCCGCCCACGCCGCCGGGGTGGTGCACCGCGACGTCAAACCCGCCAACATCCTGCTCGACGAGTCCGGCACCGCCTACCTCGTCGACTTCGGCATCGCGAAGTCGCTCGCCCCCGACGCCACCAGCGTCACGCGGACCGGTGAGATCGGCACGCTGGACTACATGGCGCCGGAGCGGTTGACACACCGCGGCGCCGACCACCGCGCCGACGTGTACGCGCTGGCGTGTGTGCTGTTCGAGTGCCTCACCGGCAAGAAGCCGTTCCCGGCGGAGGACGCGGCGGGCAAGCTCGCGGCGCAGCTGAACGATCCGCCGCCCGCGCCCTCGGTGTTCGACTGGCGGATTCCGCGCGCGGTCGACCTGGTCATCGCGACCGGCATGGACAAGGAACCCGACCGTCGCTACCCGAGCGCAGGACAGTTGACGGCCGCCGCGACGACGGCGTTCCGGCAGCAGGCCACGACCGCGCCGGTCACGACCCCGAACCTGGCCGACAGCCCGGAACAGGGCCACATCATGGACGCGATCGTCGCGGTCGCCGCGCGGCAACCGGCGCGCACCGACCAGTGCCCGTACCCGGGGCTGCGTAGTTTCTCCGCCGACGAGAGCGACCTGTTCCACGGTCGTGAGCACGCGGTCACCGACGTGCTGGTGCGGTTGTCCCGACAGGGCGCGGACAGTGGCCCGCTGCTCGTGGTCGGTGCGTCCGGCACCGGCAAGTCGTCCCTGCTGAGGGCCGGGGTGCTGCCCGCGCTCGCCGCGACTGCGCAGCCCTGGCCGCAGCTCGTCATGACGCCGGGGCCGTACCCGGTGCGCACTCTCGCCGCCCGGGTGGCGCCGGTGGTGGACGCCGACGCCGACGGGCTGGTGCGCTGGCTGTACTCGAGCCCGGCGGAGTTCGGCAGGTTGTGCGCACGGCTCGCCGGCGACCGGGGCGGGCGGCTGGTGCTGGTCGTCGACCAGTTCGAGGAGCTGTTCACGCTCGCGGTACCCGCCGAACGGGACGCGTTCGCCACGCTGCTCGCCCACGCCTGGCCCGCGCTGGTCGTGGCCGCCGTCCGCGCCGACTTCGTCGACCACTGCCTGCGGCTGCCCGCACTGCGCACGGCGATGGCGAGCCCGTACCCGCTCGGTCCGCTCGCCCCCGCCGACCTCGAGCGGATCATCACCGCACCCGCGCGCGCCGCCGGTCTGTCCATCGAGGACGGTCTGGTGGACCGGCTGATCACCGACGTCGGCGCGCGCGACGGCGGGGGATACGACCCTGGCGCTCTGCCGCGGCTCGCTCACGCGCTGCGGGAGACGTGGCAGAACCGGACCGGGCCGGTGCTGACCCTCAAGGACTACCAGGACACCGGCGGTGTCGAACGCGCGGTGGCGCTCACCGCCGACGGTGTCTACAACAGACTGTCCGAACCGGACCGGGCCCAGCTGCGGACCGCGTTGCTGCGCATGGTCACCGTGCTCGACGGCGGGGGTGTGGCCCGGCGCAAGGCCCCTCGCGGGGAGATCCCGGAGCTGGTGCTGGCGCGGCTGGTCGAGTCCCGTCTGGTGACCGCGGAGGCCGACGGCGTCCAGCTGTCGCACGACGCCCTGCTGACCGCGTGGCCCCGGCTGCGCGAGTGGGTGGAGGAGGACCGCCAGGGGCTCGTGCTGCGCCAGCACCTCGGTCAGGCCGCGGCTTCGTGGCACGCCAGCGGCAGGGACGAGGGCGAGCTGTACCGCGGCGCCCGGCTGGCCGCCACCCTGGAGTGGGCCGACCGCCGCGCCGACCTCACCGACGCCGAGCAGGGGTTCCTGCTGCAGAGCAAACGGGTCCAGCAGAAACAGACGCGCAGGCTGCACGGCCTCGTCACCGGCCTCGCCGTGTTCCTCGTCGTCGCGCTGCTCGCGGGTGTGCTGGCCGCGGTCAAGTGGGGCGACGCGACCCGCGAGGCGGACAACGCGGAACGCGCGGCCGCCACCGCGCAGTCCCGTCAGCTCGCGGCCGAGGCGCTCGCCGACGCCGACGCCGAGCCCGTCGGCGCCCGCCGCAAGGCACTCGACGCCTGGCGCACCAGCCCCACCACCCAGGCCAGGGGCGCGCTGTTGTCCAGCACCACCCACGAGTTCCCGCGGTTGCTGAAGACCGGCCTGCACGACGCGTACGCGGTCGACATCAGCAGCGACGGCGCGTTGGTCGCCGCCGGGGACGGCGAGGGGCGGTTCGTGGTGCTCGACACCGCGACCGGCCGGCCGATCGACGCGGACTTCGACGACGTGTACTCCGAGGGGATCTTCGACGTCCGGTTCTCCCCGGACGGCACCATGCTCGCGACCGCGAGCAGCGCGCCGAACAGTGTGCGGATCTGGGCGATCCCCAGCGGAAAACTGCTGAGCACGCTGCCCGCCAACGGGTTCGCCGCGTGGCGCCCGGACAGCGAGGTCGTCGCGGCGATGAACCCCGCCGACGGGCGCATCGGCACGTGGCACGCCCGCGAGGGCACGGGCGCGGGCTGGCTGACCGCGCCGCACCAGAGCGACACGGAGGTCCCACTGCGCGGCGCCTACAGCTCGCGCGGTGACCGCTTCGCGCTCGCGCGCAGCGACGGCGCCGTCGAACTGTGGAACACCGCGAAGGCCACCCTCGTGCACGTCGAGACCGGGCACCGCGACCTGGGCAGCGCGGACGCCGCGGCCGAACTGGACGTCGCGTTCTCCGGGGACCTGCTCGCGTCGGGCAGCCCCAGGGACGGCATGGTCCGCTTCGCCGACGCGAAGACGGGGAAACCGGTGGGGGAGCCGATGTTCGCGGCGTTCCCGGGCCGTGGCCTCGTGTTCCCGGAGGGCGGCGGTGACCTGCTGACACTCGCCAACGTCGAGGGGGAGGTCGCGCGGTGGAACGTCGCGCGACGGCAACGGACCGGCGGCTACGCGGCCGGGTCGGCGTTGCGGAACGTGGGGCTCCTGTCGCTCGCGGGTTCGCGGCGCGGGGACGTCGTCGCCGGGCGGCTGGACGGGGATGTCCTTCTCTGGCGCCACAACCAGCACTGGAACCACACGCCCGCGGACGAGGCGCACCGGGTGCGGTTCCGCCCGGACGGTAAGGAACTCTCCGCCTACACGGTGGGTGGGGTGCACGCCTGGCGGCCCGCGACCGGTGAGTCCCGCGTCGACGACGGGAAGAGCCTGCCGCCGTTCGCGATGGACTACCTGCCCGGCGGCGGAAAGGCCACCGGCTACCTCGACGGCACGCTCACCGTGACCGGTGGCGGCGAAGGGGCGCGGACCGTCGCCCTCGACCGTCCCGGCTTCGTGGCGGGCCACATCACCGCGTCGCCGGACGGTTCGACACTGGCGGTGCTGACCGTGGCCGACTCGGAGGAGTCCGTGGCGGAGCGGTTCGCCTCGATCTCCGTGTGGGACACCCGGACCCTGCGCAAGCGGGCGTCGCTCAACCTGGGCACGGGCACCCCGCTGCGGCCGGTGTTCTCGCCGGACGGCACGACACTGCTCGTCACGGTGACCGGACCGGAGAAGACCGAGCTGAAACGGTGGCGCACCGAGGACTTCCGCGGCCTGGACCCGATTCCGGTGACGGCCCGCAGCCAGGCGGTGTACACACCGGACGGTGAGTCACTGGTCGTCCACACGGACACCCGCGTCCAGGTTCTCGACGCGGCCACCGGCGAGGTGCGCCGCGAGTTCGGCGACCACCCCTCCTACGTCACCGCGATGGCCGTGTCGCCCGACGGCCGCCTCCTCGCGACCGGCACCGAGGCCGACCCGGTGATCCGCGTGTGGAACCTGGCGACGGGCACCCTGGTGGCCGCCCTCACCGGTCACGAGGGTGGGGTGAACGATCTCGCGTTCTCCCCGGACGGCGACCGGCTCGCGAGCGCGAGCAAGGACACCGACGTCGGCCTGTGGCCGGTCGACCCGGCCGCGGCAGCGCGCGAGGTGTGCGACGACCTCGCCGCCGCGGGGGAGAAGGACCTCACCTCGCTCGGTTGTGCCAGGTAGGGTGCGTGCCCGTGGTACGGGTCGTCGTGCGGGGCAAGGACGTGCACCCGGTCTCGATCGAGACCGGGGAACGCGTGGTGTTCGGACGGGAGCCGCACGCGGCGACCGGACGCCCGGGTACCACGCGCGGGCTCGTCGCGATCCGGCTGCCCAGCTGCGCGCCGCACGTGTCGGCGGTGCTCGCCGAGGTCGTCGTCGGTGCCGAGATGGCGCAGCTGCGCTGGCACGGCACCAACGAGGGCCGGCTGTCCAGCCTGCTGCACGCGCCGGGCGGGGCGCGGCGCGTGACCCTGGTCCGGGACATGAACGCCATGCTCGACGAAGGCAAGAACGAGCTGCTCGTGCTGTCCGGCAGACGCGTCAGCGGCCTGTTCGCCGACCTCGAGCTGACGTTCGTGGTCTCCGGGATCGAGCCGGTGGCGGCGCTGCCCACCGCACCCCAGGGCCTGACCGAACCCAAGCCGCACGTCAAACAGAACAAGCTCGTCGCCCGCGGCAAGGAGTGGTTCGTCGCGCTGGCGCTGGCCGAGCCGTGGCTCGCGGGCCAGGACGACTTCCCGTTCCCCCCGACGAACCGCCGCATCTACGAGCGGATCCTGCACTGGCGCGGCGACGCGTGGAACCTGGCGAAGTCCCAACGGGTCGACGACGCGATCCGCGTGGTGTCCCGGATCGCGTTCGGCGAGCTGGAAGACCCCTACACCGAGGCGCGCGCCGGGCGCATCCAGAACCCGAGGTACGCGGTGGGGAAACGGGTCGCCGAGTACCGCATCGTCACCGCGACCGACCTCGACCAGGTCGAGCACGAGGCGCGCGCACGGGGCGGGACGTGATCAGTCACCGGAGGTGAGGACGTCGGCGAGCCTGCGCAGCCACGGGCCGGAGTCGTCCGTGACGGCCGGGTACTCGTCGCGGAAGTCCTGCCAGTCGACGTCCAGCGCCAGCAGGTCCCGCTCCACGAACTCCGCGAGTGTTCTGCCCAGCTCGGGGCGCATCAGCGGGACGACGTCGGCCATCGGGGCACGCACGTACTCGGCCAGGAGCACCGCGTCGTACAGGTCCTTGCCCTGCGGGTACATGTCGGCCATCAGCCACTCGAGTTTCCACGCCAGGGACAGCAGTGGCGTCGCCGTGCGCATCCTGGTGCCGAGGGGCGGGATCGCCACCGTGGTCGGCGGCTCGGGGAGGTGTTCGTTGAACACCAGGTCCAGTTGGACCGCGCCCTGCGGCAGCCCCGCCACGTCGAACGGGACCATCAGGCGGCGACCGGGAACCCGGTCGTAGGTCCAGATGCGTGAGGACACGACCTGGTCGCCGCGCAGGCCGGGGCCGGGGTCCGCGGTCACGGCGGCCACCAGACCGGTCACCATGGCGGTCGCCTCGTCGCCGTCCGCGGCGAAAGACGTTGGTGTCACGACGAAATCCAGGTCGCCCGGCTCGCGGGCGGCGTCGCCCAGCCACGCACGCAGCACGACACTGCCGCGCAGCACCAGGTTCTCGGCCCACGGTGTCGCCGCCACGACGGACAGCACGTGCGCCATCGCCGCGCGACGGGCCGCCAGCCAGCGTTCGCCCGCGGCCGGGTCGGTGAACGCCGGCTCGCCCGCGCGGAAGGCACGCGCGAACTGCTTGAGCGCCGGGTCGAACACGGCCAGTTGCCGGACGCCCTCCCCACCCCTGAGGGGCAGGTAGGTCGGCGGGAAGTACCTTCCCGGCTCGCGGGCGACGCGATCGTCCGGGCGGTGGCGCACCGCGGCCTCGAGCCAGCCGTTGTCCAGCGTCAGCGCGTCGTCGTGGACGACGTACTCCTCCTCGACCTCCAGCACCTCGACGCCGGCCGCCGACAACGCGGCGAGCATCGCGTCGAGCCGGGCGCGGGCTGTCTCGCGGCCGACGCCGTGGCAGCGCTGGGTGACGAACCGCTCCTCGTGGCCGTCGGCTCGCACGCGCCGCGCGTTCCGGGACACGTGCGCGTGGTGCCCTTCGACGGCTTCGAGCAACGTGAGCAGGTCACGGAAGTCGCTTCCCCGCAACACCTTCACGTGGTGCTCGAAGTACCGGTCGGCGGCGGCCTCGTCGTCGGTGCCCGGCACGCCCTCGTTCCACGGCGCCGCCTCGATCTTCACCCGATCGACCCTGAGAGCGGCGTTCGTCATCTCGGCGCGCCACCGCACGGCCAGTTCGCGCATCTCGTCCAGCGTGCCGCTGCCCGTGATCGTCAGCATCGGCTGGAACTGGGTGTCGCCCCGGCTCAGGACGATGTGGCTGAACTTGACGCCCCGCCGCTGGGCGAACGTCGCGAGATCGTCAGCCTGACGATCGGCCCCGGTCAGGTGGATCTCGAAATCTCCTCGGAACATGCGTGGATTGTTCCAGCCGACGGGGGCCCGCTGGAAGATCGCCAGGAGGGCCAACCAGACCCACGTGCCGTCGGGCGGCTGCGGGCCGGTGCGAACCGCCGCTGACGCCGTCCACTGTGGCCAGTCGTGCCGGGCGGCGCACCGGCTGGTTGCGCCCACATAGGATGGCGTCCATGACGTCAGCGGAGGAACCCACCCCGCGCGCGCTGTTCGCGGGGTCCTCGAGCCGCTGGATCCGCCTGCTGCCCTGGGCTGTGGCGTTCGTGCTGTGCGTCGCCCTGCTGCCCACCACCATCGAGGTGCTCAGGAACGACTACGGCCTGAACGCCGGCGTCGCGAGCGCCCTGGCCGTCGCGCAGACGGCACCGCTGCTGCTCGCCGTCGTCCACCCGCTGCGCGCGTGGTGTGTGATCTTCCCCGCGGACGTTGCCGGGGCGCTTCTCCTGCTCACCGTCGACTTCCCGGCGGAGCGCCTGTGGCCGTTCCCGCCCATGGAGATCGTCGGCTACGTCGGACTCTGCCTCGCCCTCGGCCTGCGCCTGCCGCGCCGGACGTTGCTGTCGGTGTGGCTGGCGACCGCGGCCGCGAACGTCGGCCTGGTGTTCTTCGCGCCCCACGGCACGACCGCGACGAGTGTGCTGCTCACGATTCTCGGCGGCGTCGCGATCCTGCTGAGCGCGGCGCTCCGCGAACGACACGAGGTGCAGCGCAGGCTGGTCGAGCAGGAGACGATCAGCGAGGCCGAACGCGCCCGGCGGACCGTGCTGGAGGAACGCGCCCGCATCGCGCGCGAACTGCACGACGTGGTGGCACACCACATGTCCGTCATCACGGTGCAGGCCAACACCGCCGCGTACCGGCTCGACGGGGTGACGCCGGGGATGCGGGAGGAACTGACGTCCATCGCGGCGACGGCACGCGAGTCGCTCGGCGAGATGAGACGGCTCCTCAGCGTGCTGCGCAGCGAGGAGACGCCCGGCGAGCTCGAACCGCAGCCGGACCTGGCGCGGATCGCGCAGCTGGTGGACGCGATGGAGCGCGCGGGCGTGCCGGTGGAGTTCACCCCGTCCGACGCCGCGGTGCCCGAGGCGGTGGGCCTGTCCGCGTACCGCATCGTCCAGGAGGCCCTCGCGAACGTCGTGCGGCACGCCCCGGGGGCGCCGACCCGGGTGTCCCTGTCGGCCGACGACGCGGTCCTCACGGTCCTCGTCGTCAACGGGCCGCCACCCGAGCCACCCGCCGCGCCGGTCGAGGAGGGCGGCACCGGCCACGGGCTCGTCGGCATGCGCGAGCGGGTGCGGTTGGTGGGCGGCGAGCTGGACACCGGGCCGCTGGCGGATGGCGGCTTCCGGGTGATGGCGCGCCTGCCGGTGACCGAGACGGAGAACGACAGCGAGGGGACGGCATGACGACCAAGGTCATCATCGTCGACGACCAGGCCATGGTGCGGGCGGGGTTCGCCGCGCTGCTGGCCGCGCAGAGCGACATCGACGTGGTGGGCCAGGCCGCTGACGGTGCGCAGGGCGTCGAGCTGAGCAGGCGCACCCGCCCCGACGTCGTGCTGATGGACGTGCGCATGCCCGAGATGGACGGCCTCGAGGCCACGCGCCGCCTCCTGACACCGGCGCCGGGTGTCACGCACCAGCCGCGTGTCCTGATGCTCACCACGTTCGACGTCGACGACTACGTCTACCAGGCGTTGCAGGCGGGCGCGAGCGGCTTCCTGCTGAAGGACGCGCCGCCGGACGACCTCATCGCGGCGGTGCGCATCGTCGCCTCGGGTGACGCGCTGCTCGCCCCGTCCGTGACGCGCCGCCTAATCGCGAACTTCGCCCGGCAGCGGCCCGCCGCGCTGAGCAAGCCCGCGCTGCGGCTCAAGGCCCTGACCGAACGCGAGAACGAGGTCCTCACACTGGTGGCGCGCGGTCAGTCCAATGTGGAGATCGCGCAGACGCTGGTGCTGGCCGAGCAGACGGTGAAGACGCACGTGAGCCGTGTCCTGACCAAGCTGGACCTGCGTGACCGCGCCCAGGCGGTGGTCTTCGCCTACGAGTCCGGTCTGGTGGCCCCGGGCGAGTAGGCCGGAGCGGGAGTCGGCGTGCTGCCCGCTCCCACCCCGGACCTCCCGCGCTACGACCGGCGGCGCAGCGCGGCTCGTGCCGGCAGCGTGACCGCGAGCAGCGCCAGCGCGCCCGCGGCGGCCACGAACGACCCGAACAGCAGCGGCGGCACGTACGGCCCCTCCCCGGTCATGCCGCGCATCATCGGGATCAGCGTGGCCGCGGCGATCGCGGAGCCGAGGACCACACCGACCGCGGCGACCAGCAGGCCCTCCCACCGGAGCATCCGCAGCACCTGGTGCCGGGTGGCGCCGACGAGCCGCAGCGTGCCCAGCTCGCGCCTGCGGTTGAGCACCATCATCACCAGGGTGTTGACGGCGGCGACGGCGGCGAAGCCACCGAGGACCGCGGCCATCGTGTTGTTGGTCCAGGCGCCCAGCTCCGCCTCGAGGCTCCGCCGGGTGGCGTAGCCGGAGGCGTCGGTGACGTCCCCGAAGGCGGCGAGCGAAGCCGCCGAACCGCCGCTGACCAGCAGTGTGCTGTCGAAGGTCGAGGTGACGTGCCCGGCCAGGGACGCCCGGTCCATGGTCACCGTGGCGAGCCCGAGACCACGGCCGTAGACCGCGACGACCTCGGGAGCGGCCTCGGTGCCGTCGGGGAGGAAGAGCCGGAGCCGGTCGCCGACACCGACCTCCGCCGACGTCGCCAGGGTCTGGTCGATGGCGACGCGGCCCGCGCCGAGTCGGTCGAGACCGCCCGCGCGCACGTCCAGGTCCTGGACCCGCGCGAGCTCGGCGCCCGACCCGCTGACGCCCTGCGTCGCCGCGCCCTGCAACGACGTGAACTCACCCGAGCCGACGGGCACCAGCACCTGTGTGTTCAGCAGGCCGACGGCCGCGTCCACACCCGGTACGCGGGCGGCCCGCGCCGCCGCGTCCACCGCCGGGTCGGTCACCACGTGGTCCGCGATGACGCCCGCGCGCAACTGCCGGGCGGCGGCGTTGGCCTCGCTCGTGTGCATGAACACGAGGGTCGAGCCGAAGGCCATCGCGAGCACGATCGGGGTGATGGCGGAGGCGAGGCGGCGCGCGTTGGTACGGGAGTTCGCGGCCGCCAGGCCGGCCGCCGCGCCCGCGCCGCGCAGCGGGACGCTGAACAGGCCCGCGCACAACCGGGCCACCAGCGGTCCGAGCAGCCCGACGGCGACCATGAAGCACATGACGACGCCGAGGGCGGCGCCCGCCGCGTCACCTCCCGCGGAACCGGCGGACACGCCGGTCAGGAACGTGCCGCCGACGAGGGCGGCGACACCGAGGCCGGTCCGGACCACACCGGGCCGCAGCCGCTCCACCGACGCGTCGGCGAGCGCCTGGCCCGGCCTCGTCCTCGCGGGCCCGCGCCCGGCCAGCCACCCGGCGCCGAGCGCGGTGAGCAGCCCGATCACGACGGCACCGAGCAGCGGCAGCGCGGAGACGTGCGGCTCCACGGCCTGCGGGATGGCGCCGCGGTCCTGCAGCTGCCCGAACCACCAGTGCGCGAGCCCGATGCCGGGCAGGCAGCCGAGGATCCCGGCGAGCGGCGCGACGAGCAGCGCCTCGCAGGCGACGGCGCGGCGGATCTGGCGCGGGGTGGCGCCGATCGCGCGCAGCAGCGCGAACTCGCGGGCCCGCTGACCGACCGAGAGCGCGACGGTGCCCGCGGCGGTGAAGACCGCGACGATGGCGACGATGCCACCGAAGGAACCGCCGATGCCGAAGAGCGTGTCCTTGGCGTAGGCGAGCCCCGGGTCCTCGACGGCGCCGCGGTCGTCACCGACGTGCACCTGGGCCGGTGTGCCCGCCAGAGCCTTCCGCACGGACCCGGCGAGGGCGTCGGCGTCCGTGCCGGGTGCCGCGAGCACGGCGATGGCGTCGGCCCTGCCGGGGTGCCCGGCCAGTGTGGGGGCCTGGACGTCCGCGAACCAGGCGAGCGCGCCGGGGTCGCGCGCGGTGTCCGCGGGACCGGCCGTGGCGACGCCCGCGACGCGGAAGTCCCGCCGCCCGACGGCGGTGTCCAGCGCGACGGTGTCGCCGACCCCGAGCCGCGCGGCCCGGGCCGTGCCCGCGTCGAGCACCACCTCGCCCGTGCCGGGCGCGGCGCCGTCGGTCAGCGCGGTACCGGTGAAGGCGTGCGAGCCCCATCCGTGCGCGGTGAGCGCCCGGGCACCCGCACGCACCGGGAACGTGAAGTCCGGGACCGCGGTGGCGGCCCCGGGCGCCGCGGCGGCCCGCGCCGCCAGGGCGAGGTCCACCCGCGCGGTGTCGGGCAGGGGGACGGCCTCCTTCTCGAGGTCCTCGCCGCTGCCGGTCACGATGTACTCGTACTGGTCGGCCGCCGCGACCACCGGCGCGTTCGCGTACCGCTGCGCGGGCACCGACGCGCGCAGGCCGGTCTCGAGCAGGATCCCGCAGGCCGAGACGACGAGCGCGGACATCAGCAACGCCACGAACGTCCCCACGAACGAGGCGGGCTTGACGCGGACGGCGGCGCGGGCCAGTCCGTTGGGGCGCGTCATGCCGCCGCGCCCGTGCGGGCGGTGAGCGCCGTCATCCGCCGCGCGATCTGCTCGGCCGACCCGCGCTCCAGGACACCGGCGAACGAGCCGTCGGCGAGGAACAGCACGCGGTCCGCCCACGCGGCGGCGGCCGGATCGTGGGTGACCATGACGACGGTCGCGCCGAGGGTGCGCACCGCGTGCCGGAGAAGCCCGAGGACCTCGGCGGCGGTGCCGGTGTCGAGTGCGCCGGTGGGCTCGTCGGCGAACACGACGTCCGGGTGGGTGACGAGCGCGCGGGCGACGGCCACGCGCTGCTGCTGGCCGCCGGAGAGCTCCGCGGGCCTGCGCCGCGCCTTGTCGGCGAGCCCGACCTGCGCGAGGACCTCGGCCGCCCGGCGGCGGTCCTGGCGCCGCCCGGCGAGGCGCATGGGCAGCAGGACGTTCTGCTCCACGGTCAGCGACGGCAGCAGGTTGAACGCCTGGAAGACGAAGCCGAGGCGGTTGCGGCGCAGTTCGGTGAGCTCGTTCTCGCTCATGCCGGTGATCTCGGTGCCGCCGAGGCGCACCGACCCGGAGGTGGGCCGGTCGAGCCCGGCGGCGCACTGCAGGAAGGTGGACTTGCCGGACCCGGACGGGCCCATGATCGCGGTGAAGCTGCCGCGGGGGAGGGTGAGGTCGATGCCGGCGAGCGCGTGCACGGTCCGTGCGCCGCGGCCGTAGTGCTTGCGGACCCCGTGCAGCTCGACGGCGGCATCGGGGGTGGCGGCCCGATCCCGGGGCTGGTCGCCCGCCCTGTGCCGCGTGCGATTGCGCAACCTCATGGTGCGTCCTTTCGTGGTGGTCTCCTACCGACGGACGCCACAGTGCGGCAGCGGCTACGCGCCGGGCGTCATACGAGGGAGCCAACCCGCACCCGCTACCGCGGTAGGGGGTGGAGCACGCCGGAATGGAATGACCGTGGCCGGGTACGCACCAGCCATGGACACGACCGACACGGCCACGCGTTGTGAGGTGTGTGGCAACGACTACGACATGGCCTTCGAGGTACGGGCACAGGGAGCCGTGCACGTCTTCGACAGCTTCGAGTGCGCGATCCACAAGCTCGCGCCGGTGTGTGAGCACTGCCAGTGCAAGGTCATCGGGCACGGGGTGCAGGCCGGGGACCGGTTCTTCTGTTGCGCGCACTGCGCGCGGGAGTCCGGCGCGGACCAGGTGCGCGACCGTGTCTGACCCGCGCCCCGCGCGGCGGGCTATGACCGGTCGAAGATGAGGTCGTAGTCCTTGCGCCAGCTCGCCCCCTGGTCGTCGGACGCCTCCCAGCGGCCCGCGATCCGGTCCGGGCCGACGTCGGCGACGAACCGCTGGTACATGTCGGTGTCCTCGCGGACCAGCGTCCACACCGCGCCGTCGAACGTCATCGCGAAGACGCGGCAGACCCCTCGTTCGTCGTGGTAGAGGGCCGTGTAGGCGTCCCGCACGTCGCTGCGGCCGAGCACGAGGACCATCTCGCTCGCGGACTTCCCGGTGTCGTCGTTCATCGTCCAGCGCAGGACCACGAACGCGTCGCCGAGCCACTCGGCCGTCGCGGTGCCCGGCACCTCCCGGCCGGGCGGCTCCAGGAACCACGCGTCGCCCAGCGTCGTCCGCCACGTCCCGGTCAGGACGTCCAACCGCTGCATGGCCTCGTTGCGCATGGGATTCCTCCTCGACGTCGGCAGGACCCGAGTCTGATCGTAGGGGCGGGAAACGTGTTGATGTGACCGCGGGCCGCGGCCATCCTGGCGTCGTGGACAACCGGAAGCGGCTGCTCATGGCGGCGATCGAGGTGCGCGGCGGCTCGCCGGTCGGCTCGGACGAGCTGATCCGGCTGGCCCTCGACGCGCTGCTCGACGGGGTCGACACGCCCGCGCTCCGCCAGCTCGCCGGGCTCACCCGCGCCGAGGAGCCCGAGGCCCGAGACCTGTTCGAGGTCGTCATCGACGAACTCGACCTCGCGCCCACGTTGCCTGAGCACCCCGACGACGCGCGGTGGGTGCTCGTCCGCTGGTGGTGCGAGCTGATCGCCGACGAGCGGATCGAGCCGGCGGCGGGCGCGCGACGCCTCTGGATGATCCGGCACGAACTACGCGATCCCCGGCCCTTGGCGCCGTTGATGGCGGTGCTCGCTCAGTTGGACGACCTGTTCTGGAAGCCCGGCGCCCTGCCCGAGGCCGGGCGCCGGGAGATCGTCGCGGCCGCGGGGGAGTTGATCGCGCGGAACTCAACGGTAATCCCGTCGGGTGAATTGGGCGCGGGCCCGTAATGGTCCGTGTGGGCGTACGACCTTCCATATGACGTGTTGTGGAGGAGTCGTGGGCACGTACTCGTCGGTCGCGGTCGCCGGTTGCGGCGTGGCCGCGATGGGTCTGTTGCTGTTCGCCGGTTGTGACAAGTCGGGCGGAGGTGGGGGGCGGCCTGCCCCCACCACGACGGGGACGTCCGGGACGACGACGTCGCCGGCGACGTCGGGCGCCATGACGCTGTCGATCCCCACGGTGTCCCCGCCGCCCCGATCGTCGTCGTCGGTGAACACCGAGGTGTGTGGCATACCGGGTGTGCCGTGCACCGAGCCCGCGCCCACCAGCAGCCGGCCGAGCGAGCCGTCCGTCGTGCCGACCGCGCCGTCGCTGGACCGTAGTGAGGCGACCGGTTGAGCGGGCGATGACGGAGCAGGGTGAGGAGCCGACGCCCACGAAGAAGCTCGGCGGCGTGCTGGGCCCCGAGCTGATTTTCGGCGCCGCGACGCCCATCACCGTCGTGACCGCGTTGCTGGTCCACGTGGGATCGGTGCGGAACCGGTCGTACTACGGCTACTTCGGCGTCGACCAGGACCTGCTCAGTCCCTCCGTCCAGGACTACGTGATGCGCAGCGTCGACGTGACGTTCGGCGCCGTCCTGCGCCTCGTCGCCGCGGGGCTGGTCCTGATCGTGCTGGACCGCGTGCTCGTGTGGCTGCTCAGAACGCGGAACACCGCCGACCGCCTCACGAAGTCGCTGGTCGCCGCCGGTGCGGTGCTGTCGGTCGTCGGGCTGCTCGCCGCGCTCGGGGTCGCGGGCGGGTTCGGCATCCCGCCGCTCGCGGCGGCCGCCGTGCTCGCCGTGGGGGTGGGGGTCGTGCTGCGGCTCGGGCCGAGCCTCTTCGCGGGACGGTCGGTGGCGCTGGGTTTGCCGACGACCATCGCGCTCTACACCGTGCTCGTCGTCGCGTTGTTCTGGGCCGCCACCCTCTACGCCCACGACCTCGGGCGGCGGGCGGCGCGGGTGACCGAGGCCAACCCCGCCGGGCTGCCGGTGGTCACGGTCTTCAGTGAGGAGTACCTGGACCTGCCCGGCGACCAGGTACAGGCGACGCCGGTGACCGACCCGGCCGGGCACGTCCACTACCGCTACTCGGGGATGTCGCTGCTCACCTACTCGAACGGCACGTGGTTCCTGATCACCGGCCGCTACTCGCAGGCGTACCGGCCGTCGGTGCTCGTGCTGCGGGACTCGGGTGCGGTGCGGGTCGAGGTGGCCGCGCCAGAGCCACAGGACTCTTGATCCACCGGGCTGTTCCTCCCGTACGATGCCGCGTCATGTCGGAGACGCTCAACTGGACCTCGTACGTGGACACGGATTCCTCGACCGAGCACGACCGGTTGACGCTCCTGCAGGAGGTGTTCGACGGGGCGAGCCAGGAGCTGTTCGACCGCGTGGGGGTGCGGCCGGGGTGGCGGTGCCTCGAGGTCGGCGCCGGAGCCGGGTCGGTGGCGCGGATCCTCGCCGACCGGGTCGGGCCGGCCAACGTCGTCGCGACCGACATGAGCACCGCGCTCCTCGAACCCCTTGCCGCGAGCGGGGTGCGGGTGCTGCGCCACGACGTCACCGCCGACGACGCACCGGGCGAGTTCGACCTGATCCACAGCAGGCTGGTGCTGGAGCACGTGGCGCGGCGGGACGTCGCGGTGCGCCGGATGGCGTCCTGGCTCGCACCCGGTGGGGTCCTGCTGGTCGAGTCCGCCACGCCGATGCCGGAGCTGTCCGGCGATCCCGTTGTGGGGCGGGCACTCGCGGCCATGGCCGGGCACCTCGGCCGTTCGGTCGGCACCGACCCGCGCTGGGCGCGCACGCTTCCGTTGCCGCTCGAGGAGGCCGGGCTCGTCGACTGCACCGCGGAAGGGCACGTCGTCCCCGCACGCGGCGGTTCGGCGTTCGCGCGGTGGATGATCGCGACGCACCGGCTGGTCGAGGACGACGTGGTGGCCGAGGGCGCCATGAGCGCCGACGAGTTCGCGCACGCCTACCGCGCGTACTCCGATCCGGCGTTCGTCGACTACACGTGGCTCACCATCCGGGCGGTCGGGTACCGCGCACCGCGCTGACCGGGATGAGAGGGTGTTGGCGTGCCATTGGTTTCGGTCATCACGCCCACGCAGGTGCACAACGCCGAGCACATCGGGGAGTTGTGGCGGTCGCTGGAAGGGCAGGCGCTCCCGCCCGGCTGGGAATGGGAGTGGGTCGTCCAGGAGGACGGGGACCGGCCCGGTGTGCGGGCGTCGCTGCCCGACGACCCCCGGATCCACTACGACGCGCTCGGTGTGCAGATCGGCGGTGCGGCCACGCGCAACACGGCCGTCGCCCGCGCTCGCGGCGACCTCGTGGCCGGGATGGACCACGACGACCTGTACGAGCCGGGTGGGCTCGCCGCGCTCGTCGAGCCGCTGTCCGACGAGCCGTCCGCCGCGTGGTCGTGTGGGCGGATGCGGTGGGTGAACCCGGACGGCGCGACGTGGGTGAAGCCCGACGTGTACCCGCCGGGACGCGTCGAGGCCGGGGTCGTCGCCGAGACTTTCGTGCGTACGGACGACTTCCCGTTCCCCGCCTCGATCGTCACCTACCGGCGGACGCACCTCGTCGCGCACGGCGGCTGGCCCGCCGTGGCGCGGTCCACCGACGCCGCCCTGCTGGCCGCGTTCTCCTCGCGGTGGGCCGGGATCTGGGTGGACCGGGTCGTCGCGACGTACCGGCGCTGGGAACGGCAGCACACCGTGCGGTCGGCGGACATCGCGATCCGCGACCTGCCGCACGTGCGCGGGGCGATCGCCCAGCGGCTCGCCGCCGAACGGGAGCTGTCAGCCACCCGCCAGTAGCTTCTCGACCCGGTCCGCTTCCGGCAGGCTCAGCCGGCGGTACACGGCCATCCTGCAGTGCGTGGCCGATGCCCTCCACCGACCGGTCCGCCGGGGCGGTGGCGCTTCAGCGCCCCCCGAGATCGGCGGCGGTGGTACCCGATCGGCTACGCAGCGGAGTCGGAAACGGAGGAGGTTCGGCAGCGCTGTGGGAAGCTGCGCGGCATGCGTATGTGGGGTGCGGAGTTCGCCCGTCCGGTCTACAGCCACCCGCGGCCGGAGCCGTTCGATCTCGCCGGGGCCGCGGCGCTCACCGCGGTGGTGGCCGCGGTCGTGACCTTCGTGGGCTGGTCGCTCGTGCACTACCTGCGCCGCCACGGGCGGCGTCGTGCCGCTCGTGGTGCGTGGCGGGAGTCGCGGGCGCGGACCTTCCTGCTGATCGAGGAACTGGGCGCCCGGCTGGTCGAACTCGAGCGGGACGGGCCGGTCGATCCCGGGATCGCGGAGCGGCATGCCACCGCGCGGACGCTCTTCGACCAGGCCGCGACCGCCGAGGCCATGGCCGAGGTGCGCGCGGTCGCCGAGGAAGGGTTCGCGTTGGCCCTCCGGGGGGAGGAGGCCCGATGACGGAGCGTCCGCGCTTCGCGGGCTGGGTGGCCGGGTTGCTGGCAAGCGGAGTGCTGTTCTTCTTCGCGGTGGAGTTCTACGGGTCGCCGCCCGAGGACGACCCGCTTCGCTACACGTCGGTCCACGTCGAGTCCGGCGCGGACGGGGTGCTGGAGGTCGAACGTACGCGGCGGATCGTTGGTGACCGTCCGATCGTGGTCGTCGCGACCGGGTCCGGCACGCGTTGCCGCGACGTCGTCGAGGCGGTGCCCGACGTGATCGCGCTCGTGCTGCGGCACGGCGGCGTGGCGGACGACTGCGCTGGTGCCGCCGCCCGCCACCACCACGGCGACCTGTTGTACGAGGCCGAACGCGCGGGGCGGGACGGGACCGGACTCGTCGAGGAGTACGTGCGTGCGTTCGACGCGCTGTTCGCCGGTGAGCCCCTGCCCCGCCGGTCGCCGCCGCCGGCGGACACCGGGCCCGACGTTGGCGACGTGCTGGTCCTGGTCGCCACCGCGCTCTTCGCCGCCGTGTTCGTGCTGGCGGCCGTGGCCGTGGTGCGGACGGTGCGGTGGGACGAGCGGGACGACGCGGCGCGCACCCGGCACCGGCGGGCCAGGGCGGACGCCCGCCTGAACCGCTTGGCCGACCGGGTGTTGCGGTTCGACCGGCCCGCGGATTCGGCGGTCGCGAAGCGGTATGTGCTGGTACTGCGGGACTTCGAGGCCGCGACCACCGAGCGGCAGCGGGTGGCGGTGGACACGCGGCTCACCGACTTGGAGCGCGAGGTGGGCGTCCTGTCCCGGCGGTGAAGGACGTCGGACGTCGACGGTGACGGACCGGTCAATGTTCGACGAAGCCTCACACATCGCGGTCAGGATGTGGCATCCTGTGACCCCCGTCCGGCTGGATCGCCGTTCAGCTGTGTGTGGAGGGAACACGTCGACGCGTCTTGGGGGAGGCGCAGGGGGAGGTGACGCCGGTGACCCGGGTCGGTGGGCGGGCGACTTTTCTCGAGGTGCTGTCCAACCGGGAGTTCGCCGGGCTGTGGCTGGCCTGGGCCCTGTCCGCGTTCGGGGACCAGTTCGCACGCGTCGCGCTGAGCCTGCTCGTCTTCGACCGCACCAACTCGCCCGCGCTGACCGCGGCCACCTACGCGCTGACCTTCCTGCCCGACCTGCTCGGCGGGCCGCTGCTCGCGGGGCTGGCCGACCGCTTCCCCCGCCGCGAGGTCATGATCGTCACCGACGTGGTCCGGGCCGCGCTGGTCGCCGTCATGGCGATCTCGGGCACGCCGATCGTGGTGCTGCTCGTGCTGCTGTTCGCCGTGCAGCTGCTGGCGGCGCCCTTCACCGCGGCACGCATCGCGTTGACCGAGACGATCGTCTCCGACGCCGCGTTCACCCAGGGCACGGCCCTGATGACCACGACCTACCAGACCGCGCTCGTCGTCGGGTTCCCGCTCGGGGCCATCGTCGTGACGATCGCGGGGACCTCGGGCGCGCTGCTGATCGACGCGGGCACGTTCCTCGTCTCCGCGCTCCTGCTGTGGATCTTCGTCACCCGCCGCCCGCCCGCGGCCGCCCCGGACGGCAAACCGGCCCGCACCTGGTCGACCATCGGCGCGGGCTTCCGGTTGCTGCGCGACAGCCCGAAGCACCAGGCGCTGCTCGCGCTGGCGTGCCTCGCCGGGTTCTACGTGGCGCCGGAAGGGCTCGTCGTCCCGTACGCCGACCAGCTCGGCGCCGGGCCCATCGTCGTCGGGCTGTTGCTCGCGGCCAACCCGGTCGGGACGATCATCGGGAACATCGTGCTCGCGCGGGCCGTGCCCGACGACGCCACCCGGGCGCGGTGGCTCGGGTGGCTCGCGGTGATCACCTGCGCGACGTTGGTGCCCATGTTCTTCGTGCCGGGCGTCGCGATCTCGCTGGTGCTGTGGACCCTCGTCGGGTTCTTCTCCGCACACGACACGACGACCGCCGTCGAGTACGTCAAGGCGACACCGAACCACCAGAAGGCGCAGCTGCTCGGCCTCGCGCACGCGTCGATGCGCGGTGCGCAGGGCCTCGGTGTCCTGCTGACCGGTGTGCTGGCCCAGTTCCTGGACCCGGCACGCGTGATCGCGTTGACCGCGCTCGTCGGGCTCGTGGTCGCGGTGGTGGTGGCGAGGGCGTGGGGACGGGTGTCGTCCTCACCGCCGCCGTCAGCGTCGGATGAACCGGCGGACGAGCGCTAGCGCCAGTGGTTGTCGCGCCAGTGGTTGTCACGCGCGTCGTGGAAGCCGCGCCAGTGGTTGTCCCTCCAGTGGTTGTCGCGAGCGTCCTGGAAGCCGCGCCAGTGGTTGTCACGCCAGTGGTTGTCACGCCAGTGGTTGTCACGCATGGGGGGATCACACCTCTCCGTGTCCTCCTGGGGACACGTGTTCAACGCGGACGCGGGCCAGGACCCGTCACACGTCGTCGCCGGGGAAGGGGGCGGTCCGGCGACACACGACATTTCGGTAACAGAATGTGACAGCAGGTACTTGCGTCCCGCTGGAACGTTCCGCGACACCCTTATATTGAGCCATACGGGTGAATAAGGCCAGGTCGAGACTCTTCTTGTTGTGGCCACGTGACCACTTGTGAGTGATTGACTACGCTCAAGAGACGGAAATCGTGGGAGGCGATCATGGGGGATGCGGCGGCAGTGGGGTGGCGCCGAGGCGCCCGGGCCGCCACGTTCCCGGTGCGCTGGATCGCGAGCTGGCGTCTGTGGACGCTGCCCGGCCGTGTTCTGGCGATGGTGCTGGTCGTTCACGCGCTGACCATCAGCAGCGTAGTGGGCACCGCCTGGATGGTCCCGCTGCGTGCCGAGTACTGGAAAGTCGCGGCGATCCTCGTCGTGACCGGTGTGCTGTACCTCGAGATGGCACGTGGCATCGAACGTCTCCGGGCGATGGAAGCGGGTCGTGGACCGTATCACGATCTGAAGACGGTCTGGAACGTCGCGGCGCTGCTGCTGCTCCCGCCGCTGCTCGCCACCGCGGTCATCATCGCCACGCACACCTACGGCTACCTGCGCATCCACCGCGAGGACAAGAACCCGCACCGGTGGGTCTACTCGTGCGCGACCGTGGTGCTCGCGTCCCAGGTCGGCGCGCTGGTCCTCGCCGTCGGCGTCGACGCCTTCCCCGGTTTCCCGTCGAGCGACCCGGTCGCCTGGCTGGTCGTCGCGGCCGCCACGATCGTGCGCTGGCTGGTCAACTACCTGCTCGTGATCACGGTCGCCGGCCTGATGAAGCCGGAGATGACCTTCTCCGACGCCTTCAGCCAGCTCGGCGAGCAGGGCTCCGAGGGCGCCGCGACCAGCCTCGCGATCGCCGCGGCGATGTTCATCGAGTTCGGGTACTACCCGCTGCTGCTGGCGATCTTCGTCATCATCGCCGTCCTGCAGCAGACCTCGCTGTACCACCGGTGGAAACGTGAGCGGCCCTTCGACCCGTCCACGGGCCTCTACACGCGGCCCGCGTTCGTCGAGATCGCCGGGTCGATCGTGGACCGGGAGAGCTTCCGCGGCGGTGACCAGGTCGGCTGCCTGCTGCTGGACCTCGACCACTTCAAGAAGATCAACGACACGCACGGCCACCACGTCGGCGACCTGGCGCTCGTGCACCTCGCGCAGGCCATCAAGGACGAGATCCGCGAGGACACCGACCTGGCCGCGCGGTGGGGCGGCGAGGAGTTCGTGGTTCTCGTGCCCAGGGTGACGCACGCGCAGCTGTGCGAGGTGGCCGAACGCATCCGTCACCGCGTCAGCGTCACGGAGGTCGTCTACACGGTGAAGGACCCGGTCACCGACGAGACGGAGATCCGCGAGGTCCGGATGACGGTCTCCATCGGCGCCGTGATGGGTCCCGGCGACGCCACCGGCCCGGACAGCCTCCTCGACCTGATCAACCGCGCCGACCAGCTGATGTACCGGGCGAAGAACAGCGGCCGCAACCGGGTCTGCTCGACGCTGGGCGCCGGCCCGGCCGAGATCCCCGTACCCACCCGCCCCGTCTAGGGGCGCGGGGTTCGTTCCGGTCACGTGTCGTCGGCCAGGCCTGCCCGCCGCGACGCCAGGAAGGCGCGTTCGGTGTCGTTGGTGGCCAGGGCGACCGCCTCGTCGTAGGCGGCGACGGCCTCCGCCGTGCGGCCGAGGCGGGCGAGCAGGTCCGCGCGGGTCGCGGGCAGCAGGTGGTAGCCCGGCAGGTCCAGCTCGTCCACGATGGCCAGCGCCAGCGCGGGTCCGTGCACCTCGGCGACGGCGACCGCGCGGTTGAGCGCCACGATGGGCGTCGGGTTGTGCGCCAGCAGCTGGTCGTAGAGCGCCAGCACCTGCGTCCAGTCGGTGGCGGGGCCGTCCGTGTGCACGGCGTTGATCGCGGCCTGCAGCTGGTAGGGCCCCGGGCGGGCGCGGCGCAGGCACCGGCGCACCAGCTCGTGCCCCTCGGCGATCAGCTCACGGTTCCACCGCGACCGGTCCTGCTCGGCGAGCACCACCAGCTCACCCGCGGGACCCACCCGCGCCGGGCGCCGGGCCTCGGTGAGCAGGAGCAGCGCCAGCAGCCCGGTCACCTCGGGCTCGTCGGGCATCAGGTCGGCGAGCGCCCGCGCCAGGCGGATGGCCTCCAGGCACAGGTCCGTCCGCACCAGCTCCCCGGACGTGGACGTGTAGCCCTCGTTGAAGACCAGGTAGAGCACGGTGAGCACCGATGCCAGCCGGTCGGGGAGCTCCGCCGGTTCCGGCACCCGGTACGGGATGCCCGCGTCGCGGATCTTCTTCTTCGCGCGGACGATCCGCTGCGACACCGTCGCCTCCGGCACGAGGTAGGCCCGGGCGATCTCCGCCACGTCCAGCCCGCCGAGCAGGCGCAGGGTGAGCGCGGTCCGCGCCAGCGGTGACAGCGCCGGGTGGCAGCAGGTGAAGATCATGCGTAGCTGGTCGTCGCGCACCGGTCCCACCTCCGCGGGCTCGTCGGGTTGGTGCAGCAGCAGCGCCTGCGCGTGGCGGGCCTCCCGGGTGGACTCCCGGCGCAGGCGGTCGATCGCCCGGCGGCGGGCGGTGGTGACGATCCACGCGCCGGGGTTCGCGGGCAGCTCCTCGGCCCACTTCTGGACGGCCACCGCGAACGCGTCCTGCACGGCCTCCTCGGCGAGCCCGATGTCACCGAGCATCCGCGTCAGCGTGGCCACGCACCGGCCGTACTCCGCCCGGTAGACGCCGTCCAGATCCATCAGCGCCCCGAACCGTCGTCGAACGGGCGCACCTCGATCGCCTGCCCACAGGCCAGGGCGCACTTCTCGGCCCACGCGAGCGCCTGGTCGAGATCGTCGACCTGGATCACCCAGAACCCGCCGAGCTGTTCCTTCGTCTCGGCGAACGGGCCGTCGGTCATCGTGGTCGTGACGCCCGCCGGCCGGACGACCGTGGAGGCGTGCGACGGCAGCAGACCGCCGACGAACACCCACGAACCGGCCGCCTTCATCTCGTCGGTGACCTGGCTGGTGCGGGCCATCTGCGCCGTCCGCTCCTCGTCGGTCTCCGGCGTGCTCTCGTCGAGCTGGACGGCGAGCAGGTACTGCTTCATGGTGTCGCTCCTCAGGACGGGGTCTCTCATCCTGGCTACGAACGGGCGCCCCGTCATTCGACACGACGGCACACGGAGTTTCCGGGGAGCGCGGAGATCGCTCAGTGCCACGTCATGGTGATCGTGCGTTCGACGTTGACGTACCCGGCGCGGTGGAAGGCGGCCGCCATGGGCGTGTTGCCGAGATCGGTGGCCGCCCGGATCCGGGGCACGTCCTGGGCGGCGAGGACGCGGGTGCCCTCGGCGAGGATGTCGTCGATGTAACCGTTGCCGCGGTGCTCCGGCAGTACGGCGATATAGCCGATGATCGGGTTGTAGTCGTTGCGGGCCGGGGTGACGAAGCCGACCGGCTCGCCGTCGGGGAGCGTCGCCACGCGCCACCAGTCGCGGGGGCTGCGGTAGTGGACGAGCTCGTCCTCGTAGTGCTGGACCGCCGCGTCGCGGGCGGGCATGCGGGTGAGGTCGTCCCTGCTGTGCGCGTCGAGCGTGCCGTCGAGGACACGGGTCATCAGGTCGAGGATCTCGTCGGTGTCGCGGACCGGGCGGAACGCCAGGCGGGTACTCGGCTCGCGCAGGGGTGTGCCCGGGTGCCACTCGAACCGCAGCCGTTCGACGAACAGGTGGGCGCCGGTGTTCTCCGCGACCGCCATACGGTTCTCGACGTCGTGCCTGGCCGTGTCGCGCCAGTCGGCCGGGACGGTGCGCAGGTACGCGGGCTGCCGGGTGCCGGCCGGGACCACCTCGGCGGCCGCGGTCCGCAGCAGCCGCGCGCCGACCTCCACATCGTCCGCGATGTCGAGGATGTCCAGCAGGAACGGGACGTCCTCGCCGGGACGGCCCCACCACGCGAGCCGCGCCAGCAGCCGGTCGCCGTCGAGGGCCACCCACAGCCACTCCGGCCGGCGTCTGCCCTCGGCGAGGTCGTCGGCCACCTCGTCGTTGAGGACGTAGGGCATCCGGTTGAACAGCGCCAGCTCGTCGCGCCCGGTGATGGGCCGCATGATCACGTCGTGCACCGGACGAGCATGGCCGGTCCCGCCCGCACTGTCGCGGGATTTTGCGCCGGCGGCGCCGCCGGTCAGCCGGGGAACGCGGGCAGGCTCATCGCCGCGAGCCGAACCGGGTCGGTGACGGACAGGATGTCGACGATCCGGCCGTTCGACACGGTGCACGCCATCACGGCCAGCGGCGTGCCGTTCGCGAGCCAGCCCACGACCCCGGGCTCGCCGTTGACCAGCGCCGGGCGCGCGGTCACCGCGGCCCGCGCACCGCGCTGCACCAGGGCGGCCACCGTGGTCGCGCCCAGCCGGACCACCACACCGCGGCCGGTGTGGGCTCGCCACGTCACGTCCGGGTCGAGCACCTCCAGCAACCCCTGGAAGTCGCCGTTCCGCGCCGCGTCGAGGAAGGCGTCGACCACCGCGCGCTGCCGCCGCGGCCCGTCACCGGTGCGGTGGGTGTCGCGGACCTTCCTGCGTGCCCGGCTGGCGAGCATCTTGGTCGCGTCCGGCGACTTGCCGACGATCGCGGCGATCTCGTCGAACGGCACCCCGAACATGTCGTGCAGCACGAACGCCAGCCGCTCCGCCGGGCGGAGCGTGTCGAGCACCACGAGCAGCGCCAGCCCGACCGACTCGGCGAGCAGCGAGTCCTCCTCCGGCTCGCCGTCCTCGGTCACGAGGATCTCCGGCAGCCGCTCCTCGTAGGGCACCTCGTGGCGGGTGTTGCGCGACCGCAGCATGTCGACGCAGATCCGGCCGACGACCGTGGTGAGCCAGGCGGTCAGGTTCTCGATCGCGGTCGTGTCCTGGCGGGCCAGCCGCAGCCACGCCTCCTGCACCGCGTCCTCGGCGTCCGCCCGCGAGCCCGTCATCCGGTAGGCGATCGCCACGAGCCTGCCCCGCTGCTGCTCGAACGCGGTCGCCACGACGTCGTGCGGACCCGGTCCGGTCATGGTCGTCACCCTCCTCGAACTTGTGCGCCGTCACCGTGGTGACGGGTGGGGCGGGCCGGAGGTAACAGGGGCCGCAGTCTGTCATCCAGCCCGGCGTCGTGCGGGTGGCCCGGTCGTGAGGCATGCTGTGGACCCGCGTGGGACGAGCCGGAGGGATGACGATGCCAACTCTCGACGTGCTGACCTCGCCGCCGGACCCGCGCATCGCCCGGCTCGAGGAGCGGCTCGGACGGGAGCGGGCGGAGGTGCCCGCGAGCGTCCTGCACGAGTGGGTGTCGCACGCGTGGTCGGGTTACCGGCACGCCCGCGTCCAGGCCTTCGTGCCGATCCTCGTCGAGCGGGAGGTGCGGGCCAGGATCGGCAGCGCGGCCGACGGCACCCTGCAGGCAGGGCTGTCCCTGCCCGCCTGGGCCTGGTTGACCGCACGCCGGCTGCTCGCCGGCGAACTGCCCCGCAGGTGGGCGCACTCCCGCGGGGTCGCCAGGCGGGCCGAACAGATCGCGCCCGCGTTCTCTCCGGAGGACCAGGAGCTGCTCGTCGCGTCGGCGTGGCTGCACGACATCGGGTACGCGGCGCCCGTGCACGACACCGGCATGCACCAGCTGGACGGCGCCCGCTACCTCGCGCGGCACGGCGTGCCCTACCGGGTGTGCTCGCTCGTCGCCCACCACGCGGGTGCGGCGGCGGTGGCCGACCTCGTCGGGCTGGCCGACCCACTCGCCGCGTTCGACGACGAGCGGACCGCCGTGCGGGACGCGCTGTGGTACTGCGACATGACGACCGGGCCCGACGGCACGTCGATGACGTTCGCGGAGCGCATGGCCGAGCTGCGGCGCAGGCGCACCGCCGACGACCCCGTGGTGCGGGCGCTGGTGGCGAACGAGGCGGAACGCGCGGCGGCCGTGCGGCGCACCGAGGAGTACCTCCGCGCGTCCCTGGCCCGCGCGTCCTGACCTCAGGCGGGCACGGCGAGCGCGGGCAGCACGGCCGCCAGCCGGGCGAGGTGCTCGGGTGCGGACTCGAGCAGCGGGAGCCGCACGGTCGCGTGCGGGATCACCCCGAGCTCGGCCAGTGCCGCCTTGGCCATGATCGCGCCCTGCGACGTCCGCATGATCGCCGCCGTGAGCGGGAGCAGCGACGTCTGCAACGCCCGCGCCGTGCCGAGGTCGCCGCGGCGGACCGCGCCGATCAGGTCCGCGTTGCGGTCGGCGACCACGTTGCCCACGACGCTGACCAGCCCGGTGGCACCCGAGGCGAGGTAGGGCAGGTTCAGCTCGTCGATCCCGCAGTAGTAGGCCAGCGACGTGGCGGCCATGACCGACATCGCCTCGAACAGGTCACCCTTGGCGTCCTTGACCGCCCGGATCCGCGGATGTGCCGCCAGTTCGGTGAGCGTGGCCGCGTCCATCGCCACACCCGTGCGGCCGGGGATGTCGTAGAGCATCACCGGCAGGTTCGTCGCCTCGGCCACCGCGAGGCAGTGGGCGACGATCCCGGCCTGGGTCGGCTTCGAGTAGTACGGGCAGACGAGCAGCAGCGCGTCCGCGCCCGCCGCCTCCGCGACACGGGCCCGGTGCACGCTGCCGCGGGTGTCGTAGGTGCCGACGCCCGCGATCACCCGCGCCTTGCCGTGCACCTGGGCCACGACGCCGCGGACGAGCCGGTCCGTCTCGGCCTCGGTGAGGGTGGGCGCCTCCCCGGTGGTGCCCGCGACGACGATGCCGTCGCAGCCCATGGTCAGCAGGTGGTCGACGAGGCTCGTGAGGCCGGAGGCGCTGATCGTGCCGTCGGCCTCCATCGGGCTCACCATCGCGACGAGGTTGGTCCCGAAGAGCAGGTCAGGGGTGGTCATGGTGCCAGCCTGCCGGTGCGGAATGCCGTGGTCCAGCGATGCTTTCTTGGCAATATCGCTTAGCATTGCTTCATGATCGATGTCGGTGCCCTGCGGGCGCTGCGGTCCGTGGCCGCGCTCGGCACGCTGGCCCGCGCGGCCGACGAGCTGGGGTTCACGGCGTCCGCGGTGTCGCAGCAGATCAAACGGCTGGAACGCCAGGTCGGCGTGCCGGTGCTCGCACAGGCCGGTCGCGGGGTCGTGCTCACCCCGGCCGGCCAGGCCATCGTCGACTCGGCGCCCGAGGTGTTCCAGGCGCTCGAACGCTGCGCGGAGGCGGCGCAGTCGGTGTCGGAGGGCGCGCCGCGCGGCACGCTCCGGGTGGTCGCGTTCTCGACCGCCGTGCGCGGGCTGCTCGCACCCGCCCTACCCCGGCTGTCGGCGCGCTGCCCGGACCTGGGGCTGCGGATCACCGAACAGGACCCCGACCAGGCGCTCCACAGCGTCGAGTCGGGCACGGCCGACCTCGCGCTCGTGCACGACGCCGACGGGCTGCCCGCGCCGCTGCCGCCGTCGCTGTCGCAGTGCCACGTGCACACCGATGTCGGCGACGTCGTCATGGCCCGCACGCATCCGCTCGCCCTGCTGGACCGGCCGCTCACCGGTGCCGACCTCGGCGGGCAGGCGTGGGTTACCAGCCCGCCGGGCACCGTGTGCCATCAGTGGTTTCGGCGGTTGGTGGCCGATGTTCGCGAGAATCCTGATGTGCGGCACCTGGTCGACGACTTCGCCACGCAGTTGTCGCTCGTCGCTTCCGGTGAGGTGATCGCGCTGATTCCGCGTCTGGCCCGGCCGCCGTTGAAGGACGGCTTGGTCGTCCGGCCCTTGCGGCGGCAGCCGAAACGTGCCGTGCACGCGGCTTGGCGGCGTAGTGCTGATGCCAGTCCGGCGATCCGGGCTGTGCTCGGTGAGCTGCGGTAGTGCGGGGTCTTTGGTCGCTGTGGGTGGTGTCCTCGCCGGACGGGCCTGACCAGGCCGCCGCCACGATCGCACGACCAGAGCCGGGGTTAGTTGCGGGTGCGTTCGTAGTGGCGGCGGGCTTTCATGCGGTTGCCGCATGTTGCCATGGAGCACCAGCGTGCCTTGTTCGGCTTGCTGTGGTCGATCAGGAACAGCCTGCACTCCGTGTTCGCGCACGGGCGGAGTCGTCCGGGGCTGTGCCTGCGTAGTGCGTCCCACGCCAGTACCGCTCGGACGGCGGGCCGTCGCGGCTCGGTCACGTCGACCGTCCACTCGACACCGTCCGCGGTGATCGCCGGGCGCCTGCGCACGTCGTCGAGCAGTGGGGTCAGTGCGGCGACGCCGGTCTCGCCGCGGACGAGTGCCTGCAGGACGTCGCGTGCCTCGCGGGTGGCCTTCAGCTCCGCCGTCGCGCCCGTGCCGCCGTGGGCGCGCAGCCAGTCGGCGTCCAGCACGTCCCGCTGGGTGCCGTCGACGACGGGGGTGCTGTTGAGCAGGTCGAGCAGGAACGCCTCGTCGGTCATCTAACCTCCAAACTTTCCTTGACAGGTTATACCATCGTGTGCTTGTGTTTCTAACCAGTAAAACAACTCAAAGGAGTTAGGTGACATGGGCACCGTTCACCACCGCTACGCCACCGTCGACGGCCACACGCTCTTCTACCGCGAGGCCGGTCCCGCCGACGCGCCGGTTTTCCTTCTGCTGCACGGGTTTCCGACCAGCTCCCACATGTTCCGCGACCTGATCCCGCTGCTCGCCGACCGCTACCACGTGATCGCCCCGGACCACCTCGGCTTCGGGTTCTCCGACGCGCCGTCCGCCGCCGAGTTCACCTACACCTTCGACGCGCTCACCGACCTCACCGAAGGGCTGCTCGCCCACCTCGGTGTCACCCGGTACGCCGTCTACGTCCAGGACTACGGCGCACCCATCGGCTGGCGGCTCGCGCTGCGCGACCCGGCTGCCGTCACCGCGATCGTCAGCCAGAGCGGCAACGGCTACGACGCCGGGTTCGACGAGGAGTTCTGGCGTCCGATCCGCGCCTTCTGGCAGGACTGGAACCCGGTGACCGAGGCGGGCGTCCGCGGTGCGCTCTCGCTGGAGGCCACCCGCTGGCAGTACGTGCACGGGGTGCCGGACGAGTCCGTGGTCAGCCCCGACACCTGGCACCACGACCACGCGCTGCTGTCCCGTCCCGGCAACGACGAGATCCAGGTGGCCCTGTTCCGCGACTACGCCACCAACTCGCCGCTGTACCCGCGGCTGCACGACCACCTCCGCGAGAGCCGGGTGCCGGTGCTCGCCGTGTGGGGCCGGGGCGACGAGATCTTCGTTCCCGCCGGTGCGGAGGCGTTCGCGCAGGACGCCCACGACCCGGAGATCCACCTGCTCGACGGCGGCCACTTCCTGCTGGAGACGGCGCTCACCGAGGTCGCCGCGCTGATCGGGGACTTCCTCGACCGCAGGCTCGCGGTCAGGGCGGCGGCGTGACGCTCCCCGCCGCGGCGGCGTAGCGGCGGGCCAGCGCGGCGAAGGCGTCCCTGAGCTCGGCCGGGCCGACCACCTCGAGGTCGGCGTCGAAGCGCCCCAGCGACGCGGCCAGTCCGGCCCACGACCACGAGCCCGACAGCAGCCTGCACCGGTTGGGCCCCAGAGCCTCGACCACGCCGTCGCCCGCGTACGGCTGGACCGTGGCCGCCGGGAGGTGCAGCACCACCTCGCCCCGGCACGGCCAGTCCCCGGTGCCGCGGAACCTCGACCGGACGAAGTCGGACACGTTCCCGCCCGGCAGCTCCCGAGGGGTGAAGCGGGGCCCGGTCGGGATGCGTGGCGTGATCCGGTCGGCGCGGAAGGTGCGCCAGTCGTCGCGGTCGAGGTCCCACGCCACGAGGTACCAGCGGCCGCCCCACGTGACGAGGTGGTGCGGTTCGACCCGCCGGGGCTGCGTCCCCGACGAGTAGTCGAACCGCAGCACCTCGTGGGCGTGGACCGCGGCGGACAGCGCCATGAGCACGGCGCTGTCGACCCGCGGGGCGGTGCCCCGCTCGACGGCCGTGACCCGCAGGGTGTCGATCCGGTGCCGCAGCCGCGCGGGCATGACCTGGCGGACGGTGTTCAGTGCGCGTGCCGCCGCCTCGCCGATGCCCGCGCCGGAGGTCGTGGCGAGCCGGAGCGCGACGGCGAGGGCGACGGCCTGCTCGTCGTCGAACAGCAGCGGCGGCAGCTGCGTGCCCGCGTCCAGCCGGTAGCCGCCGTCGGGGCCCTTGACCGCCACGATCGGATAACCCAGCTCCCGCAGGCGGTCGACGTCGCGGCGCACCGTGCGCGGGCTCACCGCCAGGCGCTCGGCCAGCAGCGCACCCGGCCAGTCCCGGCGTGCCTGGAGCAGCGAGAGCAGCGACAGCAGCCGCGCGGACGTTTTCGGCACGAATTCAGTATGGCGGCCAGTAGCGGCCACATCCTGACCGCTACCCCTGCGAGTCTTGTCCCATGAGCAACGACACCGTCACCCTCGACGCCGAACGCACCGACCTGCTGGCCGAACTGGCGACCGCGCGGGCGGCGTTGACCGGCACCCTCACCGACCTGACCGACGAGCAGCTCGGCCTGCGCCCGACGGCCAGCGCGCTGTGCCTCGGCGGGCTGGTCAAGCACGTCGCGGCGATGGAGGAGACCTGGCTGCGGTTCGCCGTCGACGGCCCGACCGCGATGGACTACTCGCTGCCAGAGGGTGTCACGTGGGAGGACTTCGCGGCCGGGACCGCGCGGGAGTACCCGCGGTGGGCGATCGACCACCAGAACGACTTCCGGATGCTGCCGGGCGACACGATGGCCACGATCCTCGCCCGTTACGCGCAGGTCGCGGCGCGCACCGAGGAGGTCGTCGCCACCCTCGCCGACCTGTCCGCGACCCACCCGCTGCCGTCGGCGCCCTGGCACACGCCGGGCGAGCGGCTCAGTGTGCGGCGGGCGTTGACCCACGTGATCGCCGAGACGTGCCAGCACGCGGGCCACGCCGACATCCTCCGCGAGTCCATCGACGGCAGGACGGCGAGCTGATGACCGTCCTGCGCACCCGGGCGCTGAACCGCGCGGCGCTGGCCAGACAGCTGCTGCTCGACCGCGCCGACCTGCCGGTGCGCGACGCCGTCGCGCACCTGTGCGGGCTGCAGGCGCAGGAACCGCAGGAACCGTTCACCGGCCTGTGGTCGCGGCTGCACGCGTTCGACCCGGCGTCGTTGTCGGACCTGCTGACCGGGCGGGCCGTGGTGCGGACCCACCTCATGCGCCGCACCGTGCACCTGCTGACCGCGGACGACGTGCTGGCGTGGCGGTCCCGCCACGACCCGATGCTGCGCCAGAAGGTGCTGGGGACCTACCGCCGCGAGCTCGACGGGGTGGACCTCGACGAGCTCGCGGCAGCCGGCCGCGCGGTGCTGGCCGACGGCGAACCGCGCTCGATGCCCGACCTCGCGAGGGCGGTCGCCGGCCGCTGGCCCGCGGCGGACACGCGGGCGCTGGGGGAGATGCTGGTTGCCGCGTTGATCCCGATGGTGCAACTGCCGCCGCGCGGTCTGTGGCGGGCGAAGGGCGGCGTGCGGAACCTGGCGGTGTCGTCGTGGCTGGGCCGCGAACCCGACACGCCCGCGCCCGACGGCACGGACCCGGTCGGCGTGGCACTGGTGCGGCGCTACCTGGCCGCGTACGGCCCGGCGGCGGTGGCCGACATCCGTGCGTGGTCCGGCCTGGCGGGCCTCCCCGCTGCGGTGGCCGCGATCCGGGACGAGCTGGTGTCCTTCCGCGACGAACGCGGCCGTGAACTGCTGGACCTGCCCGGCGCGCCCCGCCCCGACCCGGACACCCCGGCGCCGGTGCGGTTCCTGCCCGCGTTCGACAACGCGGTCCTCGGCTACGACGACCGCGGCCGGATCATCGACGGCGAGCACCGTCTCCTGTCGGTCGCGGGCGCCCGCGTCGTCCTGGTCGACGGCCGGGTCGCGGCGACGTGGACGGTCGAGGAGGGTGCGGTGGTCGTCGCCCCGCTCCGGCGGTTCACCCGCGCCGAACGCGCCGAGACGACCGCGGAGGGAACGGCGCTGGCGCTTTTCTTGTCCGACAAGGAGAACGACGAGGTCAGGTTCGCCGAACCGCCTCGGTGAAAGGACGTCACGGGCCGCGGTGGAGCTGCGCCTCGGGTGCGTACGCCGTCGAGAAGGCCGCCCACAGGATCGGGGAGGCGGCCGGGTCGCCGTCGGTGTCCCAGCGGTCGGCCTGCGCGCGTTGCCACGCACCGAGTCCGGTGACCGGGTCCGCCGACTCCTGCGCCTCGTCCACCGCGGCGACCGCCGACGCGAACGCCGGTTTCGGCAGCACGGCGTCGGTCGGCAGCGTCCACCGCGTCGACGTCACGTACTCCGCTCCACAGTGGACCATCGCGGCCACGAGACCGGACGGCTCGGCGAACCGCGCGTCCCCGCCGCTCTCGCACGCCACCAGCGCCACGCGGTTCGGCAGGCGCCACGGCCGGGGCGCGTCCGGGCGGTGGCCGAGCGCGATGTCCGCCGCGGTCAGCGGGCGGTGCGCGCCGACCGGGTCGGCACGGCCGGAGGTGCCTGTGCCACAGGACAGGTGCAGCCGCGCGTCCAGGCCGTGCGCCGACGTGGTCACGTGCCCGACGTACAGGAAGCGGCCCGCCTCCGCCAGCAGCGGTTCGAGCACGTCGCGGTCGACGTCCGCGCGGCGGAACCCGCCCGGCACAAGGCGTTCGCCGAGCCGTGCGGCCATCGCGGCCAGGGCAGGCGGTACCGGGCCCAGTACCGAGCCCAGCGCGGAGTCGTCGTCGAAGCCCGGCACGCGTGGGTCGAGCACGCCCGCGACCGTGCCGTCCGGCCGCCACGGTGACACCACCCGGCCGGGTGCGTTGCGGACGGTCGCGGGCGGCAACAGCGACACGTCGACGGCGTGCACGAGCCGCTCGCCCTCCGACAACCGCAACGCCTCCCACGGCACCTGCGCGATCGACGGCGACGGCTGGATGCGCACGTGCGGCCGGATTCCCCGCAGCAGCAACGAGTTCACCTCGTCGCCGAAGAACGGCGGGAACACGTGCCGGGCGATCGTCTCCGCGAGCCGCTGTTCCCCCGGCCGGTCCAGCAGGGGCCCGGCGAGTGCACGGGCGACCGCCGCGGGCACGGTCTCGCCGGGCAGCGGCGACGGCAGCGCGGCCGCCAGGTCCGCCAACGGCACCGTGCCGCGGTCGATCACGTCCACCCGGGGTTCACCCGGCGCGTGCTCCCACCGCCACGCCGCGAACAGGTGGTCGCCGTCGACGAACTTGAGCTGCACCGTCGGCCGGACCGACCCGTCGAGTCCACTGAGGACATCCGGCGCGGTCACCAGGCACGCACCACTTCCGCCGACCGCAGCACCAGGTGGTACTCCTGCTCCACCTGGGCGACGAGCACGTCGAGCACCGTCTCGTCGCCGGGGAGGAGCAGAAGGCGCGGCGGCGGCGCGAGCCGGGAGTCCAGGTCCGGCGCCGGATACCGTTGCAGGTCAAGCTCGTCCGGCGTACCCGCCTGGAGTGAAGTCCCGGCCGAGAAGTACTCGACGAGCAGGAACACCAGCTCGCCGAGACCGAGCGCGGCGGCGACGCGCAACGCGAGCGACCGCGCGGGCACCGCGACGAACCGCGCCCACCGCTCGCGGATCGGGCCGGGGGAGTAGCGGTGCCGGAACCCGTCGGCCGCGAGCGCCGCCATCACCGCGAGCTGGAGCACCCGCTGGTGCATGTCCGCGCGGGTCCCGGTTTCGGTCAGCTCCGCCGCGTCGACGCTGAGCTGGGCGCGGTTGTAGTCGATGCGTGCGACCTCGTGCCAGACCCGTCCGGCGACCGCCAGCTCACGGCCGCGCAGGAACGCCTCCTCGGTGTCGGCCATGTTGCCCGTCATGACGAACGTGAGCTGGGCGTGGACCAGGTGGCACTCGATCAACGACTGGACCGCGCCCGTCTCCCGCAGCGTGTCGAGCGCCGCCGTCACGTGGTCCACGGCGTCGGGGAAACGCAGCTGCCGCATCGCGACGACGGACCGGCTCATCCGGCACTCGGCGACCTCGACCGCCCGGCCCGCCCGCTCGTACTCCGCCTGCGCACGCGCGAGCCGCTCCTCGGCCTCGTCGAGCCTGCCCGCGCCGGCGGCGAGCCTGCCCAGCTGCCGTTCGTCGTCGGCGCGGTCGAACGCGGTACCGGTGAGCCCGTGCAGGTCACGGGCCACGGCAAGGTGTTCGGTCGCGCTGCCGTCGTCACCGGTGCGCGCGGCGATCGTCCCGAGGGTGGCGTAGGCCTCCGCGGCGAGCCGCGGCTCGGACGCCATGGCGACGTCCAGCGCCAGCCTGGCCTCGGTCTCCGCCTCGGCGTACCGCGCGAGCACGACCAGCGCGGCGGCTCGTGTGTGGTGCAGCAGGAACGACAGCAGGCTCGCGTTGGCGTCGGCGGCCGCCCCCGCGGCGGCCACCTCGTCCAGCACGCGCAGCGCCTCCTCGGACCTGCCGAGCGACTGCAGCGTCTGCGCCTGGTTGATCAGCACGCTGGACCGGATGTCGGAGACGCCGAACCGATCGTCGCCCCGCGCCACCTCCGCGCAGAGGACGAGGCATTCCTCGTCGTACCGCAGCGCGGCGGTGAGGTCGCCGCGTGCGCCTGCCATCTGCGCACGGTTGGCCAGCGCCCGCGCCCGCAGGTCGAGCGCCTCGCCGTCGCCGCCGTCGTTGTCGTCGTTGTCGTCGGTCGCCTGAAGGACCTCGTCGAGGATCGCCTCCGCCCCGGCGATGTCCCCGGCGTAGAACGCACGGGCCGCGTCGTTCATCCGCTGGCCGACCGGACGCCACCGCGGGCCGTACCGCGTCCGGCCGCGCAGGCCGACGAGATCGGGGTCGTCGATGTGGTCGTCGATGTGGTCGTCGGTCACCGTGCCGCCGCTCGTTCGGTGAGCGTCGCGTCCGGCGCGTCGAGCCGGGCCCTGGCCATGGCGACGAGTGCCGCGCGGCGGGCGGCGGCGTCCGGGTCGGTCTCGGGCTCGGGCTCGGCGAAACCGGGTGCGTACACGGTCAGGGTCCGTTGCGCGGCGGGCAGGAGGAGCACGGACGGCGGCACGGTGACCTGGCCGGTGCCGTCGTGCAGCGGCGCCTCGATCTCGCCGAACCGGGCGGCGAGCGGCACCGGCCGGAGCGTCGGCACGGACACCGCGAGCACCAGCCCACCGTCGCGCCGCACGACGGACCAGGTGGCGTCGGCGGCCGCGTCCACGGTGCCCTGCGGCACCAGCGCCCAGTCGACCGGGCTCGCCCCGCGCAGCACGACGACCTCCGCACCGGCCGTGCCACCGGCCGCCAGCGCGAACCCGGTCCGCTCCCGCTCGGCCGGCACCGGGTCCGGCAACGTGATCCCGTGGTCCTCGGCAAGGTCCGCGAGCCGCGCCGCCAGCGTCGAGGCGGCGTCCCCGAGCACGGGGTCGGTCGCGAGCGCGGCCAGCGGGTGCACGGCGGCCGCGGCGTCGGCGACCGCGCGTTCGACCGCGTCCTCGTCGTCGAGCAGGTGGTCCACGGCCGCGGCCGCGACGGCCAGCTCGGCGGCCAGCAGCGCCGGGTCGAGCGGCGGCACCCCGGCGACCACCGACGTCGGCCACCACGCCTTCGCCCAGGTCAGGTACGCCAGCTCCCGGGCCGCGGCGGGCACGTCCCACAGCCAGTCGGCGGCGAGCGCGTCGTCGTGGACCTCGGTGACCGGATCCGCGCCGGTGAGCACGTCCCAGTACAGGGTCGCGCCCCGCGCCTCCAGCGGCGCGGTCCGTTCGGGGTGGGGGAGCGGTGTGGTCATCGCACCGCCCGTTCGAGCGCGGACCGCAGCCGGTCCCGCTGGTCCATGATCACCGAGCGCAGCACGCCGTCGAGCAGCGACCACAGCTCCACCGCCGCGAGCGGTTCCCGCCGCAGCTCCCGGCCGTGCAGCCGCACCCACAGCCTGCGCAGGTAAGCGCCGCGGACGCCGTGCACGTCGGCCAGCAGGTCGCCGGGCACGGCCGACGGCATCCGCAGCACCCGCCGCACGTACGCCTCCCGCGCCCACCGCGACCGCAGCCGTCCGCCCGCGCCGGTGGCCTGCTCGCCCGACAGTCCCGCACTGGCCTCCCGGCCGAGCACCATGACGACGCGGCTCGCCTCGTCGGCCAGCTGCCACGGCTGCGCGGTGCGGTGGATCTCCGCACGCACCACCGTGTCCGCGTCGTCGGCCGCCACCTGCCGGAACGCGGCGAACAGGCGCTCGAACACCGACCGGTCCAGCGGCCTGGGCAGCTGCCGCTTCGACGCGCTGTCCCCGAGTTCCGGCGGCGTGATCCGGGAACGGTCGGTCAGGCCGTAGCTCCTGGCGACACCGGGTTGTGCCAGCTCACCCGCTCCGCCGGTGCCCGCCGCGCGGGCCACGAGCGAGGAGAACAGCCGCGGGTCCGGGTCGGTGGCGCAGGTGGCGAGGAAGCCGGTGACCCCGGCGTCGGCGGGCACGTGCTCCTGCTCCCGCGGCACGGACCACACGGCCCGCAGCAGCCGGGTCAGCTCGGCGCGGTTGGCGGGGTCGGTGACGAACCGGCGCAGCTCGGCGACGGTCAGCCGGTCCGCTGGCGCGTGGAGGTCCGCGATCGAGCCGCTCGCGACGCGCGCCGCGTCCGGTGTGGACTCCGGGTGGCCGTACCGGTGCGCCAGTTCGTAGCAGTGCTGGAAGTACAGGTCCTGCGGGTGGCCGTCGGTGATGCCCGCCTTCCTGCGTGCCTTCTTCAGCAGCTGGAACCAGGCTGCGGTCGCGGCCAGCGCGGGACCGGCCGCGACGATCGCGGCGCGCAGCTCGTCGGCGTGCTCCGCCGCGACCGCGCCACTCGCGAGGTGCGGGTTCAGCACGGGACGCAGGACCAGCGGGTCGAGGAGGAGCTTGACCGTGCGGGCGAGCGGGTGGCCGGAGGCGTTGGACAGCGGCGCCACGGCGTCCCCGAGGTCCGCCCACGCCCGCGCGATCACCATGCCACGCGGCAGCGTGACGCCGGGATCTGCGCTGCTGACGGTCACGGCTCCGAGCATAGAACCTGTGATCGGTATGCCTGTGCGGCCGTGAGGCTCACCCCACGTTCGTGGGGAAAGGAATCGACGATGCGCATCGTTCTCTGGCTGGTGATCGCGGGCTCCCTCATCACCATTCTGCTCGGCGGCATGTACGGCCCGTGGGTCGCGGGCCTGGACACCGCGGCGACCGTGCTGCTCATCATCGCCTCGCTCGCGCTGCCCGCCGGGTCGTGGCGCCGGAAGGGGAGGAAGTTCCGGGACGCGCCCATCGGCATCGGCACGGTCGTGTCGGCGCGACGCACGGGGCTGACCGTCAACGACCGGCCGCAGCTGGAGATCCTGTTCGACGTCGACACCCCGGACGGGCAGACGTTCCGCGGCGTGGCGCGTCAGCTCGTCGACGTCACCGAGCTGGCGATGGTCGAGCCGGGCGCGACGATGGCCGTCCGGTACCGGCCCGGCGGCCGCGACGACACGGTGGTGGTGGCGACCGACGCGTCGCAGGCGGAGGTGCAGTCGGCGTTCAACCTGGTGCAGCTGGCGAAAGGACACCTGGACGCACAGGGCCTGCGGATCGCCGAGCACGGCGTCGACGCGAAGGCGGTGGTCCTCGAGATGCGGCCGACGGGCGAGATTCGTGACGACCGGTCGGTGCTCGACCTGACCCTGCGGGTGACCCGCCCGGACGGCACCGGGTTCGAGGTCGCCGCCGAGAAGGCCGTGCCGCCCGCGCTGGTGTCACGGGTGCAGCCCGGCTCGGTGGTCATGGTCAAGTACCTGCCCGGCGACGAGCGGACCGTCGCGCTGGCCCTGCCGATGCAGCAGTGAGATGGCGTTTCCACTCGACTACGGGGAGCTGTACTCGGAGCGCGTGCCGGTACCGGCCCCACCGCGGATCGCACGCGCGAGCAGGCGCAGGGTGTTCCAGCGCGTCACGGTCGCCGGGCTGTTGTGGCTGGTCGGCGGTGTCACGGCGGGGTTCGTCACGCCGTTCGACGGTGAACCGCCCCGGTTCGTGGTGTCGGTGGTCGCGTTGTGCCTGTGCGTGGCCTACGCGCCGATCGTCCTGGCCGGCACCGGCAAGGACATGGCCAGGGCCCTGGGTCACGGGCGGCGCGGGTGGTGGGGCGGCGACGTCGCCCGGCTGGCCGGCCCACCGGGGACCGTCGCCACCTGCCTGGCAGCGGTGTTCGGCGGGCTGGGACTCGGCCTCGTCGCGGCGGTCGGCATCCGGGTGGCGCTGGGCGACCCCACCACGATCGCGCTCGGGGCACTGGCGGTGGACGCACCGTTGTTCGTGTGGGCGTTCGCGCGGGCCCGGCGGGCGTGGCGGTGTCCGGAACACGCGGAACAGCAACGGATTCTGGCCCACGGCGTGCACGTGGTCGCCCGGGTCGGGTCGATCCGCCCGCAGGGGCAGTGGATCGACGACATGGCGGTGTTCCTGGTGGAGCTGGACTTCGAGTACCGGGGCGAGCCGGTGGTGCGGCAGCTCTATCTGCCTGACCATCCCGTGTGGGCGCCGGTGGAAGGCAACGAGTTCGACCTGTGGATCGACGCCGCCGATCCCGGTCGGGTGGTGGTCGAGCGGCGGTACGTCGGCCAGAGGTTCGCCGACCGGCCGGAGCGGTTTCGTCGTCCGGAGATCGCCGACACCGAGGAGGGTGCGCTCGCGCCCGGGTGGGTCGCGGACATGGGGGCCGGGTATCGGCTTCGGACGCGGACGGCTGTGGTGCCGAGTCTGGGGGCGCTTGTGGCGTTGGCCGCGGCCTGGGTCGTGCCGGCGGCGGTCGAGGTGCCGTGGTGGACGGGTGCCGCGCTCGTGGTGCACGGCGTGCTGGGCGTGGTCAACGCGGTGGTGGCGTGGCGGTTCGTCGTGCTCGGCCGTCGCTTTGTCCGGCAGGGGCGCACGTTCTACGGGACCAGGGCGCGGGCTTGTTGTGGTGTCGTCACGGCGTTTCTCGGTACGTTCTTCGCTCCTGGGATGGTGTTGTACCCGTTGATCGGTGACGCGCCGTGGACTGTGGGGCACGGCGCGGCTGCTGCGGCGGTGTTGTCCGGGCTGCTGTTGGTTTCGTGGTCGGCCGGGTTGGACGGGCTGGCTCGCGAGATCAACGAGGGGGCTCCTGTCGAGTTGGTACAGGAGGTGTTGACCGGGCACAACGATCGGCGGATCGACGAGCTGGAACGGGACCACGGGTTCGCGGTGAGCGTGCTTCTGCTGCCGTCGTGACGTTCAGGCCGGGTACGTCCACTCCCAGCCGCGCTGGCCGTCCTCTTCGGCACCCATCAGCTGGATCGCGATGGTGCCGGACGCATCCGTCACCTCGAGGTCTATCACGCCCTGGTACTTCTGGTTCGGGCCGTAGGTGTGCGGTAGCTGGTCCGCGGACGGGTCGGCGCACATGCCGATGCTCACGTCACGGGTGACCCCGTCCTTGCCGATCTCCACGAACGAGAAGGGATTGATGATCCCGCCGACACTGTCGACCACCTCGGCGTCGTCACCGGTCGCGATGCGCAGGTGCAGCAGCAGCGTGTGCCCGTTGTCCGGATGAGACCCGAACTCGCCGCACTGGGGGTCAACCTCGATCTTGTCGATAGTGAAGGAGACGCCGCCCTCGCAGTTCTTGCCCGCTCCGCCGAAGCACGCCAGTTCGCCGAGTTTCTTGACGATGAACCCGCGTTCGTTCGTCTTCTGCTCGGCCGCTGCCGGGTTGGCGGTCTCGTCGCCCGATGCCGCGGGCAGCTCCGGCGCGTTCTCGCCGCTGCCGGTGGTCGTGGCACATCCGGCCAGTCCGACGACGACGCACGCGGCCAGCGCGAGGCGCTTCACGAGGTTGTTCACGTTCCCTTGTCCTGCCTTGTGGTGGGTGTTCCCTCCACCCATCGTCCGCACATCGCAGGTGGTTACAGTTTGTCACCCGGTCGAGGGGAATGTGACGAACGCCCCAACTCGTGCGTGCTCCTTCTGCCGCCGTGAGACGGGCTGCCAGGGCCGCCGCTCGATGCCCTGAAAGGCGCTTTCGGGATTGAGTGCCCCAAAAGACGCTTTCGGGGCACTCAACGTCTCGGAAGTGGCTTTCGCGTCAGTGGACGCCTGCTCCCGACGTGACGGTTGACTTCACTCCCGAGGCGGTTTCCGCGTTGTAGGAGTACGGGATCGGCGCGACGCTGCCGCCTGTCTGGCCCGCGCCCGAGTTGACCTTGTAGTTGTCCCGTGCCACGAGGGAGCCCTCGTCGGAGCTGCCCTCGCCCAGGTGGTACGGGTCCTCGACGTTCTCGAAGTAGTTCCGTTCCACCAGGACGCCCGCGTTCTCCGTCGACGCGACGCCGTAGCTGCCGATGTTGCTGTAGTAGTTGTTGAACACGTGCACCGGGTTGCCGAACCGCACGCGTGGGTTGCGCTGGTTCACGCCGTCGAACCAGTTGTGGTGGTACGTCACGCGCAGCTTTCCGCTGTCCTCGCCCGAGTTGCTGTCGCTGTGCCCGAGCAGCGCGTTCTTGTCCTGGTTGTGGAATCGGTTCCACGACACGGTGATGTTGTCGGACGCGCGTTTGATGTCGAGGTTTCCGTCGTTCGCGTCGGACAGGTTGTTGTGGTCGATGAACACGCGGGTCGAGTACTCGACGTTGATGTTGTCGTCGCCCGAGCCGGTGATCGTCAGGTTCTGGATGATCACGTTGCTCACCCGGCTGACGTTCAGTCCGCCGCCGGTGAGCCGGGCGTTCGTGCCCAGGCCGACGATCGTCTTGTTCGACGCGACCTTGTTCATGCCCGACAACGAGATCGTGCCGCTCACCTGCACGACCGTCGGTGCGCCGCTCTGCACCGCCGACAGGAACGCGCTGGTCGACGACACGGTCACGGTCCCACCGCCCGCGCCGCCGGTCGTGCCGGCGCCGAAACCGACCGGTCCCGGGTACGCGCGCACGTCCGCACCTGACGCGACACCGGCCGTCGCGACGGTTATCGCGCCGGCCACCAGCATGCCTGCCGCGGCGATGCTCGCGATTGTTCTGCGCATGGTTCTCCTCCTCGTTGAGTTACCTGCCGATCGAGAAACCACCTGGGTCCGCCGTTCGACGCGGACCGTGGCACCTGAGAACTGGGAGCGCTCCCAATTGAGATGTACCCAGTGTTAGCACCAGTGCGCGACAGGTGTCAACCAGGAATGCGCTTGCCTGGCGGCGAAGCGGATCTTGGGAGCGCGCACGTAGTCACAGACTGTTGACTAATGGTGGCTCACGGTTCTAGCCTGCTTGAGGAAAACGCTTTCCCGTCGAAGGGTGGCAACGATGCCTCGGCCCGTCGAACGTCCGCGTGCCGGTAGTGCCTGCGGCACAAGAACTTTTCTCACGTTGGCCGGTGCGGTGGGGGCCGTGGTCGCCGGGGTGTCACCGGCCCGCGCGGCCACCTGGGAGACCGTCCTGTCCGGGTCGTTCGCGAACCGCCAGACGCTCGAGGCGAACTGGTACTACCGCTACCCGTGGGGCTCCGACCACAACGGCAGCGCCCGCATGTACGCCAGCTCGACCGACATCAACCACGTCTACCTGGAGACCTCGGGCGTCCTGACGATCAAGGCCACCCGCATCACGTGGGACGAGGGCGACAGCTCCGCCGACCCGTACCTGCCGATCCGGTACCACTCCGGCGCACTGCACGCGCGTCAGCAGGTGCTGGTGAACGACCAGTTCCCGAACTGGGAGGTGAAGGGCGAGTTCCAGGCGCCCGCGACCAGGGGCGCGTGGCCCGCGTTCTGGCTGACCGGCGCCACCAGCTGGCCGCCGGAGAGCGACATCCTGGAGTTCAAGGGGGACAACAGGAACTGGTTCAACACCTACCGCAACGCGAGCGGCGGCTGGTCCAACACGATCGTGAGCCTGCCCGACCCGGGCGCGTGGCGCGGCTACCGCGCGTGGATCACGAAGGTCAACGCGACCGACGTGGACATCCACTACTACCTCGACGGCAACTGGGTCGGCAGGCACCGCGGCGCGAACTTCGTCGGCAAGCCGATGTGGCTGATCCTCAACCTGCAGATGGAAGGCGCGTCCGGCGCTCCCGGCCCGACCGGTGACACGTACTACCGTGCTCGCAACGTCTACCTGGGACGGACCCGCACCTGAGGCCCGTGACCGCCTTGGGCCGCAACGGGAACCGGACCGCGGCGGCGGGCAGGGGCACGTCGAACCGCGCGCACGCGGGCAGCAGCTCCGCCTCCGCCGTCCGGTCGAGTCGAGCCCGGTGCGGTCGAGGCTCTCGGCGAGTGACGCGGGCGGTCAGGTCATGTCATCGTTCTCCTCGGTCGCGGGCCCCGCCACCGTCCAGCTCCGGGGAGCAGAACGCGCCGCCCAGGTAGCCCGTGAAGCGTTCGTCCGCCTGCGGGGTCCCGTCCGCGTACACCTCCGCGTCGTCCTGGGAGCGGTAGCCGATGGCCTCCGCCTCCGCGAGGCTCCACCAGCGGCGCTTGTTGTCCGACACGCCCCACACGACCATGAACCCCGGCTCCGGAGTGGACAGTGCCGCCTCCACCAGGGACGCCGCGTCGCGCGGGGACAGCCACGTCTCCAGCATCCGCGTGTCGAGGGGCCGCTCGAAGCAGCCGCCGATCCGCAGGCACACCACGTCCAGCCCGTACCGGTCGTGGTACAGGCTCCCCAGCGCCTCACCGGCCACTTTGGACACGCCGTAGTACGTGTCCGGCCGGGGGAACAGGTAGTCGGGAGCCTCGCGGCCGTCCCGCGGGTGGAAGCCGACGGTGTGGTTGGTGCTCGCGAACACCACGCGGGGCACGCCCGCCCGGTGGGCCGCCTCGAAGACCTTGTACGTGCCGTCGATGTTGACCGGCAGGATCTGCTCCCACGGGTGCTCCGTGGCCAGACCGCCGAGGTGGAGGATCGCGTCCACGTCGGCGCAGGCCTCGACCATGGCGTCGAGATCGGTGACCGACGCCTGGACGAGTTCCGCCCCGTCGCCGGTGTCCGGGAGTTCCGCCACGTCCAGCAGGCGCAGGACCCGGCCCGGCTTCGCCAGGCGCGGGCGCAGCTGTGTGCCGACGCCGCCCGCGGCGCCGGTGATCAGAAGACGCACGATTGAACCCCTCTCAGCAGGTGCTGCTCATCGCGTGTGCCGCGACCAGCGCCGCGTGGCGTTCGGCCATCGCGGGGCAGTCGCCACCGTAGAGCGGGTTGCTCACCACGTGCAGGCCCCACAGGTTCGGTTCCACGGTCCGCCACAGGCGGGCTAGGAACGAGTTGCCGCTGGCCACGCACACGTCCCGGTGGAACGTGATGTCCACTGATCGCCTCCCGCGCCGGGGCCTGGCTCGTGCCCAGCTGACGCGCGATGTCCGCCTCGACGAGGCGCTGGCCGCGTTCGGTCCGCACCGCCTGATGTGGGGCTCCGACTGGCCGGTCTGCCTGAAGGCTGACGGCGGCGGAACGCGCCGACATCTTCATCAACACCGACCTTGACGGCCGGCGGCTGACCTGACGACCGTCAGGTGACCCCCGGCGCCCGCCGCGGCGCCGGGGGTCACCCGAGCGGTCAGTAGGGGAACTGGCGACGGCCGCGGTGAATGGAAATCCACTTGAGCGTGGTGAACTCGTCCAGGCTGCAACCGCCGTTGAGGCGCCCGAGACCGGATTCCTTCTCCCCGCCGAACGGCACGATCGGCTCGTCGTGAATCGTCGTGTCGTTGATGTGCATCATGCCGGTGCGGACGCGTTTCGCCATTTCCACGCCGTGGTCGAGGTCGCGGGTGTGAATGGCGCCCGAAAGCCCGTACCGGGTGTCGTTGGCGATGGCCACGGCGTCGTCGTCGGTGTCGAACGGGACGAGGCACACGACCGGGCCGAACAGTTCCTCGCGCATCACCGACATGTCCGGCGTGACGTCGGTCAGCACCGTCGGGTGGAACAGCGTGCCCTTGGCGGCATCACGGACTCCGCCCCGGAGCAATGGGCGGGCGCCCTCGGCGATGCCCTGCTCCACCTGCTCGGCGAGCCGGTCGGCCTGGCGCTGGTTGATGAGCGGGCCGATGATCGTCTCCGGGGCGCGCGGGTCGCCGACCGGGAGCGACGCCGCCTTGACGACGTAGCGCTCCGCGAACTCGTCGAACACGTCGCGGTGCACGAGCACCCGGTTGGCGGACATGCAGATCTGGCCCTGGTGGGTGAAGCGGGAGAACACGGCCGCGTCCACGGCCAGGTCGAGGTCCGCGTCCGCGAGGACGATCAGTGCGCTGTTGCCCCCGAGCTCCAGCAGCGGCTTCTTGAAGTTGCGGACCGCGACCTCGGCCACGTGCCTGCCCACCGCGGCCGAGCCGGTGAACGAGATGACGCGGGGCACGGGGTGCTCGACGAACGCGTCGCCGATCGCGGGGATCTCGGTGATCACCACGTTCAGCAGGCCGGCCGGGAGCCCGGCGGCCTCGAAGATCTCGGCGAACAGGGTGCCGCCGATGATCGGGGTGTCCTCGTGCGGCTTCAGCACGACACCGTTGCCGGCGGCCAGTGCCGGGGCGACCGACTTCATGCCGAGGAAGAACGGGAAGTTGAAGGGGCTGATCACCCCGACGACACCGACCGGCTCCCGGTAGACCCGGTTCTCCTTGTCGTCGATGGGGGACGGCAGGATCCGGCCCTCCATGCGCAGCGGGAAGGTGGCGGCCTCCTTGAGCATGTCGATCACGAGGCCGATCTCGAAGTGTGCCTTCAGTCGGGTTCCACCGAGCTCGTCGATGATGGTCTCGACGATCTCCGGCGTGTGCTCTTCCACGTAGGAGACCGCCCGCTCGAACACGGTCCGCTTGGCGTAGGGGTTCACCCTGTCCCACTCGGACTTGGCGCGCTCCGCGGCCCGGTAGGCCTCGTCGACGTCCGCGACGCTCGCGCAGTTGAACTCCGCGATCGTCGAGCCGTCGAACGGGTTTCGGTCCACCAGAACCTTGTCCATCGAACCGGTGCGCCATTCCCCGGCGATGAATTGCTTGCTCCGCATGCGCATCATGCTCCCGTCACGTTTTCCCCAGGCCTACAAACGGTGTGGGTTCGTAACCTATTGGTGGCGGGATCGAGTCACGAAAGCGGGTTGTCCGGTAACTGACAGTAGATCAGGTCAATTGCCCCGTGCATTACCACGAAATTGCCGCTCACCGCACGCGATTCGGTGCGAAACCCTCGGCGTGCAACCAGCGGTCGGCGGCCTTCGCCGCGCGCTTGAGCGCGGAGCGCTCACCGAGGTAGTCACCGGCGAGCCCGACGACCGGCAGCATGCCCAGCGCGCGGTGGTAGAACCGGCCGTGCGGACGCTTCTCCAGCTCGTCCTGCACGGCGAGCAGCAGCTTTCCCTGTCGCCACAACCACTTCGCGGCCGACTTCAGCTTTACCTGACGCCCGTCAGGTGGTGCGGGCGGCGCCTCCGGGTCGGGCGTGGCGGCACCGGCGGCCGGGTCGAGGTCGCGTGCGAACAGGACCGCGGCGAGCAGGCGCACGCGGGTCTCGCGGTCGTCGACGCCGTGCTCACCGGCGATGGCGCACAGCAGCAGCCCCTGCCCGGCGGCGCCGAGCACGTCCTGCAGCGGGAGCCGGTCGCCGAGCGCGCCGGCGAGCCCGGTGACCGACGCGGCGAGCGCGGTGAGCTTGCCGACCCGGTTGACCCACCAGTGCGCGCGTTGCTCGACGTCCATCCGCGCCCAGGACGCGGACCCCGGCCACCGCACCTCCTTGAGGCGGCGGCGGACCTTGCGCAACAGGTTCTGGTCGACCTCGGTGTCGTCCGGCGCCACGTTCGCGTCGATGTCGCGTAGGCGGGGCAGCACGGGCTCACAGCCACGTACGAACGTCCGCAGCACGGACGCCACACGCTCGTCGGTGATGGTGTCGGCCACGCGCAGTGTGTACCCCGGATCTCCGCCGCGAACCACTCGCCTCACCGGTTGACACCGCGACTCGATCGGGTGGCTGCCGTTCCGCCGCGGGCTGATCACCTGGCAGCGTCGAGGGCCATGAGAAGAATCGCCGCGCTGCTCGCGGGTCTGCTGACGTTGACGTTCGTACTGGCTCCGCCCGCGCAGGCGGCGCCCGTGTCGCTCACCGAATGCTCGGCCGAGCTGTACGCGGGGGACGCCCGCCTCGGTCCGGCCGAACTGCCGAAGCTCGGCGCCGTGGGGGTCCAGTTGGTCGGGTACAGCCGCACCGGTCACCGCTCGGTCGACGTGTTCCTCGACCGCTACTACGACGAGGACGCGGGCAGCTGGCGCTACCCACCCGACGACGGTTACGCCACCGGCCCGGACGGCGCGCCCGTGAAGTGGGTGCAGACGCTGGCGAGTGGCTGGCTCATCGACCGGTACGGCAGCGAGTACGGCGCGTTCCTCGCCCCGGCCGGCCTGCCGTACACGACGCGTTCGATCCCGCCGTCGAACCTCGTCGGCACCCCGGCGGCGGGCTGCAACTACTACCGCTACCAGGTGCTGCGCCCGTTCGACGTGCAGGCGGGCCCGATCGCGCCGTGGTTCTTCCAGACCGGCGGCGGGCTGCAGTACCAGCTGTCGGGTGCGCTGGTGCCGGGCGCGCCGGACCGGTTGTCGGTGAGGTGGCTGGTGGACAACGGCTATCTGGGGCGCGTGTCGTCGCCGTCGACGTAGACCCAGCGCCCGTCGACCTTGGTGAAGCGGCTCAGCTCGTGCAGCACACCGGTGTGGGTGGAGTGCCGGTAGTGGGCGCGGAACTCGACCGTGCCCTCGGCGTGCAGCAGCCCACCGCCGGTGGTGCCGAGGATTTCGAGCCGCCACCACTCCTGGGCCGGGTCGAGGCTGAGTCTGTTCGGGCGCGTGTCCGGGTGCCAGCTGTGCAGGAGGTATTCGGCGTCGCCGGTCACGAAGGCGCTGTAGCGGGACCGCATCAGCGCCTCGGCTGTCGGGGCGGGCGCGGCACCCGAGTGCACGCGCCCGCAGCACTCGTCATAGGAGAGCGGTGTCCCGCACGGACACCGGTCTGTCGCGTTTGGCACCTGCCCATTGTGCTGCGTCCCACCATCGGGTGACGGACACCGGGTCATGCCCCCGTCATGCCACGGCGGCGGAAATGCCCAGCAACCGGCGGATCTCCCGCACGGCGGTGCGCCCGGCGCGGTTCGCGCCGACCGTGCTCGCGGACGGCCCGTACCCCACAAGGTGCAGCCGCGGCTCGGCCACGACCCGGGTGCCGTCCATGACGATGCCGCCACCCGGCCCACGCAACCCGAGCGGCGCGAGGTGGTCGAGTGCGGCGCGCCACCCGGTGCACCAGAGGATCACGTCGACGTCGAGCGTCGTGCCGTCGGCCCACGCGACCCCCCGTGTCACCAGTCGGTCGAACATGGGCCGCCGCCGCAGCAGCCCTCTGTCCCGCGCGGCGACGACCTCGGGCGTGAGCGACAGCTCGGTCGCGGCGACCACGCTCTCGGGCGGCAGCCCGGCCCGCACCCGCTCGTCCACCCGGGCGATGATCTCCCGGCCGTACTCGTGGGTGAACGGTTCGGTGCGGAACTCGGGCGGTCGGCGGGTGACCCAGAACGTGTCGGCCACCTCGGCGAGCTCGAGCTGGATCTGCACGGCGGAGGTGCCGCCACCCACGACCAGCACCCGCTTGCCGGCGAACTCGTCCGGACCGAGGTAGTCGGCGGTGTGGAGTTGCCTGCCGTGGAAGCGGCCGGGGTAGTGCGGCCAGAAGGGACGGGTCCAGGTACCGGTCGCGTTGATCATCGCCCGCGCCACCCAGTCGCCGTCGCCCGTCTCGACACGGAGGCGTTCGCCGACGTCCCGAACAGCGGACACGGTCACGGGCCGCTGGACGTCGAGGTCGAACGCACGCTCGTAGGCGGCGAAGTAGGCGGGCACGGCGGTGGCCGCCTGTTCGGCCGGGTCGGGCGGGTCGAAACGCATGCCGGGCAGATCGAAGATCCCGTGCACGGTCGCCATCCGCAACGACGGCCACCGGTGCTGCCAGGCCCCACCGGCCGCGGCGTTCTGGTCGAGCACGACGAAGTCCATCCCGGCGCGCCGCAGGAAGTACGCGCTGGACAACCCGGCCTGCCCGGCCCCGACCACCACGACGTCCGTCTCCCACATGCCACGTACAACATCGACAGCAGCCAGGACATTTCCCGACAGAACCCCAACGCCCGACACGATGCGTTCTCGTCGAGTAGGGTGCCCAATCGCAGCCGGCACAACGGAAACGGCGGAATGACCTCATGGTCGCACTGACCATCACGATCGGTGCCGCGGTACTGGTCGTGCTCGTGGTCGCGGGTGTCCGTGCGCTCCGGCGGGCGTCCCGGAAGATCGACGAGATCCTCCGCGACGAGCTGGAGCCCCCTGACGAGGACTGATGCGTCACGGAGCGTGCTGCGGCAGAGTGTGCACCATGGCAACTCAGGCACAGATCGGTGTCACCGGGCTCGCGGTCATGGGCCGCAACCTGGCCCGCAACCTCGCGCGGAACGGCTTCTCCGTCGCGCTGCACAACCGCACGCCCGCCCGTACCCGGTCGCTCGTCGAGGAGCACGGTGACGAGGGCGTTTTCGTGCCGACCGAGTCGGTCGCAGACTTCGTGGCCGCACTGGAGCGGCCGCGGCGCATCGTGATCATGGTCAAGGCGGGCGCACCGACCGACGCGGTGATCGAGGAACTGATCCCGCTCCTCGACGAGGGCGACATCGTCATCGACTGCGGCAACGCCCACTTCGCCGACACGCGCCGCCGCGAGGCCCAGCTGCGCGAGCACGGCCTGCACTTCGTCGGCGCGGGCGTGTCCGGCGGCGAGGAGGGCGCGTTGCTCGGCCCGAGCATCATGCCGGGCGGCTCCAAGGAGTCCTACGCGACGCTCGGCCCGATGTTCGAGAAGATCGCCGCGCAGGTCGTCGGCACCCCGTGCTGTGTGCACGTCGGCCCGGACGGTGCCGGTCACTTCGTCAAGATGGTGCACAACGGCATCGAGTACGCCGACATGCAGCTCATCGCCGAGGCGTACCACCTGCTGCGCGACGGCCTCGGCGCGTCGCCCAAGGAGCTGGCGGAGATCTTCGCCGAGTGGAACTCCGGCGACCTGGAGTCGTTCCTGATCGAGATCACCGCCGAGGTGCTCGCGCACGTCGACGCCGCGACCGGCAACGCGTTCGTGGACGTCATCGTCGACCAGGCCGAGCAGAAGGGCACCGGCCGCTGGACCGTGCAGACCGCGCTCGACCTGGGCGTCCCGGTCACCGGCATCGCCGAGGCCACGTTCGCGCGTGCCCTGTCCGCGCACCCCGAGCAGCGTGCGGCGGCGCGGGCGGCGCTGCCCGGCCCCGGTTCGGTGCCGCAGGTCGACCGCGAGACGTTCGTCGACGACGTCCGCAAGGCGCTGTACGCGTCGAAGGTCGTCGCGTACGCGCAGGGCTACGACCAGATGGCCGCCGCCAGCGCGGAGTACGGCTGGGACATCGACCTCGGTGCCATGGCCACGATCTGGCGCGGTGGCTGCATCATCCGCGCCCGGTTCCTCGACCGCATCAAGGACGCGTACGACGGCGAGCGGCCGGAGTCGCTGCTGGTCGCGCCGTACTTCCGGGACGCGGTCGCGGAGGGCCAGGAGTCGTGGCGGCGGGTCGTCGTGCACGCCGCACAGGCCGGGATCCCGACGCCGGGCTTCTCGTCGGCGCTCGCGTACTACGACGCGCTGCGTGCCGAACGGCTGCCCGCCGCGCTGATCCAGGGCCAGCGTGACTTCTTCGGCGCGCACACGTACAAGCGCGTCGACAAGGACGGCACGTTCCACACCCTGTGGTCCGACGACAGGCGCGAAGTAGAGGCGTGATCCAGACCTGCCCCTGTCACCGCTGACCGTGGTGACAGGGGCAGGAAGAGCTAGCCCTGCGGCGGCCGCGGTGGGTACTGGAAGTGCCCGCCCGGCGGCTGGTACTGGTAGCCAGGAGGCGGCGCGACCGGTGGCGGTGGCCTGCGGCCGCGGTACCACAGGAGCACCATCAGCCCGGCGAAGACCGCCGCCCCGGCGAGGATCAGGATGATCGTCAGCGCGCTCGACCCGCCGCGGTCCGCGCCGTCCTCGCTCTCCTCGGTGAGTCCGGCGGGGCGGTCGCCGAACTCGGCCGTCAGGTCCTCCGGCGTCGCGTCCACGAGGATCGCGCCGTTCATGTTGACCACCAGGTGGTCGAACTCGCCCGGGTACTTCTTCCACACGATCTCGGCGACCTTCTTGCCGTCCTCCTCGGTGGGCACCGCGTCGGGCATCGCGATGCCGATGCTCAGCACGGAGTTGCCGTTGGTCGTGTTGTGGTTGACGGAGGTCGCGTTGTAACCCGCCGCGTCGAGGTCCTGCTGCAGCTTGCCGAGGTCGGCCAGCGAGGCGCAGCCGGCCAGTGCCAGCACGCAGGCGAGCAGTGCGGCGAGTGCGACTCTGGCCATCGGACCTCCCCAGGAGCGCGGTGATCGAAGTATGACCGTTTCGCGTCCTGCCCGGCACGTAATTGTTCCAAGTTGCGTGTTCGTGGCTGGTGACCTGACGTGGCGGCCAGCAGCACGAGCCCGACGTCGAACACGCCGACCAGGTGGTCGGGCGTGCCGGGCCGGTGCCAGGTGGCTCAGTGCGCCGAACACGGACAGCGCGGTGAAGCGCAGCGCGAGTTGAACTCATGCGCATGTGACTATATGTTGTGGTCATGGGGCACGGACACGGGCACGGGATGCCCGCGAGCGCCTCCGGCAGGCATGTCGGACGGCTGGCCGCCGCGTTCATCGTGACCGCGGTGTTCATGGTGGTCGAGATCGCGACCGGGATCGCGACCGGTTCGCTCGCGTTGCTGTCCGACGGTGCCCACATGGTCACCGACGTCCTTGGAATCGGGCTCGCGCTGGCCGCGATCCTGGCCGCCCGGCGGTCGCGCCGGTCGTCGGCATGGACGTTCGGGCTCTACCGCGCCGAGGTCCTCGCGGCGCTGGCCAACGCGGTGCTGCTGTTCGGGGTCGCCGGGTACGTGCTGTACGAGGCGGTCATGCGGTTCTCGTCGCCGCCGGAGGTACCCGGGGGGCCCGTGGCCGTGGTCGCCGGGCTCGGGCTGGCGGCCAACGTGGTGGCGTTCCTGCTGTTGCGTGCCGGTGCGGCGGAGAGCCTCAACCTCCGCGGCGCGTACCTCGAGGTCGTCGCCGACATGGTCGGGTCGGTCGGGGTGCTGGTGTCCGGGCTGGTCACGCTGCTGTTCGGGTGGCGGTACGCGGACCCGGTGATCGGTGTCGCCATCGGGTTGTTCGTGCTGCCGCGGACGTGGACGCTCGCCAGGCGGTCGTTGCGGATCCTGTTCCAGCACGCGCCGGAGCGGGTCGACGTGGACGCGCTGACCGCGGCGCTGGGCAGGCTGCCCGGGGTGGGGGAGGTGCACGACGTGCACGTCTGGACGCTGACCTCGGGAATGGAGGTCGCCTCCGCCCACCTCACCGTGGGCCCGGACTGCGACCAGTCGGCGATCCTGGCCGCCGCCCGGGAGCTACTGGCACGCGAGTACCAGCTGGAACACGCGACCCTGCAGGTGGAGTCGGGCACAGCCGCGAAGACCTGCCACGAACTCCAGTGGTAACGCGGACGGCATGTGGCCGGGCTAAGAGGCCAGAATTGGAAGTTCTTCGGGGGCTGAGGCGCGTTCGGGGTTGGCTGGCCGCGTGACCCGGTTCGGTGTCTCGAAAGTGCCCTTCGAGACACCGGGCATGTCTCGAAAGTGCCCTTCGAGACGTTCAATGACCCCATGGCGCCCTTCGAGACATCAGCCACGTCCCGAGGGGCACCTTCGAGACATCGGCGCCGGACCCGCCACGCCGACGTCGCCGCCAACCCCCGAAAGACTTCCGAAACCGACCACTAACTAAGGGAACGGGAGCGGTTGGGCGCCGCGCTCTGCCAGGTAGCTCTTCATGAGGTCGGTTTCGCTCTGCTGGCTCGCCACGATCTTCTCCGCGAGGTTGCGGACGTAGCCCCGCGCGGCGTGGTCGGCGGCGTACTGCGCCATCTCCAGCCCGCCCTCGTGGTGGCGCAGCATGAGCTGGAGGAAGAACACGTCCAGCTCCTTGCCGGTCAGCTTGCGCAGCTTGTTCAGCTCGTCACTGGTCGCCATGCCCGGCATGCGCTGCACGGCACCCGTGGTCTTGCCGCCCTCACCGTTGCTGTGGGTGTGCGTGCCGCCCTCGCTCATCCACTGCATGTACGGCTTGCCCACCGCCGGGAGCTGCGGGTGGCCCCACACGGTCAGCCAGCCCGCCATCTCGCTCGACTGGGCCAGCTGGGTGGACTCCACGTCGAACGCGAAACCCTGCAGGATCGGGTCGGACGTGTTGTCACGTTCGATGCCCGCCATCGTGACGGCCTGCAGGTGGTGGACCCGCATGTCCTGCGCGAAGCCGACGTCCACCGAGTCGGCGCTCGGTGGGGCGTCCTCGCTGGTGGTGCCCCTGCTGATCAGCATGCCGCCCGCCGCGCCGACCAGCAGCACGGCGACCAGCGCGGCGATGAGGACGAAAGTGCGGCTCGATGACGAGCTGGGCATCACTGGCTGGGTGCGGTCGCGGGCGGAGCCGTCGACGCGCCGGAGGCCGGCGGAGCGGTGCCGGTCGCGGGCGGCGGGGTCTGCCCGTTCATCTCCTCGTCGGTGGCGTCCGTCGCGCCCTTGCCGTCCATCGTGACCGTGTTCGGGTCGCCCGCCTTGGGCGCCTCGGCCACGTACGGCGGCGGGTTGGTCACGTCGAAGCCCGTGCCCTGGGCGTCACAGCGGCCGCCCGGCTCCGGGTTCTGGTAGTTGTTCTGCCGCAACGACGTGATGAACTGGTCGATGCGCTCGTCGGTGGCGCTCGACAGCTTCAGCTGGTGACCCCAGGACTGCAGCGAGATCGGCTTGTCGAGGTTCGGCCACGGCGACATCAGCATGTACGGCTGGCCCTCGACCTTCGCCTTCAGCGTGTCGAGGTCCTTGCCCTTGACCTGGTCCGGGTTGTAGGCGATCCACACCGAGCCGTGCTCGAGGGAGTGGACCAGGTTCTCGGTGCGCACCGGGTTCGGGTAGACCGTGCCGTTGCACTCGGCCCAGGCGTTGTCGTGCGGGCCGCCGAACGGCGGGCTCTGGTCGTAGGCCACGCGCTGCTCGGCGGTGACGTGCTGAGCGGCCTCGTAGTCCTTGCGGACGACACCCGGGATGTTCTCCGACGGGTCCTGGTTGTCCTCGGAGACGATCCACTTCTCCTTCGCGTCGATCTCCATGAACGCGTAGGTGAAGACACCGCCCGCCAGCGCGATGATCACGATGATCCCGACGATCATGCCCCAGGGCTTGGGCTTGCGTGCGGTACCGACGACGGAACGCCGGGCCTTGTTGACGCTGCTGCCTTTGCCCTTGGGCTTGTTCGCGCCCTTGCTCTTCGTTCCGCTGGCCATCCGGTGCCGGTCCTTGTCTCACTTCTACAGGGAGTCTCCGACCGCCCAGTGTAAGGACACGGTGTCAGGTGGGCGTCAACGGAGGGTGGTCAGTTGTCGTCGACCGGCGCCGCGTCCGGCCCGGGCGGGGCCGCCTCGAACGGTGGCGGGTTGTTCGTGTCGAACTCCGGGCCGACCGAGTCGCAGGACGCGCCGGGCTCCGGCGTCGTGTACTCGTTCTCCCGCAGGGCCGTGATGAACTGGTCGACGCGCTCGTCGTCGACGTCGTCCAGCTTGAGCTGGTGGCCCCACGCCTGCAGCGAGATCGGCTGGTCGAGGCCGGGGTAGGGCGACAGCATCAGGTACGGCTGACCGTCCACGCGCTCGACCAGCGCGTCGAGGTCGCCGCCGGTCACCTCGTCGGGGTCGTACGCGATCCAGACGGCGCCGTGTTCCAGCGAGTGGACCATGTGCTCGTTGCGCACCGCTGTGTCGTAGACGACACCGTTGCAGGTCGCCCAGACCTGGTCGTGCCTGCCGCCGTCCGGCGGGGCCTTCTCGTAGGCGACGCGCTGGCCGGGTTCGGCGTGCACGGCGTCGTACTCGGTGATGACGACGCCCTCGATGTCCTCCGACGGGTCCTCGTTGTCGGGGCTGGGCACCCACTCGGACGCGCCCGGTTTCTCGGACGGCGCCTCCGCGGCGCCCGAGCCGCCGGAATTGTCGGAGGTCGGTTCGCCGGTGCGCTCGACCGAGCAGGCAGCGAGGGAGACGAGAACAGCAGTGATGGCAGCCAGCCTGCCGACCCGGGATTCGATGGCGACCCGCCTCCTGTCGAAGTCAGCACCACGGTATGGCCGAGGCGACTCTATCGGGTGCGCGCACGCTACCTAGACTTCCCGGGGTGACTCCCGCAGCACTTGCCGACCTGGTCCGCGCCGTCGCCACCGACGTGCTGACCAGCCGAGACCTGGACGCCTCCGCCCTGCCGCCCGCCGTGACGATCGAGCGACCCCGCAACCCGGAGCACGGCGACTACGCGACGAACCTCGCGCTGCAGGTGGCGAAGAAGGTCGGCGTGCCGCCGCGTGACCTCGCGAACTGGCTGGCCGAGGCCCTCACCGGCAGGGACGGCATCGCGGGCGCCGAGGTCGCGGGCCCCGGCTTCCTCAACCTGCGGATCGCCGCGGACGCGCAGGGCGACATCGTCCGGCAGGTGCTCGCGCAGGGCGAGTCGTACGGCCACGGCGACCTGATGGCCGGCCGCAGGATCAACCTGGAGTTCGTCTCGGCGAACCCGACCGGCCCGCTGCACCTGGGCGGCACCCGCTGGGCCGCCGCGGGCGACGCGCTGGGCCGCGTGCTGGCCGCGCAGGGCGGCGACGTCACGCGCGAGTACTACTTCAACGACGCCGGTGCCCAGATCGACCGGTTCGTCCGGTCGCTGATCGCGTCGGCGAAGGGGGAGCCACCGCCCGAGGACGGCTACGCGGGCACGTACCTGTCCGACGTGGCCGCCGAGGTGCTGCGCCGCGAGCCGAGCGCGCTCTCGCTGCCCGCCGAGGACTGCGCGGAGATCTTCCGCAAGATCGGCGTCAACCTCATGTTCGACGAGATCAAGGCTGACCTCCACAACTTCCGCACCGACTTCGACGTGTACTTCCACGAGGACTCGCTGCACAAGTCCGGCGCCGTGGGGGAGTTGGTCGAGCAGCTCAAGGAGAAGGGCCACCTGTACTTCGCCGACGGCGCGTGGTGGCTGCGGTCGAAGCAGTACGGCGACGACAAGGACCGGGTGGTCATCAAGGCCGACGGTGCCCCGGCGTACATCGCGGGTGACATCGCCTACTTCGCCGACAAGCGCGGCCGCGGCTTCGACCTGTGCATCTACATGCTGGGCGCCGACCACCACGGCTACATCGCGCGCCTCAAGGCCGCGGCGGCCGCGCTGGACGACGACCCGGACACCGTCGAGGTCCTCATCGGCCAGATGGTGAACCTGGTCAGCGACGGCAAGCCGGTCCGGATGAGCAAGCGCGCCGGGACGATCGTCACGATGAACGACCTGGTCGACGCGGTCGGCGTGGACGCGGCCCGCTATGCGCTGATCCGGTCGTCGGCGAACGCGTCGATCGACATCGACCTCGACCTGTGGTCCCGCAAGACCAGCGACAACCCGGTGTTCTACGTGCAGTACGCGCACGCCCGGCTGTCGTCGATCGCCCGCAACGCCGCGGACCTGGGCATCGCGGTGCCCGACAGCGGCGTCGAGCTGGACACCGAGGTGGACCTCGGTCTGCTCACCCACCAGCGGGAGGGCGAGCTCGTCCGCACGATCGGCCAGTACCCTGAGGTCCTGCGCACGGCCGCCGAGCTGCGAGAACCGCACCGGGTCGCGCGCTACCTGGAAGAACTGGCAGGCGCGTACCACAAGTTCAACGAGAGCTGCCGGATCCTTCCGAAGGGCGACGAGGACGTCACCCCGCTGACCACCGCCCGCCTCGCGCTCGCGGGCGCCACCCGCCGGCTGCTGGCCAACGGCCTTGGCCTGCTCGGCGTCGAAGCACCAGAACGGATGTAGGGCCATGAGGGCACATCCGGCGGGACCCCGCCACGCAGAAGTCCTGCTGCCCAGCAACACCGCGGGGCCCCAGCCGCCCGACCCGGCCGAGCTGGACCGGTTGAACGCCGAGATCTGGCCACGCAACTCGGCCCGCGGCGACGACGGCGTGGTCCGTGTCGCCGGTGTGGACGTCCGCGAGCTGGCCGCCGAGTTCGGCACGCCGCTGTTCGTGATGGACGAGGACGACTTCCGGTCCCGCTGCCGCGACCACGCCCGCGCGTTCGGCGACCCGGCGCTCGTGCACTACGCGGCCAAGGCGTTCCTGTCCGTGAAGATCGCGCGGTGGGTCGCCGAGGAAGGCCTCTCGCTCGACGTGTGCAGCGGCGGCGAGCTGGCGATCGCGATGCGCGCGGACTTCCCGGCCGAGCGGATCACGTTGCACGGCAACAACAAGTCGGTCGACGAGCTGACCCAGGCGGTCGAGGCCGGGGTCGGCGCGGTCGTGCTCGACTCGTACTTCGAGATCGCCCGCCTCGACCGGATCGCCCGCGAGCGCGGCGTCACCCAGAACGTGCTGGTGCGCGTGACCGTCGGCGTCGAGGCCCACACCCACGAGTACATCGCGACCGCGCACGAGGACCAGAAGTTCGGCTTCTCCCTCGCGGGCGGCGCGGCGGCCGAGGCGGTGCGGCGGGTGCTGCGCTCGCCGGGCCTGAAACTCACCGGGCTGCACAGCCACATCGGCTCCCAGATCTTCGACGCCAACGCGTTCGAGCTGTCCGCGCACCGCGTGATCGGGCTGCTCGCGGAGCTGCACAAGGAACACGGGTCCGACGCGCTGGCCTCGGTGACCACAGTGGACCTCGGCGGTGGCCTCGGCATCGCGTACACGGCCGACGACGACCCGCCGCCGCCCGGCTGGCTGGCCGAGCAGCTGCGCAACATCGTGTCCAAGGAGTGCGAGCACGCGGGCCTGGACATGCCGAAGATCGCGGTCGAGCCGGGCCGCGCGATCGTCGGGCCCAGCACGGTGACGCTGTACGAGGTGGGCACCACCAAGGATGTCGAGCTGGGGCACGGGTCGTCGCGCCGGTACGTGAGCGTCGACGGCGGCATGAGCGACAACATCCGCACCGCCCTGTACGACGCGCTGTACGACTGCAGGCTGGTGTCGCGGTCGAGCGACGAGGGGGAGCGGGGCGCGGAGGCGACGCTGTCCCGGGTCGTCGGCAAGCACTGCGAGTCCGGCGACGTGGTCGTGCGGGACTGCTGGCTGCCGGAGAACCTCACGCCGGGCGACCTGATCGCGGTCGCCGCCACCGGCGCGTACTGCTACGCGATGGCCAGCTCCTACAACCGTCTCGTGCGCCCGGCCGTGGTCGCGGTGAAGGACGGCGAGGCGCGCCTTCTGCTGCGTCGGGAGACGCTGGACGACCTGCTGCGCCTGGAGGTTTCATGACTCAGGAGGGGCACAAGCCCATCCGGGTGGCGATGCTCGGGTGCGGCACCGTCGGGTCGCAGGTCATGCGGATCCTGCACGAGCAGGGCGCCGACCTCGCCGCCCGCGTTGGGGCACCCGTGGAGCTCGCGGGTGTCGCGGTGCGCCGCCCCAACCGCCACCCGGACGTCCCGGCGCACCTGATCACGACCGACGCCGAGGCCCTCATCTCCTCCGACGTGGACGTCGTGGTCGAGGTCGTCGGCGGCATCGACCCGGTGCGTGGCTGGCTGCTTTCCGCGCTGTCCAAGGGAAAGTCGGTCGTCACCGCCAACAAGGCGCTGCTCGCCGAGCACGCGGCCGACCTGTTCGCCGCCGCCGACACCTCCGGCGCGGACCTCTACTTCGAGGCGGCCGTGGCGGGCGCGATCCCGTTGGTGCGGCCGCTGCGCGAGTCGCTCGCCGGTGACCACATCACCCGCGTGATGGGGATCGTCAACGGCACCACCAACTTCATCCTGTCCGCCATGGACGCGACCGGCGCGAGCTACGCGGAGACCCTCGACGAGGCGTCCCGGCTCGGCTACGCGGAGGCGGACCCGACGGCCGACGTGGACGGCTACGACGCCGCGTCCAAGGCCGCCATCCTCGCCTCGATCGCCTTCCACACCAGGGTCACCGCCGCCGACGTGTACCGCGAGGGCATCTCCGCGGTCACCCCCGCCGACATCGCCGCGGCGAAAACCCTTGGCAGGACGATAAAACTGCTCGCCATCTGCGAGCGCGTGAACGGCAGCGTCGCGGTGCGCGTGCACCCGGCGATGATCCCGCGCACGCACCCGCTGGCCAGCGTCGGCGGCGCGTACAACGCGGTGTTCGTCGAGGCGGAGGCGGCCGGTTCGCTCATGTTCTACGGCCAGGGCGCCGGTGGCGCGCCGACCGCCAGCGCCGTGCTCGGCGACCTCGTCGCCGTGGCACGCAACAAGGTCAGCGGTGGCCGCGGCCCGGGGGAGTCGTCCTACGCCGCGCTGCCCGTCGTGCCGATCGCGCAGGTGAACACCCGCTACCACGTCAGCCTGGACGTGGCCGACCGCGCCGGTGTGCTGTCGACGGTCGCGTCGGTGTTCGCCGAACACGACGTGAGCATCGCCGCCGTGCGCCAGCAGGGCCGCGGCAGCGACGCGAGCCTGGTGATCGTCACGCACTACGCGCCGGACGAGGCGCTGCGGTCCACAGTGGACAAGGTGGCCGGCCTGCCGTCGGTGCGCGAGGTCGCCAGTGTGATGCGGGTAGAAGGAGAAGAACCGTGACACCGCAAGCGAGTCTTGGCGTGCGCCCGGCGTGGCCGGGCGTCATCGCGGCCTACGCCGACCGGATCGAGCTGCCCGAGGGCGCCAAGCCGGTGACCCTGCAGGAGGGCGGCACGCCGCTCGTCGAGGCGCCGCACCTGTCGGAGCTGACCGGCAGCCAGATCCACCTGAAGGTCGAGGGCGCGAACCCGACGGGCTCGTTCAAGGACCGCGGCATGACCGTCGCGATGACCTACGCGCTCGCGTCCGGCGTGGCGGGCGTGATCTGCGCGTCGACCGGCAACACGTCCGCGTCCGCCGCCGCCTACGCCGCCCGCGCAGGCCTGACCTGCGCCGTTCTCGTGCCGCGCGGCAAGATCGCGAAGGGCAAGCTCGCGCAGGCCGTCGTGTACGGGGCCCGCATCCTGCAGATCGACGGCAACTTCGACGACTGCCTCGAACTGGCCCGCAAGACCGCCGTCGAGTACCCGATCGAGCTGGTCAACTCGGTCAACCCGGTGCGGCTGGTCGGCCAGCAGTCCGCCGCGTGGGAGATCTGCGACACGCTCGGCCGTGCCCCCGACATCCACTGCCTGCCCGTCGGCAACGCGGGCAACATCACCGCGTACTGGAGCGGCTACCGCGCGTACGCCCGGGACGGTGTCGTCGGCTCGCTGCCCAGGATGTTCGGGTTCCAGGCCGCGGGCGCCGCACCGCTCGTGTCCGGCAAGCCGGTCAAGGACCCCGACACCATCGCGACCGCGATCCGCGTCGGCAACCCCGCGTCGTGGACCGGTGCGATCAACGCCCGTGACGAGTCGGACGGCCTCATCGACGCCGTCACCGACGAGCAGATCCTCGCCGCGTACCACCTGCTCGCCCGCAGGGAGGGCGTGTTCGTGGAACCCGCGTCGGCTGCCAGCGTCGCCGGTCTGCTGGCCGCCGCCGAGGACGGCCGCCTGCCCAAGGGCTCGCTCGTGACCTGCACCGTCACCGGCCACGGCCTGAAGGACCCGGACACGGTGCTCGCCGAGATGGCGCCGGTGGAACCGATTCCGGTGGAGCCGCACGCGGTCGCCGCGGCCCTCGAACTGGCATGAACACTTCTGTCCGGGTCCGCGTGCCCGCCTCCACGGCCAACCTGGGGGCCGGGTTCGACGCGCTCGGCATGGCGCTCGGCCTGTACGACACCGTCGTGGTCACCGTGACCGGCGACGAAACCAGGGTCGAGGTGACCGGCGAGGGCGCCGGTGGCGTGCCCACCGACGAGAAACACCTGGTCGTGCGTGCGCTGCGCGCGGGCGCCGACGCGCTCGGCCTCCCGCTACCCGGCGTGTTCCTCCGGTGTCACAACGCGATCCCGCACGCCCGTGGCCTGGGTTCGTCGGCCGCCGCGATCGTCGCGGGCGTCGCCGCCTCGTACGCGCTGGCCGGGAAGGACCTGGACGAACACGCGCTGCAGGTCGCCGCCGAGTTCGAGGGGCACGCCGACAACGCGGCCGCCTCCCTCTACGGCGGGCTGGTGCTGGCCTGGTCGGAAGGTCCCCGGTTCCGCGCCGTGCGGCTCGAACCGCACTCGGCGCTCGCTCCGGTCGTGCTCGTCCCGGACGCCGAGTCCGCGACGTCTGTCACGCGTGGATTGCTTCCCGGCAACGTTCCGCACACCGACGCCGCGTTCACCGCGGGCCGGTGCGCGCTCGCGGTGCACGCACTGACCGTCGAACCCGGGTTGCTACTGCCCGCCACAGAGGACCGGCTGCACCAGGACTACCGCGAGCCCGCGTGGCCGGAAACCATGCGAATGGTTCGTGAACTTCGCGGGAACGGTGTCCCCGCAACGGTTTCCGGCGCGGGACCGACCGTGTTCGCGTTGCCGCCCGGCGGGACGCTGCCGTCCGGAGTCGACACGACCGGGTTCGCCGTGCGGGCGCTCCCGGTGGACCGGACGGGCGTCGTCGTCGAGCCCGCTGGGCTGAATGGAACAAACAGCAGGTAGTCGACGTTGTAGGGTTGTGCCACGCCGGTTGGCCCCGGTTGTTGCACGCCTGCGGGTGTGCGTCTACCCTCAGGGGCGTTCAGTCACCGCGCGTACGGGCGCCCGGTGTCGTTCCCGGGGATTTTCTTTCCTCGGGTCGCATCTTCCGTTCAGTCGGCGACTCGGCCCACTTCCCGGCCGGAGTCGACGTTGGCGGATACCGAAAGCCGTGGTGACCGACTAACGCTCCGCGTTGGCGAGGCCGCGGAGCACGCCGTCTCGGTTGGAGATTCGGCGGTCCGCTGGTTCACGGGTCCACCTCAGGAGGCGGGGACCTGGTCAGGAAGGACATGAGTGAGCAACACTGATCTGCTGGGCAGCGAGACTGCCAACGGCACGGTCGACACCGCTGCCGGTGCGGCCGAGACAACCACGCGTACCAGCGCGAACGGGGGAACGAAGCGTCGCGCCGGTCTCACCGGCATGGTCCTCGCGGAGCTGCGGGAGCTCGCGGGCCAGCTCGGCATCACGGGCACCGCGGGCATGCGCAAGGGTGACCTCATCGCGGCCATCAAGGAGCGCCAGTCCGGCGGCTCGGGCAAGGCGGCCGCGGACTCGAAGGCGGCCTCCGACACGCTGCCGCTCGGCATCGACGAGAAGGCGCCGGCCGCGGAGAAGCCCGAGAAGTCCGAGAAGCCCGCGAAGCCCGAGGTCAAGACCGAGTCGGAGCCGAAGGCCGAGCAGCCCGAGGCCGAGGAGGGCGGACGCCGCGAGGGCAACCGCCGTCGCCGCTCGACCCGTTCCGCCGGTGCGCCGGAGGGCGAGAAGCGCGAGGACCGCGGCGACAACCGTGGCGACCAGCGCGGTTCGGGTGACGAGAAGCCCGCCGAGAAGCAGGGCGACAAGCGCGAGGACCGCGGCGGCCGCGGCAACGACCGGGGCGACCGTGGTGACCGGGGTGGCCGTAACCAGGACAACCGCGGTGACCGTGGTGACCGGGGCGACCGGGGTGGGCGTAACCAGGACAACCGCGGCGACAACCGTGGTGACCAGCGCCAGAACCGCGACAACGGCCCGGACGACGACGATGACGAGGACGGCGGCCGCAGGCGCGGTCGGCGGTTCCGCGACCGTCGCCGCCGCGGCAGCGGTGGTGGCCGCGGCGACAGCCCCGACACCGAGGTGCGCGAGGACGACGTCCTGCTGCCGGTCGCCGGTGTGCTCGACGTGCTGGAGAACTACGCGTTCGTGCGTACCTCCGGCTACCTCGCGGGCCCGAACGACGTGTACGTGTCGCTGTCGCTGGTCCGCAAGTACGGGCTGCGCCGCGGTGACGCGATCACCGGCATGGTGCGCCAGCCGCGTGAGGGCGAGCAGCAGCGGCAGAAGTTCAACCCGCTGGTGCGCGTCGAGACGATCAACGGGCTGGACCCGGACCAGGCCAAGCACCGCCCCGAGTTCACGAAGCTGACGCCGCTGTACCCGAACGAGCGGCTGCGCCTCGAGACCGAGTCGCACGTGCTGACCACCCGCGTCATCGACCTGGTGATGCCGGTCGGCAAGGGCCAGCGCGCGCTGATCGTGTCGCCGCCGAAGGCAGGCAAGACGTCCGTGCTGCAGGCGATCGCGAACGCGATCACCACGAACAACCCCGAGTGCTACCTGATGGTCGTGCTCGTGGACGAGCGGCCGGAAGAGGTCACCGACATGCAGCGGTCGGTGAAGGGCGAGGTCATCGCCTCGACCTTCGACCGCCCGCCGTCGGACCACACGACGGTCGCGGAGCTGTCGATCGAGCGGGCGAAGCGCCTGGTCGAGATGGGCCACGACGTGGTCGTGCTGCTCGACTCGATCACCCGCCTCGGCCGTGCGTACAACCTGGCCGCCCCGGCGTCCGGGCGCATCCTGTCCGGTGGTGTCGACTCGACGGCGCTGTACCCGCCGAAGCGCTTCCTCGGCGCCGCGCGGAACATCGAAGACGGTGGCTCGCTGACCATCTTCGCGACCGCGCTGGTCGAGACCGGCTCCGCCGGTGACACCGTGATCTTCGAGGAGTTCAAGGGCACCGGCAACGCCGAGCTGGTCCTGGACCGCAAGATCGCCGACAAGCGCACGTTCCCGGCGGTCAACGTCGACGCGTCCTCCACTCGTAAGGAAGAGCTGCTGCTCTCGCCGGACGAGCTGGCCGTCACCGTGAAGCTGCGCCGTGTGCTGCACGCGCTGGACAACCAGCAGGCCATCGACCTGCTGCTGACCCAGCTCCGCAAGACCCGCACCAACATCGAGTTCCTGATGCAGGTGGCGAAGAACACACCGTCCGTCAACGACGACTAGTCGCCGGAATATGTCCTGGCAGGGGCGTGTTGAACCCCCTGCCAGGACATCTGGCAAACTGTTGGGTCGAGTCCGGCTCCGGTTCACCCCAGACGTTGTTTCGGGACCCGGCGGCCACCGAGAAAGGGCAAGATCTGTGAAGACCGGTATCCACCCCGAGTACGTCACCACCGAGGTCACCTGCGGTTGTGGGAACACGTTCACCACCCGCAGCACCAAGAAGTCGGGCAGCATCCACGTGGAAGTCTGCTCGAACTGCCACCCGTTCTACACGGGCAAGCAGAAGATCCTCGACACCGGCGGCCGGGTCGCGCGCTTCGAGGCCCGCTACGGCAAGCGGGAGAAGAAGGCCAAGTAGCTTCGGATTCGGCGTCCACCCGTCCCGGGTGGACGCCGTTTTCGTGTCTACGTCACGAGAGGGACCACTGTGGACGCGTCATCGCTCGGTGAGCTGCTCGGCGAGTACGAGGAGCTGGAGCGCTCGCTCGCCGACCCCGCCGTGCACGGCGACCAGGCCCGTGCCCGCAAGCTGGGCCGCCGCTACGCCGAGCTGACCCCGATCGTCCGCACCCTGCGCGAGCTGGAACGCGCCCGCGACGACCTCGCCACGGCGCAGGAGCTGTCCGAGGACCCGGCGTTCGCCGAGGAGGCCGCGTCCCTCGCGGAGAAGGTGCCCGCGCTGGAGGACAAGCTCACCGAGCTGCTGCTGCCCCGCGACCCGCACGACGGCGACGACCTCATCATGGAGATCAAGTCCGGTGAGGGCGGCGACGAGTCGGCGCTGTTCGCCGGTGACCTGCTGCGCATGTACCTGCGGTACGCGGAGAAGCACGGCTGGTCCACCGAGGTGCTCGACGGCACCGAGACCGAGCTGGGCGGGTACAAGGACGCGACCGTCACCATCCGCTCCAAGACCCCGGTCGCCGAGGGTGTGTGGTCCCGCCTGAAGTTCGAGGGCGGTGTGCACCGCGTGCAGCGCGTCCCCGCCACCGAGTCGCAGGGCCGCATCCACACCTCCGCAGCCGGTGTGCTCGTCTACCCGGACGTTCAGGACGCCGCCGAGGACGTGGAGATCCCGGAGAAGGACCTGCGCGTCGACGTGTTCCGGTCGTCCGGCAAGGGCGGCCAGAGCGTCAACACCACCGACTCGGCCGTGCGCATCACGCACCTGCCGACCGGCATCGTGGTGTCCTGCCAGAACGAGCGCAGTCAGTTGCAGAACAAGACGCGCGCCATGCAGGTGCTGAAGGCCCGCCTGGCCGCGGCCGCCGAGGAGGAGGCCCAGAAGCAGGCGTCGGCCGCGCGCGCGAGCCAGGTGCGCACCGTCGACCGCTCCGAGCGCGTCCGCACCTACAACTTCCCGGAGAACCGCATCTCCGACCACCGCGTGAACTACAAGGCCTACAACCTGGACCAGGTGCTGAACGGCGACCTCGACGGCGTGCTCGACGCGCTGGCCACCGCCGACCGGGACGAACGACTCGCCGCGCACCAGTCGGCGTGACAGGCTCACGCCCGTGAGCAGACAGCCGTTGCGCCTCGCGATCATGGCGGCCGAGCGCATCCTCGCCGACGCCGGCGTGGCGTCCCCACGTGCGGACGCGGAGCTGATCGCGGCCCACGTCCTCGACGTGCCGCGCGGGAAGCTGATGCTGACGCCGCTGGTCGACCGGCAGGTCGTCGACGCCATCGGCCAGCTCGTGCACCAGCGCGCGAAACGCGTCCCGCTGCAGCACCTGCTGGGCTGGGCGGCGATGGGCGCGGTGACCCTGGAGGTCGGGCCGGGCGTGTTCGTGCCGCGGCCGGAGACCGAGCTGCTACTGGAGTGGGGGCTCGGGTTCATCGCCGACCGCCAGAACCCGGTCGTGGTGGACCTGTGCACGGGCAGTGGGGCGCTCGCCCTGGCCCTCGCCGCGGAACGACCGGACGCGGAGGTCCACGCGGTCGAGGCGGACCACACGGCGCTCGCGTGGGCCCGTCGCAACATGGCGGACAGCAAGGTCCGCCTGCACGCGGGCGACGTGACGGACCCGGACCTGTTCACCGAGTTCGACGCAGGCGTCGACCTGGTCCTGTGCAACCCGCCCTACGTGCCGATCGGCACCGTCGTGCCGCCTGAGGTGGGGGAGCACGACCCGTTCAAGGCGGTGTTCGCGGGCAGCGACGGCCTCACCGTGATCCGGCACGTGGTCAACCTGGCCGCCAGGCTGCTGAAACCGGGCGGCGCCGTCGCCATCGAGCACGACGACACACAGCGTGAGTCCGTGCCAGAACTGCTGGCGACCAGGAAGGTCCTGACGTCGGTCACCGACCACGACGACCTGGCCGGGCGACCGCGTTTCGCGACCGCGGTCAGGCGGTCCTGACCTAGGACCCCAGCGCCTCGAAGATCGCTGCTGTCGACACCGCGCCCTCGCGCAGCACGAGCGGCTCGTCTCCGGAGAGGTCCACGATCGTCGACGGCACCGGGTCGCCGGACGGACCGCCGTCGAGGTAGACGGCGACCGACTCGCCCAGCTGCGTCCTCGCGTCGTCGGCGGTCGCCGCGGGCGGCTTCCCGGACACGTTCGCGCTGGACACGGCCATCGGACCGACCTCGCGCAGCAGCTCGATCGCCACCGGGTGCAGCGGCATCCGCAGCATCACGGTCCCGCTGGTGTTCCCGAGGTCCCACGACAGCGACGGCGCGTGCGGCAGGACGATCGACACGTCACCGGGCCAGAACGCCTCGACGAGCAGTCGGGCGGAGCGGGGGACCGACAGCACCAGCCCGTCGATCGTCGACCAGGAGCCGACGAGCACCCCGACCGGCATGTCCGGGCCGCGGTTCTTCGCGGCGAGCAGCGCCCGCACGGCGGTGGACGAGAACGCGTCCGCGCCGATGCCGTACACCGTGTCGGTGGGGATCACCACGAGCCGCCCGGCACGCGCGGCGCTGGCCGCGGCGGCGAGCCCGTCGGTGCGGTCCGGTTGCCGCGCGCAGTCGTAGACGACACTCACAATTGGGAACTCTAGCTAGACACCCGGTTTGACGATGTGCGGGGCCATCTCGTCGGCCCGCCGCCGCCACGTCTGCCGCCGGAAGCGGAACACGACCGCGTACAGCAGCGCGGCGCCGACGATCGCGCCGACGAACACCAGCACCACGTTGTCCAGCAGCCCACCGGCCACCACGGTGATCAACCCGAGCGCGATGATCAACACCGCGAGGCTCACCGCGATGCCCTCCGGCGACCAGGTCCAGCGCCTGCCTGCCGCCACCTCGGACAGCAGTTGGCGTGCGCCCCGCTCGAGCTCCATGTCGCCGGTCCGCAGCGCGAGGATCCGCCGTCCCGCGTCCTCACAGATCCGCAGCTGCGCCTCACTGGTGATCACCAGCACGTCGTCGGCGGTCCGCGACCGGCACTGTTCCGCCGCCGAGTACCAGGCGCCGGCCAGGTAGTACCGCAGCGTCGGCTCCGCGGGCCGGTCGGCGACGAGCAGTTCGAGGTCGGCGACGGCACCGGCCGCCTGTCCCTGCCCGATCTGCACCTGTGCGAGTCCCACCTGCCCCAGCAGCGCGCCGAGCCCACCGGTGGGCAGGGCGGAGCGGTAGCTCTCCTCGGCGTCGCGCCAGCCACCGCGCGCGAGGAACACGTCCCCGATACCCACCCGATCGAGTGGATCGTTCCGTAACTCCGCGGCGGCCTCGAACTCGGCGAGGGCCTCGTCGAGCCGCCCGGCCACCAGCGCCGACCGGCCACGATCCGCGTGCAGCCGGGCTTCCGGCTGATCGACAGGCTGGTCGTCCGGCACCAGTCGCCACTTGACGATCACGTCCTGCCACGCTCGAAGCATTGGATCACCTCGGCAGGCACGTTACTCTCGGTATACCCGTGTCGGGGGGTTACAGAGGTGAAACTGGTGGCGAGCGTCAGGTCGCTCAGCTCGCGGTGGGTCGCGTGGGCGTTCTCCGCTGCCTATCTCGTGGTGAGCGCGGCGGTCGGGGCCGTGTTGCTGACGATGCCCAAGACCGACGCGGCGGGCGTCCAGGACCCGGCCACGTACGTGTCGTCCGACGGCGCGTCGCCGACGGCGGCGTCCAGTTCCGCGCCCGCCGGGTTCCAGCGGGTGGCCGGTCCGGAGGGCCTGACGACCGTGATTCCGGACGGGTGGCGTCCGGTGTCCGCGGGCAGCCCCGGCGCGCTGCGTGCCGTGGACCCGTCCGACCCGGCACGCGTCGTGGGGTTCGGCGGGGCCGTGGCCGCCTCGCCCGACATCGTGCGGGTGCACGTGGCGCACGAGTCCGGGTTCGCGTCGCGGGCGGTGGCCTACCGGCGGCTGGACCTCATCAGCGCCACGTACGGCGGGCACCCGGCCGTGGAGTGGGAGTACCAGCACCGGGACGGGCGCGGGCTGCAGCGGGTGCACGCCCTGTACTGGCACGTCGACGGGGTCGAGTACTTCGTGTTCGCGTCGGCGCCGGACGAGCGCTGGTCGCGGATGAAGCCGGTCTACGACGCGATGGTGGCCAACTCGCGGCCGTAAGTCCTTTCAGGACCCGGGCGTGGGGTCGGGACCGGGTCAGTACCGCGCCGGGACGTAGCGCATCGACTGCTTCGGCGGGCGCCGGTAGTCGGGGTCCTTCGGGCCGCGTGGCGGGAGTTCCAGCACCGGCGGCTCGACGTCCTCGTACGGCACCTGGCTCAACAGGTGCGAGATGCAGTTCAGCCGAGCCCTCTTCTTGGAGTCCGCTTCCACCACCCACCACGGCGAGTCCGCCACGTCCGTGTGGGCGAACATGACGTCCTTGGCCTTCGAGTAGTCGAACCACCGACGCCGTGCCTCGAGGTCCATCGGCGAGATCTTCCAGCGCTTCGTCCGGTCGCGCATGCGTTCCTGGAAACGCTTCTCCTGCTCCTCGTCGGACACCGAGAACCAGTACTTCACCAGGATCATGCCCGACCGGATGAGCAGCCGTTCGAACTCCGGGGCCGAGCGGAGGAACTCCTGGTATTCGTCGTCGGTGCAGAAACCCATCACGTGTTCCACGCCGGCGCGGTTGTACCAGGAACGGTCGAACAGCACCATCTCACCGGCCGCGGGCAGATGGGCCACGTAACGCTGGAAGTACCACTGGCTCTTCTCGCGTTCGGTGGGAGTGCCCAGCGCGGCGACCCGGCAGACACGGGGGTTCAGCGGCTCGGTGATGCGTTTGATCGCGCCGCCCTTGCCCGCGGCGTCGCGGCCCTCGAACAACACCGCCACGCGCAGGCCCTTCGCCTTGACCCAGTCCTGCAGCTTCACCAGCTCCAGATGCAGGTGCGCGAGCTCCTGCTCGTAGTTCAGCTTGGTCATCCACGGACCGTAACCCGCTCGCGGTAGCCTGGCCCGGCAAAACTGCCACGAGAGAGAAGCAGCAGGGGTGAACACGCCGTTCTGGGGCCCGGACTTCGATTCGCTGGCCGCTACGGATCCCGAGATCGCCGACGTGGTGCTCGGTGAGCTGGACCGCCTCCGCGGCGGGTTGCAACTGATCGCCAGCGAGAACCTCACGAGTCCCGCGGTGCTGGCCGCGCTCGGGTCGACGCTCTCCAACAAGTACGCGGAGGGCTACCCGGGGCGCCGCTACTACGGGGGTTGTGCGCAGGTGGACGTCGCCGAGGAGATCGGCGTCGCCCGTGCGAAGGAGCTGTTCGGGGCCGAGCACGCCAACCTGCAGCCGCACTCCGGCGCCAGTGCGAACCTCGCCGCGTACGCCGCGTTCTGCGAGCCCGGCGACGCGGTCCTCGCCATGGACCTCAAGCAGGGCGGGCATCTCACGCACGGGTCGAAGGTCAACTTCTCGGGCCGGTGGTTCACGGCCGTCTCCTACGGGGTGCGGCAGGACACCGAGCTGATCGACTACGACCAGGTGCGCGACCTCGCGCTCGCGCACCGGCCGCGCGTGATCGTCGCCGGGGCGACCGCGTACCCGCGGCTGATCGACTTCTCCGCGTTCCGGGCGATCGCCGACGAGGTCGGCGCGATCCTGATGGTCGACGCGGCCCACTTCATCGGGCTCGTGGCCGGGAAGGTGGTGCCCTCGCCGGTGCCGTTCGCGGACGTCGTCACCTTCACCACGCACAAGGTCCTGCGCGGGCCGCGCGGCGGGATGATCGTGTGCCGGGCCGAGCACGCCAAGGCGATCGACAAGGCCGTCTTCCCGTTCAGCCAGGGCGGGCCGCTGATGCACGCCGTCGCCGCCAAGGCCGTCGCGCTGAAGGAAGCCGCGTCCAGCGAGTACCAGGGGTACGCGACCCAGGTCGTCGCCAACGCCGCCGCGCTCGCCAAGGGGCTCGAAGCGGAAGGCATGCGCGTCGTGTCCGGTGGCACCGACACGCACCTCGCGCTGCTGGACGTGCGGCCGCTCGGCGTCACGGGCGCCGAGGCGGAGCGGCGGTGCGGGCTCGCCGACATCACGGTGAACAAGAACGCGATCCCGTTCGACCCCGCGCCACCGGCGACCGCGTCCGGCATCCGGATCGGTTCACCGTGTGTCACCACGCAGGGCATGGCCGAGCCGGAGATGGCCGAGATCGCGCGCCTGATCGGGCGTGCGGTCCGCGCCGAGCCGGGCGAGGAGGACCACGCCGCCGTGGCCGAGACCGTCCGCGCGCTCACCGCGTCGCACCCCGCCTACCCCCGGGACTGACCGCGTGGACCTGGCACAGAACTTCCAGCCCGCCGGACTCCCGATCCGGGAGTACCTGCTCGTCGGGCTGACCACGGCCGTACTGACGTTCCTGTTCACCGGTCTCGTGCGGCGGCTCGCGCTGCGGTGGGGCGCGGTCGCCTACCCCCGGCAGCGCGACGTGCACACCGTGCCGATCCCGCGGCTCGGCGGCCTCGCGATGTACCTCGGCGTGTGCGGCGGCATGCTGCTCGCCCACCAGCTGCCGGTGCTGCGCCGCGCGTTCGACTACTCGCTCGACCCGACCGCGATCCTGCTCGGCGGCGGCCTGATCATGGTGATCGGGATGCTCGACGACCGGTTCGAGCTGGACTCGATCACCAAGCTCGCCGGTCAGACGACGTGCGCGGGCATCCTCGTGCTGCTCGGCCTGCAGTGGATCATCTTCTGGGTGCCGTGGGGCGGCAACGGGGAGGGCGGCTCGCTGCTGATCCTCGACCAGAACCAGGGCGCGATCCTGACCGTGCTGCTCGTGGTCACGATGGTCAACGCGATCAACTTCGTCGACGGGCTGGACGGCCTCGCGGCGGGCGTCGGCCTCATCTCGGCCGTCGCCACCTGCGCGTTCTCGCTGCACCTGCTCGACCGGTCGGGCGGCGACGTCACCTACTACCCGCCCGCGCTGATCGCCGCGACGCTCGCCGGCGCGTGCATGGGTTTCCTGCCGCACAACTTCCAGCCCGCGAAGATCTTCATGGGCGACTCCGGCTCGATGCTGATCGGCCTGATGATGGCGGGCGCGAGCACCTCGGCGTCCGGCAAGGTGCTGAGCCTCGACGGCACGGAGACGATCGCGCTGCTGTCGCCACTGCTGGTGGTCGCGGCGGTCCTGTTCGTACCGGTGCTGGACCTGCTGATGGCGGTCGTGCGGCGCACACGGAAGGGCCTGTCGCCGTTCCACGCCGACAAGATGCACCTGCACCACCGCCTGCTGGAGATCGGTCACTCGCAGCGCAGGGCCGTCCTGTTGATCTACTTGTGGGCCGCCGTGCTGGCGTTCGGGACGGTCGCGTTGAGCCTGTTCGACGCGTTCGCGGTGGTGTGGGGGATCGGTATCGGCCTCCTGATCGCACTGATCGTCTCGATCGTCCCTAGACTCAGGGCGAGATGAGTACCGAGAAGACAGAGCAGGACCAGGCCGAGCCGACCGCCGCTGACCTGGGCATTCAGACGGACCTGCCGAAGACGCACGGTGAGGCGGTCACCCGGCTGGCGGACGCCATGCTGCGCTACGCGATCTGGCCGTCCGCTGTGACCGCGGTCATCGGCATCGTGGTGGCGAGTGTCATGTTCGGCGCGCGCGGCGGGGTCGCGGCGCTGATCGGCGCGCTGGTGGCCGTCGCGTCGTCGCTGGCGACGTGGTGGCTGATGCGCAAGACGGCCGACAAGAACCCGATGATGGTGATGACCGGCGCCCTCGGCGGGTTCGTCGGCAAGATGATCATCCTGCTGCTCGTGCTGATGGTGCTGCGCGAGATCACCTGGCTGCACACCAAGTCGCTGGCGTTCACGATGCTCGCGGTGGTGGTCGTCTGGGCCGCGATGGACACCGTCGCGTTCCGCCGCACGAAGCTGCCTACCTTGATCATCAGCGACGACGACCAGTAGATCTCCTACCAAGTAGTACGCGCGTTCTTCTATCACCTGAGTGGCTGATAGGGTGCGCTTGTACCTCGGTTCACAAGCCCAGGGGCACCCCTCACGAGCAGGGGTGCCGCTGACAGGTGCGCGGGCTGGCTGAGGTACGTTACGTCCAGATCGTGACGATTCCCCCGGCGGTGTGAATCTGCCGGCCGGGAGAACCGGAAGGAGCCCAGTTGCGGGCGCTGTGGCTAGCAGAGGGTGGTTCGTTCGTTCCCCCAGGTGCGGGTGACTTCAACCTCCCTCCCATATTTCTGGGCATCACCAAGCCGATGCTGCTTGTGGTGCTGTCCGTGGTCATCATCGCGGTGTTCTTCCTGATGGCGTCGCGCCGCCTCTCGGTGGTGCCGAGCCGCTTCTCCTTCGTCGCCGAGTCGGTCTACGACTTCGGCCGCAACAACATCGCGCGGGACCTGATCGGCTCCAAGGACTTCCGGCCGTACGTGCCGCTGATCGTGACGATGTTCTGCTTCGTCCTGGTGAACAACATTTTCGGGCTCATCCCGATCATCCAGTTCCCGACGTTCTCGCACATCGGTTTCCCGCTCGCGTTGTCGCTGCTGGTCGTGTACCCGCTGTGGCACTACGTGGGCATTCGGCGGCACGGTTTCGTCGGCCACATCAAGAACCAGCTCGTTCCGCCGGGTGTGCCGAAGCCGGTGCTCGTGCTGCTGGTGCCGGTCGAGGCGTTCGTGAAGTTCTTCATGAACCCGCTCACGCACGCGATCCGGGTGTTCGCCGCGATGTTCGCCGGCCACCTGATCCTGCTCGTGTTCACGCTCGCGGGCCAGTACCTGCTGCTCGAGGCGAGCGGCCCTCTGAAGCCGGTCTCACTGGTCTCGTGGGCTTTCGCCATCGCGATGACGTTCGTCGAGGCCCTGATCCAGGTGCTCCAGGCGTACATCTTCGCGTTGCTGGCGGCGAACTACATCAGCGCCGCTCTGTCTGCGGACCACTGAGTTTCACAACCGATAAAGGCATGCACCCGATCCGCGAAACCTCGCGGACCGAGTTTGGAAGGAAACAAATCAAGTGAGCGCCATTCAGATCGCCCAGGAGTCCTTCAACCTGAACCCGGGCCTTTCGCTCATCGGTTACGGCCTGGGCGCGATCGGCCCGGGCATCGGTGTGGGTCTCATCTTCGCCGCGGTCATCAACGGCACCGCCCGCCAGCCCGAGGCCCAGAGCAAGCTCATGAGCATCGCGTGGCAGACCTTCGTTCTGGTCGAGGTCCTCGCGCTGATCGGCCTGGTGCTCTTCTTCATCGCGTCCACCGGTGGAGCGCCTGAGTAAGACCCCCCTTCTGACGCTCCGGGAGCCACCATGGTGAATACCGCGATTGTTCTGGCCGCGGAAGAGCCGAGTCCGATCATTCCGCACCTGTCCGAGGTCATCCTCGGTCTGGTCGCCTTCCTGCTGCTGCTGTGGGTGCTGCAGAAGTTCGCGTTCCCGCGGTTCGAGGCGCTCTACAAGGAGCGCACCGAGAAGATCGAGGGCGGCATCAAGAAGGCCGAGGAGGCCCAGGCCCAGGCCGAGGAGGCGCTGCAGACCTACCAGTCGCAGCTCGCCGAGGCCCGTGCCGAGTCCGCGCGCATCCGGGACGACGCCCGGCTGGAGGCGGAGCAGATCAAGGAGGAGCTCCGCGTCCAGGCGCAGGAGGAAGCCGCACGTATCGTGGCTGCTGGGCGTGCGCAGCTGGAGGCCCAGCGCGCTCAGATCGTCGCGGAGCTGCGTGCCGACCTCGGCCGCCACGCGGTCGAGCTGGCCAGCCGGGTCGTCGGTGAGTCCCTCGAGGACGAGGCGCGCCGCCGGGGCACCGTGGACCGGTTCCTCGACGACCTCGACTCGGTCTCGGCGCGGAACTAAGGCCCTTTGAGGACGGGATTGACGATGACGCTGTTCCACGCCGCGAGCCGGGAGGCACTCGCCACCGCCGAGCAGAAGCTGCTCGCGGTGCTGAGCGCCAAGCCGGCCGCGCGGGCCAAGAGCGTGCCCGCCGAGCAGCTCGGTGACGAGCTGCTCTCCGTCGTACGCCTGCTCGACGGGGAGGTCGGCCTGCGGCGGGTGCTCGGCGACTCCTCCGCGGAGCGGTCGCGCCGCGAGGGCCTGCTCACCCAGCTGCTGACCGGCAAGATCAGCGCCCCCGCGCTGGACGTGCTGACCACGGCCGTCGGCGAGCGGTGGTCGACACCGCGTGAGCTGGTCGACGGCCTGGACGAGCTGGGCCGCACCGCGCTGCTCGTGCACGCGGAGCGGGAAGGCCGCCTGGACGCGGTGGAGGACGAGCTGTTCCGGTTCAGCCGGATCGTCGCCGGCGACGGCGGGCTGGAGCGGGCCCTGTCCGACCGGACCGCGCCGGTTGAGAGCAAGCGCACGCTGGTCCGGGAGCTGCTCGGCGAGAAGGCCGACAGCGTCACCCTCCGCCTGGTCGAGCAGCTGGTGACCACCCCGCGCGGGCGGACGGTCGTCGGCGGTCTCGGTGAGCTGGCCGCCGAGGCGGCCAAGCGGCGTGAGCGGTCCGTGGCCACGGTGGTCGCACCGGTCCCGCTGAGCGCCGAGCAGGAGGAGCGGCTCGCCGCCACCCTCCAGCGCATCTACTCGCGGCCCATCGCGCTGCACGTCGAGGTCGACCCGAACATCCAGGGCGGCCTGGTGATCAGGGTCGGCGACGAGGTCATCGACGGCAGCGCCACCGGCCGCATCGACGAGCTGCGCCGGCGCCTCGCGGGCTAAGCACCACGAACTTCTGAGATAGACATAGACGGTAGGAGCGGGAACGACATGGCGGAGCTGACGATCTCGTCGGACGAGATTCGCAGTGCGATCGACAACTACGTGTCCAGTTACTCGCCTGACGTCAACCGGGAGGAGGTCGGCCTCGTCGTCGACACCGGTGACGGCGTGGCGCACGTCGAGGGCCTGCCCTCGACCATGGCAAACGAGCTCCTCGAGTTCCCGGGCGGGATTCTCGGGGTCGCACAGAACCTGGAGCCGCGCCAGATCGGTGTGGTCATCCTGGGCAACTACGAGCAGATCGAGGAGGGCCAGGAGGTCAAGCGGACCGGCCGGATCCTCTCGGTCCCGGTGGGTGACGCCTTCCTCGGCCGTGTCATCGACCCGCTCGGCCAGCCCCTCGACGGCCTCGGCGACATCGCCGCCGAGGAGACCCGCGCTCTGGAGCTGCAGGCCGCCACGGTGGTGCAGCGCCAGCCGGTGGGTGAGCCGCTGCAGACCGGTATCACCGCGATCGACGCGATGACCCCGATCGGCCGCGGCCAGCGCCAGCTGATCATCGGCGACCGCAAGACCGGCAAGACCGCGGTCTGCGTCGACACGATCCTCAACCAGCGCGCGAACTGGGAGTCCGGCGACCCGGACAAGCAGGTCCGCTGCATCTACGTCGCGGTCGGCCAGAAGGGCACCACGATCGCGTCGGTGCGCAAGGCGCTCGAGGACAACGGCGCGCTGGAGTACACCACGATCGTCGCCGCCCCGGCGTCCGACTCCGCGGGCTTCAAGTGGCTGGCCCCCTACACCGGCTCGGCCCTGGGCCAGCACTGGATGTACCAGGGCAAGCACGTCCTGATCGTGTTCGACGACCTGACCAAGCAGGCCGAGGCGTACCGCGCGCTGTCGCTGCTGCTGCGCCGCCCGCCGGGCCGCGAGGCGTTCCCCGGCGACGTCTTCTACTTGCACTCCCGTCTGCTGGAGCGCTGCGCGAAGCTGAACGACGAGCTGGGCGCGGGTTCGATGACGGGTCTGCCGGTCATCGAGACCAAGGCGAACGACATCTCCGCCTACATCCCGACGAACGTCATCTCCATCACCGACGGGCAGTGCTTCTTCCAGTCGGACCTGTTCAACTCGGGTCAGCGCCCGGCGGTCGACGTGACCACCTCGGTGTCCCGAGTCGGTGGTGCCGCGCAGATCAAGGCCATGAAGTCGGTCTCCGGCTCCATGCGTATCGACCTGTCGCAGTACGAGGAGCTCAAGGCGTTCGCCGCCTTCGCCTCCGACCTCGACGCCGCGTCGCGTGCGCAGCTGGACCGCGGTGCCCGCCTGTACGAGCTGCTCAAGCAGCCGCAGTACTCGCCGGTGCCGGTCGAGCAGCAGGTCGTCACCGTGTACCTCGGCACCAACGGGCACTACGACGACGTGCCGGTCGAGGACGTCGCGCGGTTCAACAAGGAGCTCATGGAGAACCTGCGCCACAAGCACGAGGGCATCCTCGCCGAGATCCGGGACACCGGTAAGTGGACCGACGACCTCGCCGAGCGCGCCGTCAACGCGACCAAGGAGTTCAAGAAGGGCTTCACCACTTCCGAGGGCAAGACCCTCAGCCAGGAAGAGGCCGAGGCCATGGCCGCCGACGAGGTCGGGCAGGAGACCGTCAAGGTCAACCGTCCGGCCCCGAAGAGCTGACCGGACGGAAGTAGATGGCCGCACAACTTCGCGAACTACGGTCCAAGATCCGGGCGACCAAGTCCATCGGCAAGATCACCAAGGCGATGGAGCTCATCGCCACGTCGCGCATCAGCAAGGCGCAGGCACGGGTGGACGCGTCCCGGCCGTACGCCGAGGAGATCACCAAGGTCCTCTCCGCGCTGGCCAGCGCCGCCACCACGCTCGACGACCCGCTGCTGACCGAGCGCCCGAACCCCAAGCGGGTCGGCGTGCTCGTCGTCACCAGCGACAAGGGTCTCTGCGGCGCCTACAACGCCAACGTGCTGCGTGCCGCCGAGGAGCTCCAGTCGCTGCTGCGTGAGCAGGGCAAGACTCCGGTGCTGTACGTGATGGGCGCCAAGGGCGTCGGTTACTACCGGTTCCGGGACCGCAAGGTCACCGAGAGCTGGACCGGTTTCACGCAGGTGCCGCGGTACGAGAACGCCGCGGAGGCCGGCAGGACGCTGGTCGCCGCCTTCAACGCGGGTGCCGACGACGAGGGTGACGAGGCGGGTGCCGACGGCATCCTCGGCGTCGACGAGCTGCACATCGTGTACACGGAGTTCCGCTCGATGCTGTCGCAGGTGCCGGTGGCCAAGCGGATCGCGCCGCTCGAGGTGGAGTACGCCGAGGAGGGCGCGGAAGCGCCCAGGAGCGACGTCATCCCGTCGGCCTACTCGTTCGAGCCCAGTGCCGAGGCGCTGCTCTCCGCGCTGCTGCCGAAGTACATCAACACCCGGATCTACGCGGCGCTGCTCGAGTCGGCGGCGTCGCAGCTGGCCGCGCAGCGCAACGCCATGAAGTCGGCGTCGGACAACGCGAACGACCTGGTGAAGACGTACACCCGGCTCGCCAACCAGGCACGTCAGGGCCAGATCACCCAGGAGATCAGCGAAATCGTCGGCGGTGCGGACGCACTCGCCTCGGTAGGAAGTGAAGACTGATGACGACAACCGAGAACACCGCCAAGGGCCGCATCGTGCGGGTGACCGGTCCTGTGGTCGACGTCGAGTTCCCCCGTGGCCAGGTGCCGGACCTGTTCAACGCGCTGAAGACCGAGATCACGTTCGAGGAGCTGAAGAAGACGGTGACCCTCGAGGTCGCCCAGCACCTCGGCGACAACCTCGTGCGCACCATCTCCCTGCAGCCGCAGGACGGCCTGGTCCGTGGCGCCGAGGTGCGTGACACCGGCGCCGCGATCTCCGTGCCGGTCGGTGACAAGGTCAAGGGCCACGTCTACAACGCGCTCGGCGAGTGCCTCGACGAGCCCGGCTACGGTTCGGACTTCGAGAAGTGGGAGATCCACCGCAAGCCCCCGGCCTTCGACCAGCTCGAGGGCAAGACCGAGATGCTGGAGACCGGCCTCAAGGTCATCGACCTGCTGACCCCGTACGTGACCGGTGGCAAGATCGGTCTGTTCGGTGGTGCGGGCGTGGGCAAGACGGTGCTCATCAAGGAGATGATCACCCGTGTCGCCCGGAACTTCGGTGGCACCTCGGTGTTCGCCGGTGTCGGCGAGCGCACCCGTGAGGGCACGGACCTCTTCCTGGAGATGAGCGAGGACGGCGTCATCAACGACACCGCGCTCGTGTTCGGTCAGATGGACGAGCCGCCGGGCACGCGTATGCGGGTCGCCCTGTCGGCGCTGACCATGGCGGAGTACTTCCGCGACGTCCAGAACCAGGACGTGCTGCTGTTCATCGACAACATCTTCCGCTTCACCCAGGCGGGTTCCGAGGTGTCGACCCTGCTCGGTCGTATGCCTTCCGCGGTGGGTTACCAGCCGACGCTGGCGGACGAGATGGGTGAGCTGCAGGAGCGGATCACCTCGACCAAGGGGCGTTCGATCACCTCGATGCAGGCGATCTACGTGCCCGCGGACGACTACACCGACCCGGCCCCGGCCACGACGTTCGCCCACCTGGACGCCACCACCGAGCTTTCCCGTTCGGTGTTCCAGAAGGGCATCTTCCCGGCGGTGGACCCGCTGGCGTCGACGTCGACCATTCTCGACCCGGCCATCGTCGGCGAGAAGCACTACGCGGTCGCGTCCGAGGTCATCCGGATCCTGCAGAAGTACAAGGAGCTGCAGGACATCATCGCGATCCTCGGCATGGACGAACTGTCCGAAGAGGACAAGCTGACGGTGAACCGGGCCCGCCGCATCGAGCGCTACCTGTCGCAGAACATGCTGGTGGCCGAGGCCTTCACGCAGATCCCGGGCTCGACCGTGCCGCGTGAGGAGACCGTCGAGGCCTTCGACAAGATCACCAAGGGCGACTTCGACCACTACCCGGAGCAGGCGTTCCTGGGCATCGGTGGCCTGGAGGACCTGGAGAAGAAGTACAAGGAGATCACCAAGAAGTAGGTGCACTCCTGACGGCGAACGCCGCGCTCCCTCACGGGGGCGCGGCGTTCGCCGTCTCCGCCCTTGTGGACGGCTCCCTCATGCCAGGCGCACGTAGTGGTCGCCCACCAGCACCTCCGTCGCGTCGGCGGGCAGCAGCGCGGCGTCGCGCCCCACGGCCTGCCATTCCTCGTCGGGCGAGGTGCGGTAGCTCAGTTCCTTGCCCTTGTCCGCGACGATCCAGCCGCCGTCGTCGGGGATGTGGAACCGGACCGGCAGGATCGCGTCCGCGTCCACCTGGCCGCCGTCGACCCGGACCGTGTCCGTCGTGTCCGCGTTCGCCGCCACCTCGGCGATCAGCCGGGGCTTCGCGGTGCCGACCTGCAGCTCCTTGAGGATGACGACGCGACCGTCCGGCAGCCCCGCCGCGATCGTCCACATGCTGGTGACGAACTCGTAGTCGGTCGGGTAGTGGCGGAAGTAGCCCCACGTCGCGTTCACGCCCTGCGCCGACTTCGCGATGGGTTCGCCCACCCGCCACAGCACGTTGCCCCAGTTCAGCAGGGTGGACGGCAGGCGGATGGACCGGTCGGGGAGCCGCAGGTGGAGCCAGCGGCTCGCGGGCATCGGGATGACCGGCAGCTCGGCGATGGGCGCCTGCTTTGGCGGGTCGTCCCCTTCGAAGACCATCGGCGAGACGTTCCTCGCCCTGTCCGGGGTGGTCACGATGGCGACTCCGTCGTCCGGTGCCAGCCGTCGCCAGTCGAACCGGATCTCCCTGCGGTCCGTGATGAACTCCGCGGCGTCGTCGTAGTGCAGCGGCCTGCCCCGGTCGACGACCAGCATCGTCCGGTCGTCCGGGCCGAACCGGTAGTAGTTGGCCTGCCCCGAGCCGTCCACGCCGATCATCCGGGTGCTGACGAGCTTGAGCCGCCCGTCGCCGGGATCGACGGCGACCAGGCCCTCCGCGGTCCGCGGGCCCTCCTCGGTCACCTGGCTGTTCGGGTGCACGTACACCGGCTGCAGCACGATCGCCGCCCGCCCGGCCGGGGTGGTGCCCGCCCACTGGACGTGCGGCTCGCCGCGCACGTCGTCGTAGTACCGGTCGCGGGCCTCGGGCGCGATCGGCAGGTCCCGCAGCCACACCCGGCGCACCTCGTCGAGGAAGGCCCGGTCGTCGGCGAGGTCACCCGCGGTGGGCTGCGTCAGCCGCGCGTCGGCGACCGGGACCGGCGGGTCGTCCCGAAGCGTGACCACCGTCGCGGTCACGGCGACGGTCGCCACCACGCACGCGACCACGGTCAGCCTGCGCCGGGCTCGTCGTCTGCGCCCACCGCGCAGCACGGCGTCCGCGAAGTCCGGGCGCACGTCGAGCCCGTCGGTCGCGTCCCGCAGGCGCTCGGTCAGTTCCGTCGTGTTCACAGAAAATTCCTCTCGTGGACCGGGTCGGGGAGGTCGGCGTCGTCGAGCACCTCGCGCAGCCGCGCGAGGCCCCGCGACGTCTGGCTCTTGACGGTGCCGGTGCTGCAGCGGAGCGCCCTGGCGACGTCCTTCTCGGCCATGTCGTCGAAGAAACGCAGCACCAGCACGGCCCGCATGCGCGGCGGCAGCGCGTCGAGTGCGCGCACGACGCGGTCCTCCTCGACGACCTGGTGTTCCGGGCCCGGCGTGATGGGCGGCGTCCCGTCGTGCAGCGGTACCTCCCGGACGCGTCGGGACCGGCTCCGCCAGCGGTTGGCGGCGGCGTTCGCGAGCGCCGCACGCAGGTAGGTCTCCGGGCGGCCCCTGATGCGCCGCCATTTCGGGAAGGCGCGTTCCAGCACGTCCTGCAGCAGGTCCTCCGCGGCGCCCCGGTCTCCGCCGCACAGCAGGAACGCGGTCCGCAGCAGCGCGGCCCCGCGATGTGTCACGAAGTCCGTGAAGTCGGCTTCGTCCATGTGTACCCCAGTGGATCGGTGACTTGTCTCACCCCGTTCAGACACCAGCCTGGCTGGGGAGGTTGAGAGCAGACCAATTAGACTTCGTACGAAGACCCATACAAGGAGGTACCGCGTGGCCGAGATGTCCGTCCAGCTGGTCGCCGTGGAACGACGCCTGTGGTCGGGTACCGGCACGTTCGTCTCGGCGCAGACCACCGAGGGCGAGATCGGCATTCTGCCCGGTCACGAGCCCGTGCTCGGTCAGCTGATCGAGGGTGGCGTGGTCAAGGTGCGCACGACCGACGGCGAGACCGTCACCGCGGCCGTCCAGGGTGGGTTCCTCTCCGTGACTGGTGAGGCCGTACGCATCCTCGCCGAGTCCGCCGACCTGGCCGACGAGATCGACGTGACGGCCGCGCAGGCCGACCTCAACTCGGACGACGAGGAGGTCCGCGCCAGAGCGCAGGGCCGACTTCGCGCCGCGGGCCAGCGGGACTGACGGCCGGGCGAACGGGGGAGGGCCGTGGACATCACCGTGGTGGTCGGAGCGGTCCTCCTGCTTGTCACGGTCGTCCTTGTCTGGTTCACGGTCAGACGCCTGCGCGCGTTGCGGTCCGGCGGCGTGCACGCCGCGCTGCGCACCCGGCTCGACGACTCCGGCAAGGGCTGGCACCTCGGGGTGGGCCGCTACCAGGGTGACGAGTTCGTGTGGTTCCGCGTGCTCAGCCTGCGTCCCGGCCCCGACCGGGTGATCAGCCGCAGCGCGCTGGAGATCGCGGACCGGCGGGACCCGTCAGGGCCGGAGCTGTACTCCATGCCGCCCTCGTCGCACGTCCTGCGTTTCCGGGAGGCCGGCAGCGGCGCCGACGTGGAGATCGCCATGGGCCCCGACGCGCTGACCGGCTTCCTGTCATGGCTGGAGTCCGCCCCGCCGGGCCGCCTGCCCTGGGCCTCCTAAGTCTTGTGTGCCCGCGCGGCGGCGAAGCAGTAGACGCCGAACGCGGCGAGCCCGATCGCCACGACCGCCAGCGCCACGGTGCCGAACGGCTGGGCGGCCAGCGTCTTGAGCGCCCGGTCCAGACCGCCCGCCTCGCGTGAGTTGTGCTGGAACGCGGCGAGCCCGAGCAGCACGCCGACGATGCCGATGACCACACCCTTGGCGATGTAGCCGACGACGCCGAGCCGTCGCACCCACTGCCGGGTGCCGCGCGGCAGGTCGTGGATGTCGAGGTCGTCGAGGAACGACTTCTTCACACCGTTCCTGACCTGCCCGACTCCGACACCGACCACGACGGCCGCCACGATCCCGACGAGCACCTGCCCGGCGGGCAGGGCGAGCAGCGTCGCGGTGAACTCCTGTTGCTGCTGGTCACCGGAGCCGCCGGACCCGTTGCCGGACGCCAGTCGCCCGGCGTAGATGCCGAGCGTGACCCCGATGACGGCCTTCACGGCGGCGCCGGCACGCCGCCGGGTCCGTCTGCTCGTCTTGCGGATCCACTGGTACCCGACGGTGGCCTGCATGACCTGCCAGACGCCGTAGGCGACGAGCCCGACGGCCAGCACCCACAGCACGACGGCACCGAACGTGCCGGAGCCCACTTCCTGGACCGCGCCCGTCTGGTCGGCCTGTTCCCCGGTGTCGCCGAACGCCACGCGCGCCGCGAGGTACGCCACGATCACGTGCACGAGCCCGTAGCAGGCCATGCCTGCCCGCCCGAGCCCCTGCGTCACCCTGCTGTTCTTCGCGCGTCGCGCGGACAGTGTCACCATGACCCGGAAATACCCAGGTCAGCGGCGCCGGAACGGTCCGTTCGCAGTAATCAGCGCCCGCCGCCGGGCTGCCACAGCACGTCACCGTCCGGGTTGGCGATCCGCGAGAGGACGAACAACAGGTCGGAGAGCCGGTTGAGGTACTTGGCCGCGAGGAGGTTGGTCCGCTCTCCGTCGGCCTCGACCAGCCCCCACGCGCTGCGCTCGGCCCGCCGGGTCACCGTGCGCGCCACGTGCAGCAGGGCCGCGCCCGCGGTGCCGCCGGGCAGGATGAACGAGGAGAGCTTCTCGAGCCGCCCGTTGAACTCGTCACACCACTCCTCGAGCCGGGTGACGTACTCCTCGGTGATCCGCAACGGCGGGTACTTGGGATCCGGCACGACCGGCGCGCAGAAGTCGGCGCCGACGTCGAAGAGGTCGTTCTGCACGGCGCGCAGCACGTCCAGCAGTTCGTCGGACAGCCCGCCCATCGCCACGGCGACGCCGATGGCCGCGTTCGCCTCGTCGACGTCGGCGTACGCCGCGAGCCGAGGGTCGGTCTTGGACACCCGCTGCCCGTCCCCGAGGGCGGTGGTGCCGTTGTCGCCGACCTTCGTGTACACGCGCGTGATGTGAACGGCCATGCCCGGCACACTACCGGCGGCCGTTCCGTCACGGCCGAGAGCGCCGCCGGTGCTCAGCGGGTTTCCAGCAGGGTCTTGCCGATCGTGGCGCGGGACTGGATAGCCGCGTGGGCGTCCGCCGCCCTCGCCAGCGGGTACCGCTGCCCGATCACGGGGTGCAGCCGTCCGGCCGCGGCTTCCGCCAGGGCGCTCTCGGTGTACGCGCGCAGCTCCGCGGGCGTCGCCGTCGGGCGGACGAGCGTGACCCCGCGTGCGGTCGCCTCGTCCTCGGGGACCGAGGTCCACGCGCCACTCGCCAGGCCGAAGCTCACCATCCGGCCGCCGCGGTCGAGCAGGTCGAACGACGTGCGGCCGATGTCACCGCCGACACCGTCGAAGACCACGTCCACCGCGCCCACCGCGTCCCGGACCCGCTTCGGCCAGCCGTCGTCGGTGTAGTCGACGGCCACGTCGGCGCCCAGGTCCGTCGCCACCGCGACCTTCCGGGTACCACCCGCCGCGGCCACGACCTGTGCACCCGCGGCCTTCGCCAGCTGCACGATCAGGCTGCCGACGCCGCCCGCGGCGGCCTCGACCAGCACCCGGTCGCCCGGCCGGACGTCGGCGGCGCGGGTCATCATCGTCGCCGTCCTGCCGTCCGCGAGCAGGGCCACCGCGACGTCGAGCGTGACCTCCGCGGGCACCCGGAACGGTGCGGTCGCGTCGACGGCCACCCGCTCGGCATAGCCGCCGGAGCCGCCGGTGCTGGTGACGACACGGACGCCGAGCAGGTCGGCGTCGACCCCGTCGCCGACCGCGGCGACCACGCCGCCCACGCCGTTGCCGGGCACCATCGGCAACGTGACCGCGAACGGGCCGTTCCCGCTCGCCCGGAACTGGGTCTCGACGAACGTGGTGTTGGCGTACTCGACGTCCACCACGACCCGGCCCGGCTCCGCGACGGGATCCGGTGCCTCGCCGATCGTCAGCACCTCGGGCCCGCCGAACTCCCGCAACCACACCGCACGCATCAAGTCCTCCACTCGGTAGGACTCCAGCGTGCAACCTCCAGCAACGTGGAGGTCAACGGTCACTCGTCCGATCTGCCGAACGGGAACCCGCTCGACCGTGTGTGCCCCGCGTCACGTCCCGAGATCACCGCCTGGAGCCGGTCACTGAGGAGGCCGAGCGTGGTGGCCATCAGCGTGATCAGCGCGAGCACGGCCACCATCAGCCAGAAGCCGACCTCGGTGTGCGTCACCTCGGTGACGGCGGTCCGCAGCCGGTCGCCGTCCGGGCTCTCGGCCGCACCGGTCTGCCGGGCCCAGTCGAGCAGCGCGTCCTGCAGGTTCGACATGGCGACGGTCATCGTCACGACCGTCGCCGCCAGCGTGGCCACCGCCAGCGCGCCGCCGGTGAGCAGACGTGCCTTCAGGTGCGGGATCAGCACGGTGAGGACACCCGCGGCCGCGAGCACGGCCAGACCGATCGCGAGGATCTGCACGCCGGGATCCGGTGGGTCGGACAGCGCGGTCGGGCTTTCCGGGTCCTCGGCGAGCCGTTTCAGCTCGTCCGGCACCTCGGGGTCGGCTCCGCTCACGAGGTGGCCGCCGGTGTACGTCGCGCCCGCGTCGCCGTAGCCGGGCACGTCACACGACGCCGAGACGAACGGCAGCAGGAAGAACAACAGCAGCACCAGCACGAACCCGGCCGGGCTCGCGAAGCGCGACAGGAACTTCACGGACGACCCCTTGGTAGACGACGGGCCCGCAGGGTAGCGAACCCACCGAGCACCGGGTGGCGCGCGACCCCGAGTGCGGCTGGGGCATGATGGGCGCTCGTGACAGAGCACTTCCAGGTACATGGCGGCGCACGCTTGGTCGGCGAGGTCGACGTGGTCGGCGCCAAGAACAGCGTGTTGAAGCTGATGGCGGCCGCGTTGCTGGCCGAGGGCACGACGACGCTCACGAACTGCCCACAGATCCTGGACGTGCCGTTGATGGCCGAGGTGCTCCGCAGCCTCGGCTGCGAGGTGACCATCGAGGCCGACACGGTCACCATCACCACGCCCGCCGACCTCAACCATCGCGCCGACTCGCCCGCGATGGGCAAGCTCCGCGCCTCGGTGTGTGTGCTCGGGCCGCTGGTCGGGCGCTGCAAGCGGGCCGTGGTCGCGCTGCCCGGTGGTGACGCGATCGGCGTGCGGCCGCTCGACATGCACCAGAACGGCCTCCGGCAGCTCGGCGCGCGCAGCGAGATCGAGCACGGGTGTGTCGTCGCCGAGGCCGAGGGCCTGCACGGCGCCCAGATCTGGCTGGACTTCCCGAGCGTCGGCGCCACCGAGAACATCCTGATGGCCGCCGTGCTCGCCAACGGCACCACCGTGATCGACAACGCGGCCCGCGAGCCGGAGATCGTCGACCTCTGCCTCATGCTCCAGCAGATGGGCGGCAAGATCGAGGGCGTCGGGACGTCCACCCTGACCGTCCACGGCGTCGACGCGCTCCAGCCCACCGAGCACCGGGTGATCGGCGACCGCATCGTCGGGGCGACCTGGGCCTTCGCCGCGGCGATGACCTGCGGTGACGTCACCGTCCGCGGTGTCGACCCCCACCACCTGGACCTGGTGCTGGAGAAGCTCCGCACCGCGGGCGCCGAGGTGACGATCATCGACGACACGTCGTTCCGGGTCGTCCAGCACGACCGGCCCACCGCCGTCGACTTCGTGACGCTGCCGTACCCCGGTTTCGCCACCGACCTCCAGCCGTTCGCCATCGCGCTGACCTCGATCGCCGACGGCACCTCGATGATCACCGAGAACCTGTTCGAGGCGAGGTTCCGGTTCATCGAGGAGATGGTCCGCCTGGGCGCCGACGCCCGCACCGACGGCCACCACGCTGTGGTCCGCGGCGTCGAACGCCTGTCGAGTGCCCCGGTGTGGGCGTCCGACATCCGCGCGGGCGTCGGCCTGGTCCTCGCGGGCCTGTGCGCGGACGGTGTGACGGAGGTCTGGGACGTCTTCCACATCGACCGCGGGTACCCGGGTCTCGTGGAGAACCTGGTCAAGCTGGGTGCGGACGTCCGGCGCGTGACAGGCGACCCGGACCGGAACTGACTCCCTGCGGGGCCTGGCCGCGTCTCGTCGGCTAGCCGGCGTCGGTCTTGCTGCGCCTCCTGTCGCGTACCCGGACCACGACGAACAGCACGATCGCCAGTGCCACCGCGGCGATGACGACCTTCTGGAAGATGCCCGCGTACTCGTCGACGACCTGCCAGTTGGCCCCCAGCAGGTAGCCGGCCACGACGAAGACCGAGTTCCAGATCAGGCTGCCCAGTGTGGTGAGGGAGAGGAACTGCCACATCGGCATGCGTTCCACGCCCGCCGGTAAGGAGATGAGGCTGCGGAACAGCGGCACCATCCGGCCGAAGAACACCGCCTTCGTGCCGTGTTTGAGGAACCATCTCTCGGTGCGGTCGAAGTCGGACGGTTTCATCAGGGGCGCGCGGATGATCAGTGCGCGGACCCGGTCCCGGCCGAGCCAGGCGCCGAGCCAGTAGGTGAGCAGGGCGCCCACCACGGAGCCGAGGGTCGTCCAGAACAACGCCATGAACAGGCTCATGGTGCCCTGGCTCGCGGAGAAGCCGGCCAGTGGCAGCACCAGTTCGCTCGGCATCGGCGGGAAGATGTTGTCGATGCCGACCAGTAACGCCGCGCCCGGACCGCCCAGCTTGTCCATGAGGTCCACCGCCAGGCCGGCGAGACCTCCCGGCTGGTCGGCGGCTGCCACGATCATGCCTCTGCTCCTTCGGATCGGGGGTGGATGATCGCAACGCTATGTGTCCGAAGGTGGGCGCGCCATGAGGAGATCCGCCCGATTTGCCTGTGGTTGTCCGCAGTAAAACATTGTGGACATCCACAGTTCGCGATCCCCGCACCCTCGCTAACCTGGCCACATGCCTTCTCTCGCCACCCATCTGCACCGTGCCCGCCGCGGCACGGTGGGGCTCACGCTGGGTGGTCTTACCGCGCTGGCGGAGATGGTGCTGGTGGTGCTGCTCACCCCGGTGCACGCGATACCCACCGCCCGGCCCCGTATCGAGGCGTTCGGCAGCGGACTGGTCGACCTCAACCGCCGCAGGCTGGTCGCCTACCTGGACTTCGACGACCTCCTGTGCGTCCAGCCGACCTGGCCGCGCACGCAGTCCTACCTGGTCCGCCGGTTCATCGTCGGCCTGATCGGGGCGTCGATCCTCGGGCTCATCCTGATCGGCGTCGTGTCCGCGGCGATCATGGGCTGGCAGGTCGTCGACGGGAAGCCGGTCGGCGGCGGCGAGGAGGGCAACACGTGGTACGAGATCATCGCCATCGCCGGGATGGGGCTGGTCCTCGTGTTCGGGGCGGTGTGGGGCCTGATCGGCGTGGCGACCCTCGAACGGTCCCTGGCCAACCAGTACCTCGGGCCGACCGAGGAGGAACTGCTGCGCAGGCGGGTGTCCCAGCTGGCCACCACCCGCGCCGGGGTCGTGGAGGCGATCAACGACGAACGCCGCAGGATCGAACGCGACCTGCACGACGGTGTGCAGCAGCGGCTGGTCGCGCTGGGCCTGCTGCTGGGCAGGGCGCGGCGCGCGTCCGACCAGGAACACGCGGACGATCTGCTGCGGCAGGCACACGAGGAGTCGCAGCAGGCGTTGCGGGATCTGCGCGACGTCACGTGGCGGGTGTACCCGACCGCGTTGGACGAGGGTGGCCTGCACACGGCCCTGGAGGGCGTCGCCGAGCGGTCGAGCGTGCCGGTGTCGTTGCGGTACGGGTTGGCCGGACGACTGGACCTGGCCACCGAGACGGTCGCCTACTTCGTCGCGTCCGAGGCCGTCACCAACGCGTTGAAACACGGTGGACCGTCCGCGATCGAGATCGACGTGGTGGCGGAAGGGGAGGGGATCGTGGTTTCCGTCCGGGACAACGGAAGCGGGGGTGCGGATCCGGCCGGGTCCGGCCTGTCCGGCTTGGCGAGCCGGGTCGCCGCGGCGGACGGAATGTTCACTGTGGACAGTCCGGCCGGTGGGCCTACGGTGGTTCGTGCGTGGTTACCGGTGTGAGTGCTCTGATCGCGCCAGCGGAGTGGACATCCGGAGCGAGGACGGCCTCGCGTTTCGACAGGGGAGCGTTGTGAGAGTCGTTCTCGCCGAGGACAACACGCTGCTGCGTGAAGGGCTTCTCCGGCTGCTTGCCGAGGAGGGGCACGAGGTCGTCGGCGCTGTCGCGGACGGGGAGTCCCTGGTCGAGATCACCGGCAGGGAGTTGCCGGACGTGGTCGTCACCGACGTGCGGATGCCACCCACCAACACCGACGAGGGGCTTCGCGCGGCCCTGGTGATCCAGGAACGGTGGCCGCAGGTCGGGGTTCTCGTCCTCTCGCAGTACGTCGAGACCCGCTACGCCGGGCAGTTGCTGGGGCGTGACCAGGGCAGGGTCGGCTACCTGCTCAAGGACCGGGTCACCCAGGTCGGAGAGTTCCTCGACGCGCTCGGCCGTATCGCCGACGGTGGGGCGGCGTTCGACGAGGAGGTGGTGCGGCGGCTCGTCACGAAGCCGTCGAAGGCGGACCCGTTGACGACGCTCAGCGAGCGCGAACTCGAGGTGCTCAAGCTGATGGCGGAAGGGCACACGAACAACGCGATCGGGAAGCGGATCCACGTGTCCCGGTCGGCGGTGGAGAAGTTCGTCAACTCGATCTTCCTCAAGCTCGACATCGGGAGCGACTCCGACTACCACCGGCGGGTGCTGGCGATTCTGCGTTACCTCGCGTCCTGACGCCGTGCTCCACGAGCCGCGGTCGCCGCGACGCTAGGTGGTGGCCCCGCCGGGCGGCCGGACCACCACCTCGACCCGCTGCGTCATGTTGTTCGCCATGCCGCCGACGTTCCACGGCTGGTCCACCGGCTGCACGCCCGTCTCGTCCTCGGCACGCGCCATCAGCGTGTACTCGCCCGGCGTGGCCTCCCACGTCGCCGACCACGACCGCCACGCGTACCGGTCCGCGGCCGGGCCCAGCGTCGCGGGCAGCCACGTCCGGCCGTCGCAGCTCACCGACACCGCCGTCACCGGGGCACGACCGGACCAGGCGCGGCCGGTCAGCGTCACCACCCCCGCCGTCACGTACCGGCGGCGCGTCATGAAGTCCGGGTAGCCCGGCGGGACCATCAGCGCGCGGGGACGGATCCGCGTCACCGGTGTGCCCGGATCGTCCGCCGACATCCGTTCCCGGTACGCCACGGCGTTCTGGTACCCGTCGAACGGCTCCGCGACCACCTCGATGTCACGCAGCCACTTCACGTGCGCCATCCCGTACCAGCCCGGCACCACCGCCCGCACCGGCGCACCGTGCTGGGGCGGCAGGGGCGCGCCGTTCATCTCGTACGCCAGCACGACGTCCGCCACGTCGGCCACCGGCAGGCCGCGCTGGTAGTCCTGCTCGACGCCGCGCTCCGTGCCGTGGTCGTGACCGGTGAAGACGACCTCCACCGCGTCGGACGACAGGCCCGCCGCGGACAGGACGTCCGTCAGCCGGGCGCCTCGCCAGCGGGCCGTGCCCACCGCCTCGTCCAGCCACGGCTGGCTCACCGGCCGGGGCAGGAGGCGGGCCCGGCCGTTCCCGGCGCATTCCAAGGTCACCGTGCGTTCGACCGCCGGGAAGTCGCGGAGCGCGGCCAGGTCCAGCACCAGAGGTGTGGCCACGCGGCCGCGGACCGCCAGGCGCCACGTCGTCTCGTCCACGAACGGGATGTCGTAGTGCGTCAGCAGGTAGTGCATGCCGATCGGGGTCACGTCGTAGCGCAGCGCCTCCAGTGGCATGCCGTGGTTGCGGGCCGCCAGGCGCAGTTCGTCGAGGGAGACCGCCTCGTCCGGTGCGGCCACGCGGGCCGCCTCATCCGTGCGCATGGAACACAGCATGCGCCCCCGACGGTCAGTCCGCGAGCAACGTCCGGATCGCGACGTCGTGGTCGTCGGGGAAGACGAGGATCCGCAGGCCCTCACCCTCCGGGTCGGGGACCGTCGTCGCGCGCACGCCGGCCTCCTGCAGACGTTCCTCCACGACCCGGGCGGCCGTCGACGAGGGCACCTTCGCCACCTCGCGCAGCAGGCCGTAGTCCTTGCGGTGCGCCTTGTCGGTGTCCAGACTCGACGCCCACCGCAGCACGACGACGAACAACGCCATCACGCTCAGGCCGACCAGCAGGATCATCAGCATGGACACGGTCACATTGTCTCGCGGTGGACAGTCCGGCACCAGGTGGTCCTGCGGCATGCACCACACACGGGCTGCCGACCAGGTTACCGGCCAGTACGCTCGGGTGAACCGCGCCAACGGAGGTGGTTGGAGATGCCGTACCCATCCGACAGCGAGCGGGACCGGCCGTGGGTGATGCGGACCTACGCGGGCCACTCGTCGGCCGCCGCGTCCAACCGGCTCTACCGGCGCAACCTGGAGAAGGGGCAGACCGGCCTCTCGGTCGCCTTCGACCTCCCCACGCAGACCGGGTACGACCCCGACCACACCCTCGCGCGCGGTGAGGTCGGCAAGGTCGGGGTACCGATCAGCCACATCGGCGACATGCGGCAGCTGTTCGACGGCATCCCGCTCGCCGAGGCCAACACCTCGATGACCATCAACGCCACCGCCATGTGGCTGTTCGCGCTCTACGTCTCACTCGCCCAGGAGCAGGCGGAGGAACAGGGACGGGACTGGCACGAGGTCGTCGGCAAGCTCGCGGGCACCACCCAGAACGACATCATCAAGGAGTACCTGTCCCGCGGCACGTACGTCTTCCCGCCCGGGCCGAGCCTGCGCCTGATCACCGACATGGTGGCGTGGACCGTCGGGAACGTGCCGAAGTGGAACCCCACGAACATCTGCAGCTACCACCTGCAGGAGGCGGGCGCGACCCCGGTCCAGGAGGTCGCCTACGCCATGTGCACGGCCATCGCCGTGCTCGACGCCGTCCGCGACTCCGGGCAGGTGCCGCAGGAGAAGATGGGCGAGGTCGTCGCGCGCATCTCCTTCTTCGTCAACGCGGGCGTGCGGTTCGTCGAGGAGATGTGCAAGATGCGTGCGTTCGCCCAGCTGTGGGACGAGGTCACGCGCGACCGTTACGGCGTGGAGAACCCGAAACACCGCCGTTTCCGCTACGGCGTGCAGGTCAACTCGCTCGGGCTGACCGAGGCGCAGCCGGAGAACAACGTGCAGCGCATCGTGCTGGAGATGCTCGCGGTGTCCCTGTCCCGCAACGCGCGGGCCCGCGCGATCCAGCTGCCCGCGTGGAACGAGGCGCTCGGCCTGCCGACGCCGTGGGACCAGCAGTGGGCGCTGCGCATGCAGCAGGTGCTCGCGTACGAGACGGACCTGTTGGAGTACGAGGACATCTTCGACGGCTCACCTGTCATCGAGTCCAAAGTGGACGCGATCGTCGACGGCGCCAAGGCCGAGATCGAGCGGGTGCAGGAGATGGGCGGCGCGGTCGCGGCCGTCGAGAGCGGCTACATGAAGACCCAGCTCGTCGCCTCGCTCGCCGAGCGCCGCCGCCGGATCGAGGCGGGCGAGGAGATCGTCGTCGGTGTCAACAGGTTCGAGAACACCGAACCGAGTCCGCTCGAGGGCGAGGGCGCCATCGAGACGATCAAGCCCGAGGTCGAGCAGGAGGCCGTCGAGGCCGTCAAGCAGTGGCGCGACAGCCGCGAACAGTCCGAAGTGGACAAGGCGCTGGAGTTGCTGGCCGCCACCGCGCGCACGGACGCGAACCTCATGGAAGCCACACTCGCGTGCGCCAGGGCCGGGGTGACGACAGGGGAGTGGGCGGGCGCGCTGCGCGAGGTGTTCGGTGAGTACCGCGCCCCGACCGGCGTCTCCGGGGCGTCCTCGGGCGGTGACGGTGCCGGTGAGCTGGCCGCCGTCCGGGAACGGGTCCGCGCGACCGGTGACGAACTCGGCGGCAGGCTCCGCATGCTGGTCGGCAAACCGGGCCTCGACGGGCACTCCAACGGCGCCGAGCAGATCGCGGTGCGCGCCCGCGACGTCGGCTTCGAGGTCATCTACCAGGGCATTCGCCTCACCCCGGCGGAGATCGTGACCGCGGCGGTGCAGGAGGGCGTGCACGTGGTCGGCCTGTCCATCCTGTCCGGTTCGCACCTCGCGGTGGTGCCGGACGTCGTCGACGGGCTGCGGGCCGCCGGTGCGGCCGACGTCCCCGTCGTGGTGGGCGGCATCGTGCCGCCCGCCGACGCGCGGCAGCTGCGGGAACGCGGTGTCGCCCGGGTGTTCACCCCGAAGGACTACGAGCTGACCGAGATCATGAACCAGATCGTCGACGTCATCCGATCGGCGCACGGGCTGACCTAGAAGGCGCTCACTGAAAGCAACATGCCGGACACGGAGAGCGTCACCGATGGGGCCTACGGGACCTGGTCCGGAGCGTTACCGACACTATGTCTCGGTTATACAACGGACTTCGTTGATCTTACGCCCAGCTTTGACCAGCCCCGATCTCTCCCCCTACGTTGAGTTGCCATCGAGACGCGATTACGCCGAGCGATTGACGTGAGGACTGGGACGATGGCGATGAACAACTGGACACGACGCGACTTCTTCAGGTTCGGCGCGGTCGCGGGCACCGCGGTCATCGGTGGTCCCGCACTGCTGACGGCCTGTTCGGAGGTCCCGCAGGGTGGATCCGGTGAAGGTGGCACCCTGCAGAGAATCAAGGAAGCCAAGACGATCAAGGTCGGCATCGCCGGCGAGGTCCCTTATGGCTATACCGAGGGTGGCGAGGTCACCGGAGAGGCGCCCGAAGTCGCCAAGGCGGTGTTCAAGGCGATCGGCGTCGACAAGGTCGAGGCGACGCAGGTCGAGTTCGGTCAGCTGATCCCCGCGCTGAACGCCGGGGACTTCGACATGGTGGCCGCGGGAATGGCCATCAAGCCCGACCGCTGCGGGAACGCTGAGTTCTCCAACGTGGACTACGTGACGCCGACCGCCTTCATGGTGCCGAAGGGCAACCCGCAGGGCGTCACGAACTTCGAGGACGTGAAGGCCAAGGGCCTCGCGATCGCCGTGCTGTCGGGCACGATCGAGCAGAGCGTGGCGAAGGCGACCGGGATCGCAGAGGACAAGATCCAGCCCTACGACGGTCAGCCGGAGCTTTTCCAGGCGCTGCAGGACAATCGCGCCTACTGCGGTGCGCTCACCGACATCTCGCTCAAGGAGCTGCTCAAGCAGAACTCCGGTGCGCCGTTCGAGGTGACCGACGGCTTCGTCCCGGTGGTCGGCGGCAAGGAACAGATCCAGGCCGGCGGCTTCGTCTTCCGCAAGGGCGAGACCGACCTGGTCGAGGCCTTCAACGCCGAGCTGGACAAGCTGCACCAGTCCGGCGAGTGGTTGGAGATCGTCAAGCCGTTCGGTTTCACGGAGGACAACCTGCCGCCGGAGGACGTGACCACCGAGCAGCTCTGCGCGGGGTCCTGAGCAGGTAGGCGAACGTCGTGTTCGACAACCTGTCGTTGTTCGTCAGCACGATCGCCGAGGGTTTGCTGCTGACGGTCGAGGCGACCGTCGGCGGCATCCTCATCGCGACCGTGCTGTCGTTCGTGTTCGGTCTCGCGATGCTGTCGAAGTCGCGGACGGTGCGCGTACTCGCGCGGATCTACGTCGAGATCTGGCGCGGCACCTCGGAACTCGTGCAGTTGCTGTGGATCTACTTCGTGTTGCCGGTGCTGGTCGGCTACCGCGTCGTCCCGCTGGTCGCGGGCATCGTGGTGCTGGGCCTGAACTTCGGCGCGTACGGCGCGGAGATCGTCCGCGGCGCCGTGCAGTCGGTGCCGAAGGCGCAGTACGAGGGCGCGATCGCGCTGAACTTCACGCGTGCGCAACGGATGCGGCGCGTGGTCCTGCCGCAGGCACTCGTGGAGATGGTGCCGCCGTTCAACAACCTGTTCGTCCAGCTGCTCAAGGGCAGTTCGCTGTTGACGATCATCTTCGTGCACGAGATGACCTACCAGGCGCGTGAGGTGCTGATCGACCGGCACATCGACCAGGCGTGGCTCATCTGGACGGTCGTTCTGCTCTTCTACCTGGTGCTGGCGGTCCTGATCACCGCCGGGATGCGGGCGCTGGAGCGCTGGGCCGGGAAACTGGTCGGCCGCAAGCCGTCGCGGGCCAAGACCCTGCGGTCCATGGTGCTCAGCACCAGGACGGGGGTGGCGCCGTGAACGACGTCTGGCAGTGGGACTACTTCTGGGACGTTCTCCCGGAGGTGGCCGGAAACGGTCTGCTCGTGACCTTGCAGGCCACGGTCTACGGCTCGGTCATCGCGTACGTGCTCGGCCTCGTGTTCGCGCTGCTGCGCCGGTCACCGTTCCGCGTGGTGCGTGGCGTGACGTGGGCGGTCGTGGAGTTCATCCGCAGCACGCCGCTGCTGGTGCAGATCTTCTTCCTGTTCTTCGTGTTCCCGGACTTCGGCATCAAGTTCGACCCGCTCACCACGGGTGTGATCGCGCTCGGTCTGCACTACGCGACCTACGCCGCCGAGGTCTACCGCGCGGGCATCGAGGCCGTGCCGCCGGGGCAGTGGGAGGCCGCCACCGCGTTGAGCCTGCCGAAGGCGCGGACGTGGCGGGCGGTGATCCTGCCGCAGGCCATCCCGCGGGTGCTGCCCGCGCTCGGCAACTACACGATCTCGATGCTGAAGGAGACCCCGCTCCTGCTGGCGATCGGTGTCCTGGACATCGTGGGCGCGGCACGCGAGGAGGGCTCGGAGACGTATCGCTTCGTCGAGCCGATCACCACCGCGGGCCTGTTGTTCCTCGTGCTGAGCTACTCCGCATCCCTACTCGTTCGATGGTTGGAGCGTCGTGTCGGAACCGTCCACTGAGGATTTCATGATCCGGTTCGAGGACGTGGTCAAGCGGTTCGGCGACCACGTCGTCCTCGACGAGCTGAACTTCACCGTCGCGCCGGGGGAGTTCGTCACGCTGATCGGGCCGAGCGGCTCGGGCAAGACGACGATCCTGCGGCTGCTCATGACACTGGAACAGGTCAGCGGCGGCAAGATCCACGTCGACGGCGAGTGCCTCACGCACATGCGCCGCGGCGAGCGGCTGATGCCCGCCGACGAGAAGCACCAGCGCCAGGTGCGCAAGCGCATCGGCATGGTGTTCCAGCAGTTCAACCTGTTCCCCAACATGAAGGTGCTGCAGAACCTCACCGAGGGGCCGATCCGCTCGCTGGGGTTGTCCAGGGCCGAGGCCGAGGACCGGGCGCGTGAGCTGCTGGACCTGGTCGGGTTGTCCGAGAAGGTGAACGCACACCCGACGCAGCTGTCCGGCGGGCAGCAGCAGCGGGTCGCGATCGCGCGGGCACTCGCCATGCGGCCGGACGTGCTGCTGCTCGACGAGGTCACCTCGGCGCTGGACCCGGAGCTGGTCGCGGGCGTGCTCGCGCTGCTGAAGGACATCGCGAACACCACGGACATCACGTTCCTGTGCGTCACCCACGAGATGGGTTTCGCGCGCGACGTGTCCGACCGGGTGATGATGTTCGACGGCGGCCAGATCGTGGAGGACGCGGCACCGGACAAGCTGTTCAGCGAGCCCGACCACGAGCGGACGCGGGAGTTCCTGAGCGCGGTGCTGGAGCGGGGCTAGGCTCGCAGGCATGGAGCACATCACGGTCAAGGACGACGGTGACACGGTCCGGATCACCATGAACCGGCCGTCGCGGCGGAACTCCTTGTCCTACGAGCACCTGTCCGAGCTGCTCAGCGCCTTCGAGGACGCCGGTGACTCGGCCGCGACGGGCATCGTCCTCGCGGGCGAGGGGCCGGTCTTCTCGGCCGGGCACGACTTCGGCGACGTCGCGTCCCGCGACCTCGTCGGGGTCCGTGACCTGCTGCAGCTGTGCACCGGGCTGATGAAGACGATCGAGTCGGTGCCGCAGGTGGTGGTCGCCCGCGTGCACGGCCTGGCGACCGCCGCCGGTTGCCAGCTCGTGGCGTCGTGTGACCTCGCGGTGGCCGCCGAGTCGGCCGGGTTCGCGCTGCCCGGCGGCAAGGGCGGCTGGTTCTGCCACACGCCCGCCGTGCCGGTGGCCCGCAACATCGGCCGGAAGCGGCTGATGGAGATGGTGCTGACCGGCGACGTCATCGACGCGCCGACCGCGTTGGAGTGGGGCCTGGTCAACCGGGTCGTGCCCGACGAGGACCTGGACGCGGCCGTCGACGACCTGCTCGCGAAGGCCACCCGCGGCAGCCGGGCCAGCAAGGCGCTCGGCAAGCAGACGGTCTACGCGCAGCTGGACCGGCCGGAGGCCGACGCGTACGCGGTCGCCGTCGAGGTCATGGCCGCCGCGTCGCAGCTTCCCGGTGCTCGGGAGGGGATGGCGGCGTTCCTGGAGAAGCGGCGTCCGGAGTGGCCGGACTGAGCAGCCCGGCCGCGCCCACCGCGACCACGCAGAACACCGCGATCAGCAGGAACGTGTGGTTGAGCGGCATCAGGTGCGTCATCGGCCCGACGACCGCCGGGCCCGCGAGGATGCCGAGGTAGCCGAGCCCGGCGACGCGGGACACGTTCGCGCCCGCGTTGTCGCGGTCGGCGTGCCCGGCCGCGCTGAACAGCTGCGGCACGCTCCCGGACAGCCCGATGCCGAACAACGTCCACCCGGCGAGCGCCATCGGGATCGACGAGGTCAGCGACGCGGTGAGGATGCCGACGGCGGCGATCGCCGAGCCGTAGCGGACGATCGCGACCGGGCCGAACCGCTGGGAGACGGGGTCGGTGAGCAGGCGGCCGATGGTCATGGCGGCCGCGAAACAGCCGTACGCGAACGCGGCGGTCGCCTCCGGCGCGTCCAGGACCGTGCTCAGGTGCAGCACGCTCCAGTCGTTCGCGACGCCCTCGGCCAGCATGAGCAGGAACGCGATCACGGCGAGCCACCAGATCCGGCCCGGGGTCCGCCTGCGCTGCTTCGGGCCCTCCTCGGCGGGCTTGGGTGTCTTGCGCATCAGTGCCGGAGTGGCGGCCGCGGCGATGGCCAGCGTGATGCCGGCCGACACGGCGAACGTGGTCACCGGCGACCAGTCCCAGGTCAGCGTGCGCGCCCCGGCGAGGGCGGCGAGGAACCCGCCGACCGACCACACGGCGTGGAACGCGGACATGATCGTGCGGCCGTAGGCGTGTTCCACCTCGACCGCGTGCGCGTTCATGCTGACGTCGAGACAGCCGTTGCCCAGGCCGAGCGCCACGAGTGCCGCGCCGAGCGCGATCCCGTTGGTGGCGAGGCCGGGCAGGATCAGCGCGGTCGTGCACAGGACCGCCGACAGCGGCACCACGCGGTGCGGGCCGAACCGGTCGGTCAGCGGGCCAGCGACCTGCATGCCGGCGAACGCGCCGCCGCCGAGGAGCAGCAGGAGCAGGCCGAACGTGGCGTGGTCGACCCCGGCCCGTTGCTCGATCACCGGGATGTGGACCACCCACATGCCGATGACGAAGCCGTTGAGGCCGAAGAAGGCAAAGGTCGCCACCCGAGCGCGCCGCATCACCATTCGAACATAACCCATGTTCGTTCGGGCGCGCTACGCACTATTGTTGTGTTCGTGAGCACTGAACGGCTGCGCCGGATCGCCGAGGCGACCCGGGACGCGGGTGAGATGAGCGTGATCGAGCTGGCCGCGTTGACCGGCGCCTCCGAGATGACCATCCGGCGTGACCTGGAGGTACTGGCTGCGCAGGGCGTGCTGGAGCGCTACCGGGGCGGTGCGCGGAGTCTGCTGCTGCGGGGCGAGGAGCCGCCGTACGCGTTGCGGGTCACCGAGGACGTCGAGGCCAAACAGCGGATCGCCGCCGAGGTCGCCGCGTTGCTCGCGGATGGCGAGTCGGTCGTGGTGGACAGCGGGACCACGTGTGTCGCGGTGGCCCGCGCGCTGCACGACCGGCGGATGACCGTGGTGCCGCTCTCCCTGCACGCCATGAACGCGCTCGTGGGCGCCCCGTCGCTCACGCTGCTGTTCCCCGGCGGCGCGCCCCGGCCGGGCGAGCTGGCGCTCACCGGTCCGCTGACCGAGGCGTCGCTGGCGTCGCTGCGGTTCGACACCGCCGTCCTCGGGTGCTGCGGGCTCACCGCCGCGCACGGCGTGACCGGTCACGACCTGGCGGACGCCGCCGTGAAGCGGGCCGCCATGCGCTCGGCGAGCCGGGTGATCGCGGTGGCCGACTCGTCGAAGTTCGCCCGCACCGCGCTGGCCGTGGTGACACCGGTGTCCGAACTGGACGTCGTGGTCACCGACACCGCAGCGCCCACCGCCGAGGTGACCGCTCTCGAAGCGGCGGGCGTGGTGGTCCGGCAGGTCTGACTGCCCTGAAAGTCGCTTTCGGGACGTTGAGCCTGGATCCACCGGTGGTCAACCTGGTTGTTCCGGACCTGTGGCAAGCGCGGCCTGGTCAGACCCGCTTCGCACCGCCGGGCGCGCATCCGCCGGGTGCCGTGCTGCGAGGGGCGCCTTCGCGGCATCGCCCGGGTGCCGCGAAGGGCGCTTTCGCAGCATTGAACGCCGGTAGTGCGCCTTTCGCAGCACCGCCCGGGCGCTGCGGGCCCTGGCCCGCGCAGCGGGCCGCCTTGCGCAACGGCCGACCTTGATCACCGGTCGATCCGGGACGTTGAGTGTCCCGAAAGCGTCCCTCAGGACGTTGAGTGTCCCGAAAGGCCCCTTCGGGGAATCCCCCGGCCGGGCGCGCAGCGCCCGAGGCCCGCGAAGCGGGCAAGGCCCCCAAGCAGGCCGGGCGCAAGCCCACGAAGACGACCTGCCTGCCCTCCCGTCGACCTGGCAAAGCCCGATCACACCGGGTCAAGGGGCCCTGCCCGAGATCAGCCCGTCCGGCGAGGACCCCCCGGGAGGGAAACCCCGCACACAACCGAGCACGATCACCGGCGGATTCACGCGCCCTGGTGCCTGCCCCTCGTGGTCATGTTCTGCAGGACCGTCCAAATCGGACCCAGTGCCAGCCAGACGGCGACGACGCCGCCGAGCCGCGTCATCCAGCCGCCCGGCGCCCACAGCGCCTCGGTCTGCGCGGGCGACGCGACCACGAAGGACAGCAAGGCCATCGCCGCGCACGCGATCCCCACCGCGGCAAGGCACTTGCCCCACTCGCGCCACTCGTACCGCACGCGCGCGGGTCCGCTCTTCGGCGGCTTCACCGGCGGCGGACCGCCCGCGAACCGGTGCGCGACGCGCTGGTCGGCCCACCGGATGAGGCTGTGCCCGAACGCGACGCTGAACCCGAGGTAGGCCGCGCCGAGCCCGTGCACCGCGGTCGCCTCGCCGCCACCGCGCAGGTCCACGACGGTGAACGCCAGCAGCGCGACGTCCAGCAACGGCGTGCCGACCAGCAGCACCACGCTCGTCCGCCGCCACCGCAGCAGGTAGCGGGCGACGAGCCCGGCGGCCAGAACCACCCAGAACCCGATCTCACAGGCGACGATCGCGATCGCCATGGGGCTGACATCCTCCATGCCCTCAACCGTGCCGGTCCCGCGCGATCATGTCGTCGGCAAACCGGGGCAGCCGGTGTCATCACTTCGGGGGACCCGCGGTGCCATCCTTGTGCGGACGCCCGCGCGTGCGCGCGTGTGCTGTGATGGGACCGTGAACGCCGGTGTCGAACGGTTGCGTGCGTGGGCGGAGCCGCGCATGCCGGTGCTGGTGGCCGTGCTGCAGTTCGCGGTCGGCAGCGTGATCCTGGCTTCCGGGCTGCGGGAGCTCGTCAGCCTGGGGCCGGGCGGGCTCGCGACGGACGACCCGCTGCGGCTGCTGCCGTTCGCGGTCCTCTGCGCCACCGAGCTGTTGCGCACCCGCGCACCCGGCGTCGGGTTGTCGGCCGCGCTCGTGCTGGCGGGCGCCGAGCTGTTCTACGACGTCGCCGTGCCGACGCTGCTGGTGGTCATGGACCTGCTGTTCGCCGCTGTGGTGTACGGGAAGCGCCGCACGAGCAGGTTCGTCGTGTGGTGCGCGGGCGCCGTGGTGCTGGTGTTCGCGGTCCTGTCGATCGTGTCCGCGCACGACTTCCAGGAGATCGTGGTGCGGGTCGTGCAGGTGTGCAGCATCCCGCTGATCCCCGTGTGGTGGGGCGTCAACGTGCGCCAGCACCGCGACGCGGCGGCGGCCGAGCGCGCACGTGCCGACCAGGTCGCGCGGATCGCCGATCTGGACCGGGACGCGGCCGTGCGCGAGGAACGCGCGCGGATGGCCCGCGACCTGCACGACGTGATCGCCGGTCACCTGTCGGCCATCGCGATCCAGTCCGCCGCCGCGCTGTCCATGGTGGACGGTGACACCGCGGCGATGCGGCGGGTGCTGAAGTCCGTGCGGGAGAACAGTGTCCAGTCGCTGACGGAGATGCGCGCGATGATCCACCTGCTGCGGTCCGAGAAGTCGGGTGTGGAGCACACCGCGCCCGCCCGGTTGCGGGACATCGCGCAGCTGCTGGAGTCCGCGCGGGTCGCGGGGCTGTCCGTGTCGGCCTCGGCCGACCTCGACGCGGAGCTGCCGGTGGCGGTGGACCTGTCGGCGTACCGGATCGTGCAGGAGGCGTTGGCCAACGCGGTCAAGCACGCACCGGGATCGCGGGCGTCGGTGACCGTCGACCGGCAGGACGCCACGTTGGTGGTCGAGGTGGTGAACGACCGTACAGTGTCCACTGTGGAGTCTTCGGGTGGGCGTGGCCTGCTGCACATGCGTGAGCGGGCCGAGGCGGTCGGTGGTGTGCTGGAGGCCGGGCCGCACGAGCGGCAGTGGCGGGTGCGGGCCGAGCTGCCCGCGGAGGAGACCCTGTGAGCGGAGCGAACCATCGAGCGCGCGACGTGATCCGGGTGCTCATCGCCGACGACCACGCGGCCATCCGCGCGGGGCTGACCATGATCCTCGACGGCGCGCCGGACATCGAGGTCGTGGCGGAGGCGGAGGACGGTGCGACGGCGGTGCGCAAGGCGGCGGCGCTGCGCCCGGACGTGGTGCTGATGGACGTCCGGATGCCGGGCACCGACGGGCTGACCGCGACCAGGCAGGTCATCGAGGCGAGGACCGCGCAGGTGATCGTGCTGACCACGTTCGACATGGACGAGTACGTCTACGGCGCGATCCGGGCAGGCGCCGCGGGTTTCCTGCTGAAGTCGGTGGACGCGTCGCGCTTGGTCGAGTCGGTGCGCCTGGTGGCCGCCGGTGACGGCGTCATAGAACCGAGTGTCACCCGAAGGTTGATGGCCGCGTTCGCGTCCGCCCGGCCCGCGGTGTCCCGGCCACCGGGCCTCGACGACCTGACCCAGCGCGAACGCGAGGTGCTGGTGTGCCTGGGGGAGGGCCTGTCGAACCAGCAGATCGCGCGCCGCCTCGGCGTCGGCGAGGCGACGGTGAAGACACACGTGTCGCGGGTGCTCACCAAGCTCGACCTGCGGTCCCGTGTGCAGGCGGCGGTGCTCGCGAAGGACGCGGGGCTGGTCGGCTAGCCTGCTTCGGTGCGTCTCGTGATCGCTCGCTGCCAGGTCGACTACGCGGGCAGGTTGACCGCCCACCTGCCCATGGCCACCCGTCTGTTGCTGGTGAAGGCCGACGGCTCGGTGTCCGTGCACTCGGACGACCGGGCGTACAAGCCGCTCAACTGGATGAGCCCACCGTGCTGGCTCACCGAGGACGACGGCACCTGGACGGTGTCGAACAAGGCGGGTGAGAAGCTGGTCATCACCCTCGACGAGGTCCTGCACGACAGCGCCCACGAGCTGGGTGCGGAACCGGGCCTCGTCAAGGACGGCGTGGAGGCCCACCTCCAGGAGCTGCTGGCGGAACACATCACCACTTTGGGTGACGGGTACTCGCTCGTCCGCCGCGAGTACATGACCGCCATCGGCCCGGTCGACATCCTCTGCCGCGACGCCGTCGGCGCCACGGTGGCCGTGGAGATCAAACGCCGAGGCGAGATCGACGGCGTCGAGCAGCTGACCAGGTACCTCGAACTGCTGAACCGCGACCCGCTGCTGGCCCCGGTGCAGGGCGTGTTCGCCGCCCAGCTGATCAAACCCCAGGCCCGCACCCTCGCCGAGGACCGGGGCATCCGCTGCGTAACCCTCGACTACGACGCCCTACGAGGCATCGAGTCGGACGAGTTCCGCCTGTTCTGAGCCGCGTCGCGGGTGATTTCCCGGAAACGCCACGCGGGCTGACGGCGATGGGCATCCGAGGGGCGCAACGCTCGCGGAGGCCGCTGATGGAGTACCGGATAGAGGTCGATGACGCCGTCGCCCGGCGTCGGCAAGTGGTCGTCTCCGATGCGCCTGGGAAGATCCACATCGCCCCACCGCCCGGCGCGGGGTTCATCCTCACGGCAGATGAGGCCGATCTGCTGGACCTCGCGATCATCGCGGCGTACCGGAGAGCCGTGGCCGAGTGAGCGACGAGATCGACCGTGAGTTGATCGGGATCTTCGAGTTCCGCAAGGGTGCCGCCGACCGCCTCGCGGAGCTGGGGCCCTCTGCGTTCGACCGGGTCCTCCACCTCTACCACAGCACCGACATCCCGCCTCGGCTCTCCGAGCTGGGCGGGCAGCTGGGGCGGCAGTGCGTGGACCTGTGGGCGGAAGCGATAGCCGCGGTCGCGCGGGCCAATCCCGGGAAGTACCTCGACTGGCTGACCGGACGGCAACCGTCCACCCTGGACCTCGTGCTCCTCGGCGACGTCGACGACGCGCGAGCCTCCACTGTGCTCAGAGCCGCGCTCGATCACCCGGAGTGGCTGCATCGCCACCATGCGCAAGAGTCCCTGGTCAGGCGGGGTGAGTGGCCCTGATTCGGGTGTTCCCCGCATGTGCTCGAACTCCGGTGGCTACGGTGCACGTGTGAGGGGAAGCCTTGTCGTAGTGTCCGCGGTCGCCGCCGTCGTGCTCGCCGGGTGTGGCGAGGCGGTGGACACCGCCAAGCAGACCTTTCCGCGCAGCACGGTGCCCGCGGGCCAGCTGGACCCCGGGACGTCGACCGGCAAGCCGAAGACCAACGACCCGACGTTCTCCAACGAGCAACTGCGCAAGCTGGACCCGTGTGCCCTGCTGAGCAGGGACCTCCTGGCCCCGCTCGGCAAGCCGGCCGACAACCGGATGCAGGACTTCAGCAGCTGCTCCAACTACATGGAGGACAAGGACGGCAAGGACCTCAACATCACGATCTACGTCGGCGACACGCTCAACGGCGCCACCGACGCGGACGAGAACATCGGCGGCCTGCCCGCCTACGAGAGCGAGCTGGACGACGGCACGGCCTGCTTCGTCAGCGCCGTCACCTCCACCAACCCGAACCAGGGCCTGCGCGTGCAGGTCGGCGGTGAGGGCGAGGAGCTGTGCGCCACCGGCCGCACGGTCCTCACCGGCATCATCACCATGATCCGGGAGGACCCGCCGGAGCGGAGCGAGAAGTCCGGCTCCATCGCGAGCGTCGACCCGTGCGGCCTGCTGGACCCCGACGAGCTCAAGACCGTGGTCAAGGTCGACACCGAGGTCGAGCCGTACTCCCTGCACTGGTGCAACTGGAGCAAGGACAGCCTCAACGTCGCCGTGTGGTTCCGCACCGGGTACGACCCGAAGGACGACACCGTCGACCCCGGCGCACCGGTCGACCTGGGCAACAAGATCACCGGATACCAGGCCCCGTCGGACGGCCACACCTCCTGCCGGATCGAGTGGCGGCACCGCTCCACCGGTGAGGACGGCGCGGACGAGATCGTCGAGGTCTCCTTCGACAACAAGGACACGCCGAAGGACAACGGCTGCTCGACCGCGGCGGCGGTGGCGAAACTGCTGATTCCCGCACTGCCCAAGCCGTGAACATGCTTCAATTTCGCCGGCACGGGGAACAAGCACGGCGCTAGGGCGTGATGGTGTTGGCAGTTCTGCCTCGGGTGTTGGCGGTCCTCGCGGTGGTGCTGGTCTCCGCGTGCACCTCGCGCGTCGGCGGTCTGCCGGTCGCCGCGACCACGGTCCCGGACGAGCTGACGTCGGAGGCCGCGTTCGAGGACCTGACGACGGTCGCGCCGTGTTCGCTGACCGACCCGGAGGCGTTCGCCGAGTACGGCACGCCCGAGTTCGCGACCCCCGAGTCGTTCGACTACTGCGCGATCCGGATCAACACCGACGGCGACGCCGACGTGCTGATCTCCGTCGGCGCGTTCGGGGTGCTCTCCGCCCAGCCCGAGATCGAGGGCAACCGTGTGAAGGACGTCGAGCCGGGGATGTGGGTCGGCCAGCAGAACGACAGCTCGTCGTTCTGCTCGCAGCTGCTCGTGTTCCCCGACGGGGTGACCATGCAGGTGGCCGGCACCGTGTACGACGGGTCCGCCGACACGTGCCCGATGGTCGACACCGGCATGGAGTGGGCGATCGACGTCATCCTCGACGGCGACGTCGAGCACCGCGACCCCCAGAACGACTCGCTGATCACGGTCGACCCGTGCTCGCTCGTCGGCGACGGCGACATCGCGGCGATCCCCGGTCTCGACGGGGTGAACCGGCCGGACGACTACCCCGGCAAGCACACGTGCTTCTGGGAGCAGCGCCCCGACTCGCCGGTGACCGTGCGGGTGGAGTTCGGCGCCGGGCCGGAGCCCGCGGTGTACGGCGACGCCAAGGAGGGCCTGGTCGCGGGCAGGCAGACGGTGACGAGCCAGTACCGCGAGATCAACGGGCACGACTACTGCGCGGTCGAGACCGGGCACCTCCCGTTCACCGAGATCGAGAGCGAGGACGTGGTCGAGGTGGCCAGCGTCTACGTCCGGATGCCCACCGGACAGGTCACCAAGGCGTGCGCCGCGGCGACCGCCGTCGCCGAGCTCGTGTGGTCCGAACTGCCCGATGCCTGAGCGGTGCCCCTGACCGATACAGGCCGGTGAGCTGGGCCACGGCCAGGCTGCCGCCTTTGTTACTGGCAGGTAGTGTCCGAGTTCGCTGCTCTGGTCGCGGACTGCGGAGGTGCACGGTGGCACGGGATATCCAGCGCGTCGGAGTCGTCGGTCTCGGCACGATGGGTGCCGGCATCGCCGAGGTGGTGGCCAGGACGGGACGTCACGTGGTCGGCGTCGAGGTCGACGAGGCGGCTGTCGCGCGGGCGCGTGAGCACATCGAGCACTCCACCGAGCGCGCCCGGGCGGGCGGCAAGCTGGACGCGGCCGAGCGGGACGCGCTGCTGTCGCGGATCACGTACACGACGAGCCTGAAGGACCTGGCCGACGTCGACCTGGTCGTGGAGGCCATCCCGGAGAGCCTGGAGCTGAAGGCCCAGGTGTTCACCGAACTGGAGCAGGTCTGCCGGCCGGACGTGATCCTCGCGTCGAACACGTCGTCGTTGTCGGTCACCGAGATCGGTGTCCACACGGGACGGCCGGGCAAGGTCGTCGGCCTGCACTTCTTCAACCCGGCGCCGGTGCTGAAGCTGGTGGAGATCGTGCGCACCGTGGTCACCGAGCCGGACGTGATCGCGGACGTCGAGGAGTTCGCGCGTGAGCTGGGCAAGGAGCCGGTGGTCATCGGCGACCGGGCCGGGTTCATCGCGAACGCGCTGCTGTTCGGTTACCTCAACCACGCGGTGTCGATGTACGAGTCGCGCTACGCCACGCGCGAGGACCTCGACGCGGCGATGCGCTTCGGCTGCGGTTACCCGATGGGGCCGTTGGCGCTGCTGGACCTCATCGGTCTCGACACCGCGTACGAGATCCTCGAGACGATGTACCGCCAGTCCCGCAACAGGTTGCACGCGCCGTCGCCGATCCTGAAGCAGATGATCACCGCGGGCCTGCTCGGCAGGAAGTCCGGCCGCGGTTTCTACACCTACGACGGCATCGACTCCCCGGTCGTGGTGTCCGATGTGGACACGCCGGGCGCGGCCGGTTCCTCTTCTGTGGCACGGGATGTGCGCCGCGTCGGCGTGGTCGGCACCGGCACCATGGCGACCGGGATCGCGGAGGTGTTCGCGAAGAAGGGTTTCGACGTCGTGCTGCGTGCCCGCACGGCCGAGAAGGCGTCGGCGGCGACCGCCGCGGTCGGGAAGTCGTTGGACCGTCAGGTGACGAAGGGGCGACTGTCCGAAGAGGACCGGGACGCCGTGCTGGCGCGGATCGCCGGGGTCACGTCGTTCGACGACCTGGCGGACTGCGACCTGGTCGTCGAGGCGGTCGCGGAGGAGCTGGCGGTCAAGCGGACCGTGTTCGAGGCGCTGGACAAGGCGGTGAAGCCGGGCGCGATCCTCGCGACCACCACGTCGTCACTGCCGGTGATCGAGTGTGCGGCGGCGACGTCGCGACCGGCGGACGTCGTCGGCCTGCACTTCTTCAACCCGGCGCCGGTGATGAAGCTGGTCGAGGTGGTCGCGACGATCTCCACCGCGGACGACGTGGTGGCGACGGCGGACGCGTTGTGCCGCCAGGTCGGCAAGCACCCGGTGCACTGCGCCGACCGGGCGGGCTTCATCGTCAACGCGCTGCTGTTCCCGTACCTGAACGACGCGGTGAAGATGCTCGAGGCCCACTACGCGGACGCGGACGCCATCGACACGGCGATGAAGGTCGGCTGCGGACTGCCGATGGGGCCGTTCGAGCTGCTGGACGTGGTCGGGCTGGACGTGTCGCTGGCGATCGAGCGCACCCTGTACTACGAGTTCCGCGACGCCGGGTTCGCCCCGGCGCCGCTGCTGGAACACCTGGTCACGGCGGGCCGTCTGGGCCGCAAGACCGGCAAGGGCTTCCGCGACTACCGCTAGTGAGGGCGTCAGCCGCAGCCGCACGAGCCGCCGCAGCAGCCACCGCCGCCACCCATGGGTGCCGCCGCGCCGTCACCGCCCGTGGTCACGGCCACCATGGACAGCAGTTTCACGGTGTTGTCGTGGCCCTCGGGGCAGGAGGCCGGGTCGGACGACTCACTCATCGAGCGGCGGACCTCGAAGGTCGTCGCACAGTCCTTGCAGCGGTATTCGTATGTCGGCACGGCGACCATTCTGCCCTGCCGCTACCGTGAGGTCCCGTGCCTCGTCGTAACCGTGACCGCCGCGTGCCGCGTGCCGAGCCGCGCCCGCTGGGCACGGCGGGCTGGCAGCGTGCCGAGTCGGGCGACGACGGCGAGTGGCTGGTGCGGAACGTGAGCGCCACCCAGGCGACGAAGACCTACCGGTGCCCCGGCTGCGACCACGAGATCCAGCCCGGCGTCGCGCACGTCGTCGTCTGGCCCGCCGACGACGTGGGGTCCGTCGCGGACCGGCGGCACTGGCACCTCGGGTGCTGGCAGGCCCGCGGCCGCAGAAGGCCGACACGAAAACGTTAGGAATTCCGCGCCGAAGGTGTCGAACCGGCGCGTTCTGGTTCGACGTGTCTGTGTAAGGCCCAGCACAGACAGGAGAGACCGATGTCGCACCCCCTCGGCGCCCTCGCGGACAACCTGACCGCCTACGCCATCTACGCCACCGCCCAGTCCGAGATGCGCCGCGCCTACGCCCTGATCGACGCAGGCGACCTCGACGCCGCCGCCAACGAGGTCGAGTCCGCCGCCCACGCCGCCGAGGTACTGGCGAAGGCCTCAACGGAACTGGACCGCATCGCCCACTGGCGCCGAGTAGCCACCGCCCGCCAACACTTCGTCGACCAGCTGAAAGCCGAACAGGTCGCAGCCTGATGCCCCCGAACACCGCGAGTCGCGCCCCCGAACACCGCGAGTCGCGCGCCCAGACACCGCGAGTCGCGCGCCCAGGCACACCGAGTTGTACGTTTCGTGCACACACGACCTGCACGAAACTGCCAACTCGGTATGCGCGGGCGCGCGACTCGCGATGTGTGTGCGCGCGACTCGCTGTGTGTGGGGGCGCGACTCGCGGTTAGTGGGGGAAGGAGGTTGCTGCGGCCAGGAAGGCGTCGTTCTCTGGTTGGAGGCCGATTGTGGCTCGTGCGCCTTCGCCCGCGAACGCGCGGATGACGACCTTCTGGTCCAGGCAGTGCTCGTTGAACTCGGCGGTCCGCGCACCCAGCGGTAGCCACACGAAGTTCGCCTGCGACGACGGCACGTCGTAGCCCATCTCCACCAGGGCCTCGTGCACGCGGGTGCGTTCCTTCGTCACCTCGGCGCACCGCTCCAGCAGCTCGGGCGTCGCCGCCATGGCCGCGATGCCGGCTGCCTGCGCGACCCGGTTCACCGAGAACGGGATCCCGACCTTCCGCACCCCGGACGCCACGTCCGGGGACGCGACGAGGAAGCCCAGGCGGATGCCGGCCAGCGCGTAGGCCTTGGAGAACGTCCGCAGCACGGCCACGTTCTGCCGGTCCAGGAAGGTGAAGCCGTCGGGCACGTCGGGGTCGGTCACAAACTCGCGGTACGCCTCGTCCAGCACGACCAGCACGTTGTCGGGGACGCGGTCGAGGAAGTCGGTGAGCTCGGCGGTCCGCAGCGCGGTGCCGGTCGGGTTGTTCGGGTTCGACACGAACATCAGGCGTGTGCGGTCGGTGACCGCGGCGAGCATGCCCTCGAGGTCGAGGCCCTGGTCGGGCGTCAGCGGCACCTTCACGCCGGCGGCCATCGCGATCTGCGTGACGATCGGGTACGCCTCGAACGACCGCCAGCCGAACACGACCTCGTCACCCGGCTCGCACGTGGCCTGCACGAGCTGCTGGCACAGGCTCACCGAGCCGCAGCCGACCGCGAGCCGCGGCCGGTCGAGACCGAAGTGCTCGGCGGTCTTGTCGAGCAGGTCGTCGGCGCCCATCGCGGGGTAGCGGTTGACGTCGGCGGCCGCGTCGGCGATGGCGGCGAGGATGGCCGCGGGCGGCGGGCCGGACAGCTCGTTGCTGGAGAGGATGACGGCCCCGGGCACCTTCCGGCCGGCGATGTAGTCGGGCAGGGAGGCGAGGTCGGCTCTGACGGTCACTGGCATGGCCGCATCATTCATCCGGGTGCTGAAAGAAGCAACACAATGTGCCCTGGAACCACGCCCGCCGGATCTCGGTGAACCCGAGCTTGAGCGCGACCCGCTGGGCGGGCACGTTCGGCGTCGGCGTGATGATCAGTATCGGCAGGCCGGGGAGGACGCGGCGCCCCCATTCCGTGGCGGCCGTGACCATCTCGGGCGCGTAGCCGCGGCCCCAGTGGTCGGGGAAGAGGCGGTAGAACACGTTCAGGTACGGTCCGTCATCGCCGTAGGAGAGCTGCAGGCCGCCGAACCCGATCAGCTCACCGCTGCCGGCCAGCTCGATCGACCAGTAGCCGAAGCCGAACTCGGCCCAATGGTCGAGCCAGGCGGAGAACAGCTGCCGCGACTCACCAGGGGAGCTGACGCCCTCGGGACGGTGGCGGACCACGTCCGGGTTGGCGTGGATGGCGATCATGGCGTCTACGTCGTCGGGGGCCACCTTGCGTAACAGCAGCCGTTCGGTGGGGACCCATTCCGGTCTGTCGCCGTCCGCAACCTGCGTCACCTCACCGATGCTAACCATGGTCACGGACCGGGTGCGCCCGGTCACTCCAGCCAGCGGGCCACCGCGCCGGTGAACTCCTCCGGGACCTCCAGCGGCGGCAGGTGGCCCGCGCCCGACAGCACCACCACCTCCGCCTTCGGCATCAACGCCGCCAACGCCTCCGCTTCGTCCGCCGGGATCAACGTGTCCTGTTCGCCACGCACGATGAGTGTCGGCACGTCCGCCTGACGCAGAGCCTCGGACGAGTCCGGACGAACGGCCATCGCGCGCTGGGCCCAGGCGATCGCCGCGCCGTCCTGGTCCGAGATCAGCGCGCGTACCGTGTCCACGACCTCCGGACGGCGTTCCACCGTCTCCGTGCCAAGGAGCGTCGGCAGCACCGTGTCGGGGACGAACGCAGGGCCTTCCTCCTCGATGCGGGACGCCATGGCGTGACGGTTGGCCCGGCCCGCCTCCCCGTCCGCGGTCGCCCTCGTCGAGACCAGGACCAGGCCCGCCACCTGTTCCGGTGCCTGTTTCAGCATGGCCATCGCCACGTAGCCGCCCATCGAGCAGCCGCCCAGGACTGCCCGGCGGCCGTCCAGCCGGCCGAGCACGTCGGCCGCGACCGTCGCCAGGTCCGGTTCGTCCGCACCCAATGGGGTACCACCGAAACCGCGTTGCGTCGGGGTGATCAGCTCCACGTGCTCGGCGATCCCGCCGCGCACCCCGTCCCACATCCGGTGGTCCAGCGGGAAGGCGTGGAGCAGCACAAGCGGCGTGTCGGGGAAGCGCATGGGTCCATCCAAACAGGTCAGCGCCTGCGCCGCCGACCTTTCCTGCGGGGCGTGGTCGCCTCGTCGTCCGGTTCGAGGGGGATGTGCGGCGCCTCGTCCTCGTCGTCCAGGAGGCCCAGGACCTCGGCCGCGACGCGTTGGGCGGACTCGGCGAGCGACGTGCCCTCCTCGCCCGCGCGTCGCAGCGCCGCCGAGCGGAGGCGGGCGTAGCCGCGGACGGACACCGGGCGGCGGGTCCGCACCGTGTAGCCCTGGTCCGCCCTGAGCGCCTCCGCCATCTCCACGTCCACCAGCACCGTGCCGGGACGGGCGACCGACGTCAGCCTCGCCGCGATGTTGACCACCGAGCCGTAGATGTCACCGAACCGGCTGAGCACCCGCCCGTACGCGAGACCGGCCCGCAGTGACGGCACGCCGTCCTCCTTCTCGGCGCGGTCGAGGAGGTCCAACGCGATCTCGGCGCCGTCCGACGGGGAGTCCGCCACGAACAGCACCTCGTCGCCGAGCATCTTCACGATGCGGCCGTGGTTCTCGGCGACGATGTCGGCGGCCAGGGTCTCGAACCGGTCGACGACCGCGACCAGTTCCGCCTCGCTGGAGCGGCGGGTCAGGGTCGTGAACCCGACCATGTCGGCGAACCCCACGACCTGGCGGCGTTCGTCCAGCTCCTCGTCGGAGGTGACGAGCATGCGGACCGAGTTCGCGGCCAGGTGGCGCCGCCACACGTAGTCCTGCAGCGCCTCCAGCTCCGGGGTGAGGTGCTCGACGAGCCGGGCCAGCTGGCGTTCGTCCGCGCCGATCTCCGGGTTGGCGGCGAGAACACCGCGCAGCAGGTGGACCTGCGACTCGGCAAGGCGGGACATGTGCTGGCCGATCATGCGTGCGGTCGCCGTCGCGATCGACGGGTCGACGATGCCGCCGCGGATCAGCTCGCTCGTGATCCGCAGCGCGCGGACGTCACCGTCGGTGAAGACCGCCGCGTCGTCGTCCTGCGTGGCGAAGCCCAGCGCCCGCCACAGGGCCTGCGAGCGCTCCGGCGGCACACCGGTGAGCTGGGCGACCTCAGCGCGCGTGTACTGACGGCTCCCGCCGAGGAGGATGCGCTCGATGCGTTGCTGGAGCGCCTCTTCGTCGGTCACGGTTTCTCGCTCCGCAAGCTCCGCGACGTCACGTCGTGTGGACGATGAGCACGTCCACGCCGGACTTGCGTGCGGCCTCCGAGGGCACCGAACCGAGGAGCCGGCCCGCCAGAGAGTTCAGGCCGCGGTTGCCGACCACCAGCAGGTCCGCCGCGCGCTCCTTGACGACCTTGGTGAGCGTCGGGACCGGCTCACCGTCGACCACCACGGTGTCGATCTTCGTCGCGCCCTGCTTCTTCGCGCGCTCGGCCGCGGTGCGCACCGACTCCTCCGCCGGAGACGAGCCGACGACCTGGTACGCGACGTCCGAACCCAGCTCGTCCTGGGCACGGTCGACGTCGTCCTGGCGGGCGGGGTGGTAGGCGCAGGCGATGACGAGGGTGGCGTCCGCGTCCGCCGCGATCCGGGCGGCCCGGTCCACCGCGCGGTAGGAGGAGTCGGAGCCGTCCGTGCCGACGACCACGGTCTGGTAAGCCGTCATGTGTCCCTCCGTGTTAGCTACTCGCGCGTAAACCTACCGTGGTCGAGCACGACTTCGCACGACCCGCGACGACCGATTTCCGCCGGACTCCGCGGCCGGCGCGGGCCAGGCTCGACGTCATGAGCGGATACACGATCACAGCGTTGACGGTCCGGGGTGACGGGGTCGCGGCGACGGCCGAGGGCGGGGAGCCGCTGCGCTGCTGCCTGCGGGACGCGAACGCGGGGGAGGACCTCGTCCTGTTCAACTACGCGCCGCCGCTGCCCGACGGGTCGCCCTACCAGGAGCGTGGGGCGGTGTTCACGCACGCCGGCCCGTGCGCCGGGCCGGAGTCCGACGGCTATCCCACCCAGTGGGTGGGACGCCCGCAGGTGCTGCGGGCCTACGACGCGCGGGGGTGGATCCACCCGGCCACCCGCGTGCACGACGGCACCGATCCCGACGCCGTCATCGCGTCCGTGCTGGCACACCCGGAGGTCGTCGAGGTGCACAGCAGGAACGTGGCCTACGGGTGCTACATGTTCACGATCACCCGGTGACTACTCGCCGATGTCCTCGTACCAGAGGTCCGGGTGGGCGGCGATGAACTCGGTCATCAGCGCCACGCACGTCTCGTCGTCGGCGATCTCGACCTCCACGCCGTGCTCGGCGAGCCAGTCGTGGCCGCCGTGGAACGTGGTCGCCTCGCCGACGACGACCTTGGGGATGCCGAACTGGCGCACCAGGCCACTGCAGTACCAGCAGGGTGACAGCGTCGTCACCATGATCGTGTCCCGGTAGTGCCTTCTGCGGCCCGCGTTGCGGAACGCGTTCGTCTCGGCGTGCATGGACGGGTCGCCGTCCTGCACGCGGCGGTTGTGGCCACGGCCGAGCAGCTCCCCGTCCGCGGTGAACAGGGCTGCCCCGATGGGGATGCCGCCCTCCGCCAAACCCTGCCTGGCCTCCTCGATCGCCGTGGCGAGGAGACCGCTCACCGGGAGATGCGCCTCGTCTTCGCCTCCGCGACGTCCGGTGGGACCGGGGGCGCGTCCGGGGCGCCGCCCGTCTCCCACTTCTCCCTGGGCGGGCCGGGCATCGGGTTGCGGTCGCGCGGAGCCGGGGTCGGCTTCGCGGCCGCCTCCGCGGCCTCGGCCAGTTCCTCGGGCAGCGGCTCGAAGGCGGGTACGGCGTTGTCGAGGTAGGCGTGCGCGTCGACGACCAGCTCGCGGGCCGCCGTGAGCTGGTCGGCGACCTTCGCGCGGAGCTTGCGCAGCGCCGCCACGCGCTGTGCGGCGTGGTTGATGCGGCGGTTCGACTCCTCGGTCGCCTCGCGGACCCGGCGGTTCGCCTCGTCCGTCGCCTCCTGCAGACGCGCGGTCGCCTCCGTCATCGCCTCGTGGCGGCGGCGGTTGGCCTCCTCGGTGGCCTCGCGGACCCGGCGCTCGGCCTCGGACTTCGACGTCGCCTCCTGCTCGGCCAGCGCGCGCATCGAGTCCGTGCGCCGCGAGGCCATCGCGATCTCGAAGTCCTCCTCGACCTGCGTGCGCCGCGCCTGCGCGGCGATGTCGGCGGCCTCCGCCTCGGTGCGTGCCCGCTCGGCGATCTCCTCGGCCTGCTTGCGCGCGGCCGTCAGAACGCCGCGGTGCTCCTCCTCCATGGCGATGCGCCGCGCGTCGAGATCCTTGAGCTGCCGCTCGTACCTGCCGCGCAGCTCGTCGGCCTCGGCCTGCGCCTTCGCCCTGGTGTGGTCGGCCTCGGCGATCGCCTTGGCGCGCATCTCCTCGCACTCTTCCTGTGTGAGGCGCAACATCCGCTGCAGGCGCTCCGACAGACCCTCCAGGGTCGTCGGCGGCTGCGCCAACCGCTCGACCTGCTTGTGCAGGTCGTCGATCGTGGTGCGGGCCAGTTCGAGCTGGGACGTGAGCTCGGCAGCCTGCGCCGCCGCCGCGTTGCGGTCGGCTGCGAGGATCTTCAGCTGGCTGTCCAGCTGCTCGAGGTGCTCTTCGACCTGCATCCGACTGTAGCCGCGCTTGGTGATGTCGAAGCCGGCTCCCAGCGGTACAAGATCACGTTCTTCACCCAGCGCCATGGGCCCCACGCTACCTTGCTTGGCGCGACAGGATGGGTCAGACGCCGCGGAACCGGTTGATGGCCGAAAGATGTTGCTCTCGCAACTCGGGATTCCGCACTCCGAGGCCCTCTTCCGGCGCGAGGCACAGCACACCGACCTTGCCCTGGTGCGTGTTCTTGTGCACGTCGTAGGCCGCCTGCCCGGTCTCCTCCAGTGCGTACACACCGGACAGTGTCGGGTGGATCTTTCCCTTGGCGATCAACCGGTTGGCCTCCCACGCCTCCCGGTAGTTCGCGAAGTGCGAACCGATGATGTTCTTCAGGTTCATCCACAGGTACCGGTTGTCGTACTGGTGCATGAACCCGCTCGTCGACGCACAGGTGACGATTGTGCCGCCCTTGCGGGCCACATAGACACTCGCGCCGAAGGTTTCCTTGCCGGGGTGCTCGAACACGATGTCCGGGTCCTCACCGCCGGTCAGCTCGCGGATGCGTGCGCCGAAACGCTTCCACTCCTTGGGGTCCTGCGTGTTCTCGTCCTTCCAGAACCGGTAGCCCTCCGCGTTGCGGTCGATGATCAGCTCGGCGCCCATCTTCCGGCAGATCTCCGCCTTCTGCGGGCTCGACACCACGCACACCGGGGTCGCGCCGCCGTTCAGCGCGAACTGCGTCGCGTACGAGCCGAGACCGCCGGAGGCGCCCCAGATGAGCACCGTGTCGCCCTGCTTCATGCCGGCGCCGTTGCGGGAGACCAGCTGCCGGTAGGCGGTCGAGTTGACCAGGCCGGGACAGGCGGCCTCCTCCCACGACAGGTGCGCGGGCTTGGGCATCAGCTGGTTGGACTTGACGAGCGCCAGCTCGGCGAGCCCGCCGAAGTTCGTCTCGAAGCCCCAGATGCGCTGCTCGGGGTCGAGCATCGTGTCGGCGTGGCCGTCCGGGTGCTCCAGCTCGACGTTGAGGCAGTGCGCGACGACCTCGTCGCCGGGCTGCCACGCGTTCACACCGGGGCCGGTGCGCAGCACGACGCCGGCGAGGTCGGAACCGACCACGTGGTAGGGCTGGTCGTGGCGCTTGGCCAGGGGAGAGGTCTTGCCGTAGCGGCGCAGGAAGCCGAAGGTGTCCATCGGCTCGAAGATCGACGTCCACACCGTGTTGTAGTTGATGGCGCTCGCCATGACGGCGACCAGCGCCTCACCGGGGCCCAGCTCCGGGGTGGGCACCTCGTCCACGTGCAGCGACTCACGGGGGTCCTTGTCGGCGTGCTCGCGCCCGGCGAACATCTCGACCTCGTCGGCGTGCACCGTCACACCGCGGTACGACTCCGGCACCGGCATCGTGCCGACGGAGGCCATGTCACCTGCGAGGATGGCGTCGAGAATCTTCTGCATGCCCATCGACGCTACCGGCCAGTAACGTTTCAGAAGAACCCTGGCGAGAGGTGGGTCACTCGGTGGTGTGGGCCCGCCACACGTCGATATGGAGTTGTGACACACGAGTCGTCGGCAGACGTTTGACCGGGCGGCCAACCAAGGCGCAGTATCGGGGCAGAGGCTCTCACTGACACGGAGGTGGTCTCGATGGCAGATTCCGCGGTTCGGCCGTGGACCAGGCCGCACGACTGGGCGGAGGTCGTCCTGGGTGTCGTGGCGTTGCTGTCGTTCCTGTGGATGGACACGAACGACGCCGCGATGTGGACGATGATCGTGCTCGGCGCGCTCGTCGCCCTCGACGGGCTGGCCTCACTGGCCATGCCGGGCATGATCTACGGCGAGGGGATCCAGGTGGTCCTCGGCGTGCTCATGTTCATCTCGCCATGGGTGATCGGGTACACCGAGTTCACCGGTATGTCCTGGTCGTCCTGGATCATCGGCGCCCTGACGGTGATCGCGGGTGCCGCCGCGCTCCCGGTCGCCCAGCACGCGCACCGGTCCGGCGTCGCCGGGCAACACTGAGCAGCACCAACGCGCGGTCCGCACGTCGCCCGTTCCCGGGTTACGTTGTGGACCGCGCCGTTTTGTTTCGTTCCGGAGGCACCAGGTGATGCGCAGAGGCAAGAAGGCGGACGGATCCGACGGGTCCGACCCGTCCGCGCGGGAGCGCATCCTGGCCGCGGCCGAGGAACTGTTCGCGGAGTCCGGTTTCGACGCGACACCGACCTCGAAGATCGCCGTGCTCGCGCGGGTGCCCAAGGGGCTCGTGCACTACTACTTCTCCAAGAAGCAGGACCTGCTGACCGCTCTCGTGGCCCGGCTGCCGGACCAGCGCATCGAGCCGAGGTCGGTGGTCGTGCCGGGTGACGTGGCGGCGTCGCTGCGGCGTCTCGTCGCGGAGCTGGACGCACGGAACCGGGCGTCCACGCTGCTGTCGCACCTGCTGTGGCGAGAGGCGGACACGCACCCGTCGGTCAAGGCGGCGCTGCAGGAGCGGTTCTCGACGGTGGTGGAACAGGTCCGCGCCGTCATCCAGGCGGCGAGCACCGGCCCCCTACCCCCGACCCAGGTGGAGACGGCCTCAAGCCTGCTGGCCCTCGCGGTGAGCTACCGCCACTCGGTGGCCCGCCACGACGACCCAACGGAGACAAACCCAATCGACCGAGAAGTCGACTTCATAGCAGGCGCACTAACAGCAACCGCCCCAACCCACTAACCCCCGCGAGTCACGCCCCCAAACCCCGCGAGTCACGCGCTCAGCCATGGCGAGTCGCGCGCTCAGACACCGCGAGTCGCGCGCTCAGACACCGCGAGTTGTGTGTTTCGTGCCGATCTTGATCGCGGGATGTGCACGAAATCGACAACTCGGTGCGCGTGGGAACGCGACTCGCTGTGCCTGGGGGCGCGACTCGCTGTGCCTGGGCGCGCGACTCGCTATGTCTGGGGGCGCGACTCGCGGTTACTTTGCTGGTTGGACTAGTTCGACCAGTACGCCGCCGGTGTCCTTCGGGTGGACGAAGTTGGCTTTGCTGTTCGCCGTGCCGGTGATCGCTGTTTCGTACAGGACTCGCATGCCCTTCGCGCGCAGGATCTTTTCCGCCGCCTCGATGTCCGTTACGCGGTAGGCGACCTGTTGGACGCCCGGGCCCTTGTTGTCGATGAACTTGCCGATCGTGGAGTCCGGGGAGAGCGGAGCGAGGAGTTGCACCGCGGAGCCGGTGCCGTCGTCGCCGGGGGCGCGCATCATCGCCTCCTTGGTGCCCTGGCCCTCGTTCACCTCGACGTGGGTCAGTTCGAGGCCGAGCGTGTCGCGGTAGAAGGCGATCGCTCGGTCGAGGTCGGGCACGGCCACGCCCACGTGGTCAATGGCCGTGACGAGGCCAGCCAATCCGTCCATCCACCGACCATACGACGCCTGATCGATCCCGTGACCTGCGGCTGTGCGAGTCCTCACACAGTCGAGGGCTCCTTTTGCTACCAACGGGTAAGGTCGAGAACCGACCCGATTTTTGGAGGCACGCAGTGTCTGGATCCGTCATCGTCGCCGGGGCCCGCACCCCTATCGGCCGGCTGCTCGGCTCCCTCAAGGACTTCACCGGAGCGCAGCTCGGCGGTATCGCCATCAAGGCCGCGCTGGAACGTGCCGGGGTCGCTCCCGAGCAGGTCGAGTACACGATCATGGGTCAGGTCCTGACCGCGGGCGCGGGCCAGATCCCCGCCCGCCAGGCCGCCGTCGCCGCGGGCATCCCGATGGACGTGCCGGCACTGACCATCAACAAGGTCTGCCTGTCCGGCCTGGACGCGATCGCACTCGCCGACCAGCTGATCCGCGCGGGCGAGTTCGAGATCGTGGTCGCGGGTGGCCAGGAGTCGATGACCCAGGCGCCGCACCTGCTGGCCAAGTCGCGGTCCGGCTTCAAGTACGGCGACGTCACCATGCTCGACCACATGGCCCACGACGGCCTGTTCTGCGCCTTCGACCAGGTCGCGATGGGTGCCTCGACCGAGAAGTACAACTCCCGCTACGGCGTGACCCGCGAGGCGCAGGACGACTTCTCCGCCCGTTCCCACCAGCGCGCGGCCGCGGCCATCTCCGAGGGCCGGTTCGCCGACGAGATCGCGCCGGTGACGATCCCGCAGCGCAAGGGCGACCCGGTCGTGTTCGACACCGACGAGGGCGTGCGGGGCGACACCACCGCCGAGGGCCTCGCCAAGCTGCGTGCCGCGTTCGCGAGCGACGGCACGATCACGGCCGGGTCCGCGTCGCAGATCTCCGACGGCGCCGCCGCGGTCGTGGTGATGAGCAAGGCCAAGGCCGAGGAGCTGGGCCTGTCGTGGCTCGCCGAGATCGGCGCGCACGGCGTGGTCGCCGGCCCGGACGCGAGCCTGCACGAGCAGCCGTCCAACGCGATCAAGGCCGCACTCGCCAAGGCGAAGCTGTCGGCGTCCGACCTGGACCTGGTGGAGATCAACGAGGCGTTCGCCGCGGTCGGCCTGGTGTCCACGGAGAAGCTCGGCGTCAGCGAGGACATCGTCAACGTCGACGGCGGTGCGATCGCGCTCGGCCACCCGATCGGCGCGTCCGGCGCCCGGCTGGTCGTGCACCTGGCGTACGAGCTGAAGCGCCGCGGTGGCGGCCTCGGCGCGGCCGCGCTGTGCGGCGGTGGCGGCCAGGGCGACGCACTCTTGTTGCGTGTCTAACGTATTCGACCTCGTTGACCAGGCGCGCGACGGCCAGGCACGGGCGGTCGCGCGCCTGATCTCGCTCGTCGAGGACGACAGCCCGCACCTGCGGTCGGTCGCGGCGGCGCTGTCCCCGCTGACCGGCCGCGCACGGGTGCTGGGGCTGACCGGCCCGCCCGGGGTCGGCAAGTCGACGGCCACGTCGATGCTCGTGTCCGCGTTCCGTGAGCGCGGCCTGCGGGTGGGTGTGCTGGCGATCGACCCGTCGTCGCCCTTCTCCGGCGGAGCGCTGCTCGGCGACCGCATTCGCATGCACAGCCACACGGTCGACCCCGGCGTGTACATCCGCTCGATGGCGACCCGCGGCGCGCTCGGCGGTCTGGCGACGGCCACCCCGCAGGCGGTGCGCGTGCTCGACGCGGCCGGGTTCGACGTGGTGCTGATCGAGACCGTCGGCGTCGGTCAGTCCGAAGTGGACATCGTGGCGCTCGCGGACACCACGGTGGTGTTGCTCGCCCCGGGCATGGGCGACGGCATCCAGGCCGCGAAGGCGGGCATCCTCGAGGTGGCCGACGTGTTCGTGGTCAACAAGGCGGACCGGGACGGGGCCGAGGCGACCGTCCGCGACGTGAAGCACGCCATGTCGTTGGGCAGGCGCGAGCTGGGGCCGTCGTGGCGACAGCCGATCGTGCGCACGGTCGCGTCGGCGGGCGAGGGCGTGGACGAACTGGTGGCCGCGCTGGACAGCCACCACGACTGGCTCGTCGCGCGCGGCGAGCTGGAGGCCCGCCGCGTGCGCCGCGCCGAGCGGGAGATCGAGGCGATCGCGGTGACGGCGCTGCGAGCCCGGCTCGGCGGCGTGCGGGGCGGCGAGGCGCTGTCCCGGCTGGCGAAGCAGGTGGCGGCAGGGGAGACGGACCCGTACACGGCGGCCGACCAGCTCACCGAAACGCTCTGACTCCGTCGGTGGGCCCGGTTACCATCCCGCGCGTGACGATGCCGCCAGGGGGCCCACACGCTCAGCCGCCGTACGGGCCACCACCGCCCGGCCATCCGGCGCCACCCGGCCACGGGCCGGGTTACCCCGCGTCCCCGGGACCGGGCGGCTACGGCCAGCCGAGCATGCCCGGGACGTTCGGTCCTCCAGGGACGCCGCCCGGTGCGGCTGGGCCGCAGGCTTTCGGCCACCCGGGGGCTTCGGCCGGTGGGGTGGCCGGTTCGCAGGCTTTCGGCCACCCGGGGATGCAGCCTGGTGGGGCGTTTGGTCAGCCGGGGACGCTGTCCGGCGGGGGCACGCCGGGTGCTCCGGGGCCGGGTGGCTTCGAGAATCCCGGGATGCCGCCTGGTGGGGTGGCTGGTCCGCAGGTTCTCGGTCAGTCGGGGGCGCTCGTCGGTGGCGGCGTGGTGGGTGCTCCGGGGCCGGGCGGCTTCGGCCAGCTGGGGATGTCGCCTGGTGGGGTGGCTGCCGGTTCGCAGGCGTTTGGCCAGCCGGGGACGCCGCCTGGTGGGGTGGCTGGTTCGCAGGTTCTCGGTCAGTCGGGGGCGCTCGTCGGTGGCGGCGTGGTGGGTGCTCCGGGGCCGGGCGGCTTCGGCCAGCTGGGGATGCCGCCCGGTGGGATGGGTGCGGGTCCGCAGGCGTTCGGGCAGTCCGGGATGCCGCGCGGCGCGTCGGGATTCGGGCAGCCGGAGATGACCGGGCCTCATGCCCAGCCGTCCGGAGGGTTGGCCGCGATCGGGTTCGGGCCGCAGACCGGGCCACACCCACAGCCCGCGTTCGGACCCGGGCCGGGCGGGGCGCCGGTCGTCGTCGACGTCGGGAAGACCAACGGTCGCAAGGCGACCGTCGGGGCGGTGGTCGCCGGGGCGATCGGGTTGCTCGCGGTCGTCTCCGGGCTTGCCGGGGCGGTCGACGGTGGCGGGGGCGCCACGGCGATCGCGATCGTCATCGGGTGTCTGTTCCTCGTCCTGCCGGTCGGGTTGATCGTCCGCAGGGACAAGATCTTCCGGCCGCACCGGCTGATCTTCGAGCCGGCCGGGCTGCGGTGGGACGACCCGCGGGGCGCGCCGTGGGCGGTGCCGTGGTCGGAGCTGGCGGCCGTGTCGATCTCCAAGCACGGCGCCGCGCAGGTCGGGCCGGAGTCGGTGCAGGACAAGCTCGTCGGGGCCGCGTCCGACAAGGTCCTGGGGGAGCGGGCGCACGTGCGGCTCGACATCTACCCCGCCGACCCGTCGTTCGCCGTGCGGCACCCCGAGATGGCGCACCTCTGGGAACGGCAGGGCGTGAAGAACGGCTACCGGCTTCCGCTGGGCAGCAACGTCAAGTTCATCCCCGTCATCGCGAGCGCCATGGGGCGCTTCGCCCCGGGTATCTACCGCGGCGTGAACGCGACCGAGGGCTTCATGGGCCCTGAGTTGATTGTGACGCTCGTCACTTAACAAGCGGCCGATTAACGCGATTTCACATTCGGTTGCGAGCATGTGCCGTCTCCTCATCCCCGGAAGGCTTGCATGGTCGCGGAACTCGCCGGTCGCGGCGCGAAAACCCCTGTCGCGCCGACGGCCGACAGAACGGCGTCCGGGCGGAAGTTCCGCCCAGAGCTGCAGGGGCTGCGTGCGCTCGCGGTTGTCCTCGTCGTCGTCTATCACGTGTGGCTCGACCGCGTGTCCGGCGGCGTCGACGTCTTCATCATGATCTCCGGTTTCCTGCTCACCGGCCAGTTGACGCGTGCCGTGGGCAAGGGCCGGGTCGAGTTCCGGCCGCTCTGGGGCCGGATGATCAAGCGGCTGTTCCCGGCCGCGCTGACGGTGCTCGTCGCCGTGATGGCGGTCAGCGTCGTCGTGCTGCCGGAGCCGCGCTGGTTCCAGACGATCCGCGAGGTCGTCGCGGCCGCGCTCTACTTCGAGAACTGGCAGCTCGCCGCCGACTCCGTCGACTACTTCGCCCAGAACAACGGCCAGAGCGCCGTCCAGCACTTCTGGTCGCTGTCGATCCAGGGGCAGCTGTTCCTCGCCTGGCCGCTGCTGATCGTGCTGGTCGGCCTGCTCGCGCGCCGCTTCGGCGGCGGGCTGCGCACGTGGGTCGCCGCCACCCTCGTGCTCGTCGGCGCGGCGTCGCTCACCTACTCCGTCCACCTGACGTCGGTGAACCAGCCGCTCGCGTACTTCCACTCGTTCACCCGCGTCTGGGAGTTCGTGCTCGGCGGCCTGCTCGCGTTGTTCATCGACTCGATCGCGTTGCCGCGCGTGGTGCGGATCGTGCTCGGGTGGGCCGGTGTCGCCGCGCTCGTCAGCTGCGGCCTGCTGCTGCAGGTCGGCACCGTCTTCCCGGGCTACGCGGCGCTGTGGCCGACGCTCGCCGCCGCCCTGGTGCTGCTCGCGGGCGCCACCGACAGCAGCGTGGGCGCCGACCGGTTCCTCAGTTCCCGCCCGCTGCGCTACATCGGCGACATCAGCTACTCGCTGTACCTCTGGCACTGGCCGGTGCTGATCTTCTACCTGGCCTACCGGGACATGCCGAGGGTCGGCATCAAGGGCGGCGCGGTGATCATCACCGCGTCGTTCGTGCTGGCCGTGCTCACGCACCGGTTCGTCGAGACACCCGCCCGCAACTCCCGCATCGGCGAGCCGAAGGGCTGGGGCGCCTACCGGTTCGGCGTCGTGCTGCTGGTGCCGGTGCTCGCGCTGGCGGGCACGTGGCACTACGTCACGAAGGAGCGCGCCGACTTCGCGTTCTCCATCGACGACCCCGACCACCCCGGCGCCGCCGCCCGCTACCCGGGTTTCCGCTACCAGGGCGCGGCGGACGTGGAGCCGTTGCCGCCACCGGTCGCGATCCCGGACGACTGGGGCTCGGTGGCGGGCATGGACTGCGAGACCGCGCCCGACAGGAAGGGCTCCATGTGCACCACCAAGGTCACCGGCACCCCGGCCAAGCGGGTGGTGGCGATCGGTGACTCGCACATGCAGCAGTTCGTGCCCGCGCTGCGGCCGTTCGCGGAGGAGCGGAACTGGGCGCTGACCGTGTTCCTGCGCGGCGCGTGCCCGTTCTCCACCGACACCTACATGGGGGCGGGCAAGGTCTGTGCCGACTGGAACGCCTACGTGCTCGAGCGGGTGCTGGAATCGAAACCGGACGCGGTGATCGTCCAGGCGACCCGGGACGCCCGGGTCGGGCTGACCGAGGTGACGCCGCCGGGCTACGTGGCGCAGTGGCGGGCGCTGACCGACGCGGGCATCCCGGTGGTGGCCATGCGGGACACGCCGCGCCACTCGTTCGACCCGCCCGCCTGCGCGAAGGCCAACGGCGTCGACGCGCCGGAGTGCGCGTCGCCGCGGCTGGAGATGTTCTCGCCGACGCCGCCGTGGACGAAGGCGCCCGATGTCCCGGCCGCCGTGAAGTTCGTGGACTTCACGGACTACCTCTGCGAGGACACGACCTGCCCGCCGGTGATCGGCAACATCTGGGTGTACCGCGACTTCAACCACCCGACGGCGACGTACATGCGCTCGTTGTCCCCGATCGTGGAGGAGCAGGTGATCGCGGCGCTGGGCTGGTGACCGGCTCGCGCGGTCACGGCAGCGGCGGCAGGCAACGGACGGCGACCACGTCACCGTCCAGCGTCGACTCCCCGGCGGCGTGGGGGAGCACGAACGTCATGCCCTTGCGCACCGGCACCTCGCCCGCCTTCTCGGTGCGCAGCACGCCGGTGCCGTCGAGGACGACGAGCACGCCGAACGACGCGTGCAGGGACGCGCCGGAGCGCAGGCGTTCCGCGCGGAAGAACTCCGGCCGCCCGAACAGATCCGTGGCGGCGGCCGGGCTCTCGTCGCGGCGGACCAGCTCGCCGAGCCGGTCCGCCCAGCTCCGCCGGTCGACGCAGCGCAGCGCCGTCTCGAAGCCGATACCGAGGTGCCCGCGCGCCTCGTCGTCGAGGAAGTTCCGCCATTCCAGGGTGACCGACAGGTCCGTCGGCTGCTGCAGCTCCACGATGAACACGCCGGCGCCGATCGCGTGTGGCACCCCCGCCGGCACGAACACGGTGTCGCCCGCGCGGACGGTGACGGGGTTCAGGGCGGCCAGCATGGCCTCGCTGTCCTGGCGGGCGACCCAGTCGGTGACCGTGGCTTCGTCCTCGTCCGCGCGGAATCCGATGTGGACGGTCGCGCCCTCCTGGGCGCCGACGACGACCCACGCCTCGGTCTTGCCGTAGCGGGAGCCGTAGTGCGCCGCGGCGAACTCGTTCGACGGGTGGCAGTGCACGGGCAGCCGCTGACCGGCGTCGAGGAGCTTCACGAGCAGCGCGGCGTCGGCGCCGAAGGTCGCGAGGTGGGCGTCGCCGAGCCAGTTCGCGGGGTGTGCGGCGACCGCGTCGCGCAGCAGTTCGCCGTCGGGCAGCGTGGTGAGGCCGGTGGCCTGCTCGCCGTGGCACGTCGTGCAGGACGCGACCCAGTCCTCCGGGCCGAACTCCAGCGGCGGTGTGTCGCCCCGCAGTGCCGCGATCGCCGCGCCGCCGCGGTAGAACCGCATCGGCTGGTTGGCGGGCAGCCGCACCGGTCGCAGGCCGTCTGCGTCTGTCACGGGCCCACCTCTCCTGAGCCGCGGGGGATGAGCCGGACCGGCAGCACGAGCCTGCGTGGCGGTTCGCGGTCACCGTTCAGGCGTGCGAAGAGCAGCTCCGCGGCGGCCTTGCCGAGTTCGGCGGGGTCGAGCGAGACCACGCTGACGGGCGGGCCGAGCAGGTCGGCCAGTTCGAAGTCGTCGAAGCCGACCAGCGCCGGGCGGTGCGTGCCGCCCGCCAGCACGCGCAGCGTCAGCACGGTGATCCGGTTGTTGCCGGTGAGCACGGCGGTGGCGCCGGTCCTGGTCAGCGCGGCGTCCACGGTGTCGGCGGTGTGCGGGCCCATGGCGACCATGCGCTCGTCGAACGGGATGCCGGCGCGGGCACAACCCTCGCGGAAGCCCGCGAGCCGCTCGGTGGCGGTGAAGATCGAGGGCGAGTCGCCGAGGAAGGCGATGCGGGTGTGGCCGTGCGCGGCCAGGTGCGCGACCGCGGCGGCGGCACCGGAGACGTTGTCGACCAGCACGGTGTCCGCGACGACGTCCCCGGCGGGCCGGTCTACGAACACCACGGGCGTGCCGGACGCGATCTCCGGCACGAGGTACCCGTGGCGCGTGCCCGCGGGAATGACGATGAGGCCGTCGACCCGGCGCGCGCAGAACTCGAGCGACAGCTCCCGTTCGCGGTCGGGGTCCTCGCCGGACGAACCGGTGAGCACCTGGCGGCCGTGGCGGCGCGCGACCTCCTCCGCCGCGCGGGTGATGCCGGAGTAGAAGGGGTTCGCGACGTCCTCGAGCACGAGCCCGATGGTGCCCGTCGACGACCCCCTGCGCAGGTTCAACGCCCCGATGTTGCGCCGGAACCCGAGCCGTTCGATGGCGGCGAGGACGCGTTCCGCGGTCTCGGCGTGCACGCCGGGCTCCGCGTTCACGACCCGCGAGACGGTCTTGATGCTGACCCCGGCCAGCCGGGCGACGTCGTTCATCGTCGCTCGGCGCGGAAGCCTGCCACGCGGACTGGACAACGTTGTCATGGTGCCGACCATTCGACACGCGGGGAAGCGGGGTGTCAACCCGACAAGGTTGTCAGGGGCGGGGGCCTGGTGCGCGAGGCCGGGGGTGGCCGCACGCGCACCAGGCTTCCTTCCCCGGCCGGACCACCGCCCGCCCGGGGCGGCGGGAGCGTCGGGCGGTGGTCCGGGGCGGGCCGGTGCCGGTAAGCAGGCAGCGCCTGTGTCCCGCCGTGCCATGAACACGGACGCGGTCACGCTTCGGTTCACTACTCCGCGTCCGAACCTCGCTCCGGTCCGCGCACGGATAGGTTGCGGTCCGTGACCGATACCGAGAACCCGGCGGCAGTCGTCGTCGAGGACGTGCGGAAGGCCTATGGGGATCTCAAAGCCGTCGACGGTGTGTCGCTGACCGTCGCGGAGGGGGAGTTCTTCGGCATTCTGGGGCCCAACGGGGCGGGCAAGACCACTACTTTGGAGATCATCGAGGGGCTCCGCGAACCCGACTCCGGTTCCGTGCGGCTGCTGGGGCAGTCGCCGTGGCCGCGCAACGTGGCGTTGTTGCCGAGGATCGGCGTGCAGCTGCAGGCGTCCGCGTTCTTCGAGAAGCTCACCGCGCGGGAGCAGCTGCGGACGTTCGCCTCCCTGTACGGCGTCAGCGCGACCCGCGCCGACGAGATGCTGGAGCTGGTCGGGTTGACCGACAAGGCGGACACCCGCGAGGACAAGCTCTCCGGCGGGCAGCGGCAGCGGCTGTCGATCGCGTGCGCGCTCATCCACGATCCGGACATCGTGTTCCTCGACGAGCCGACCGCGGCGCTCGACCCGCAGGCACGCCGCAACCTGTGGGACGTGCTGCGCGCCATCCAGGAACGCGGCAAGACGATCCTCTACACGACCCACTACCTCGACGAGGCGGAGATCCTCTGCGACCGGGTCGCGATCATGGACCAGGGCCGGATCCTCGCGATGGCCGCGCCCGCCACGCTCGTCCGCGGCCTGGACGCGCCAACCCGGGTCATCCTCGAACGCGGCTCACTGTCCACATCGGACGCGAACGGCCTGTCGGGCGCCGACGACGTCAGCGAGGACGAGTTGTCGCTCACCATCTCCACGCGCAAGCCCGCCGAGGTCCTGTCCGCACTCGCCGACCGCCGCGCCCTCGCCGGGCTGCAGGTGCGCACGGCGACCCTCGAGGACGTGTTCCTCGACCTGACCGGACGGGAGTACCGGGCATGACAGCGTTCTCCAGCCTCGCGTCGGCGATGGTGAAGATCTTCTACCGGGACAAGGCGACGCTGTTCTTCACGTTCGTCTTCCCGCTGATGTTCCTCGTCGTGTTCGGTCTGCTGTTCCGCGACGCGGGCGAGTCGAGGACCGAGATCGGGGTGGTCGGCGACGGCCCGGTGATCGTCGGCCTCGAGCAGACCGGCGCGCTGGAGCTGAAGCGGTTCGACTCCGTCGACGAGGCCGTGCGGCAGGTGCGTGACGGTGAGCTGCCCGCGATGGTCGCGCAGGACGGCGACGACGTCACGTTCCGGTTCGCGCAGAGCGACCAGACGCAGGCCAGCGTGGTGAGCGGGATCGTGACCGGTGTGGTCAGCCACGTCAACCAGACGGCCACCGGGCAGCAGCCGCGCTACGTGCTGGACGCGGCGAATGTGGAGGACGCCTCGCTCAAGCCGATCCAGTACATCACCCCGGGCATCATGTCGTGGGGTGTCGCGGTGACCGCGGTGTTCGGCGCGGCGCTGACGTTGGTGTCGTGGCGCAAGAAGCAGGTGCTGCGGCGCATCCGGCTCGCACCGGTGTCGCCGCCGACCGTGCTGAGCGCGCGGGTCGTGGTCACGTTCGGCGTCGCGATCGTGCAGGCGCTGGTGTTCGTCGGGGTCGGCCTGCTGCCGGTGTTCGGGCTGAAGCTGACCGGCACGTGGTGGCTCGCGATCCCGGTGTTCCTGCTCGGCATCCTCGCGTTCTTCGCGATCGGCATGCTGGTCGGCGCGTTCTGCAAGACCGAGGAGGCGGCCACCGGCGCGGCGAACATCGTGGTGCTGCCGATGGCGTTCCTGTCGGGCACGTTCTTCCCGATCGACCAGGCGCCGCCGTGGATGCAGTCGGTGTCGAACGTGTTCCCGCTGCGGCACATGAACGACGGCATCATGGACTTCCTGGTGCGCGGCCAGGACGCGAGCGCTCTGGTGGTGCCGTGCCTGGTCCTCACCGGTTTCGTGCTGGTGGTGGGCACGATCGCGGCAAAGGTCTTCCAGTGGGAGGACTAGTGTTGAGCCTGGTTCCAGCGTGATCATGCTCGGTTGTGTGCGGGGGTTTCCCTCCGGGGGGTCCTCGCCGGACGGGCTGATCTCGGGGAGGGGGCCTTCCGGTTCGGGCTTGTTGAGATTTGGCGAGGATGGGTTCTGCCTGCCCTCCCGTCGACCTCCCTCCGGGCTATCACACCGCGTCAAGGGGGCCATCACCTTGGCATGGGGGCTGGTTCGGGCTGGCCCCCTTGACCCGGCGTGATCGGGCTTCGCCAGGTCGACGGGAGGGCAGGCAGGCCGTCTTTGTGGGCTAGCGCCCGGCTTGTGCACGGGGCTGGGGCGCGCAGCGCCCGGGCGGTGCTGTGAAAGGCGCATTACCGGCGTTCAGTGCTGCGAAGGCGCCTTTCGCGGCACTCGGCGATGCCGCGAAGGCGCCCCTCGCAGCACGGTACCCGGCGGATGCCCGCCGGGTGCTGCGAAGCGGGTCTGACCAGGCCGCGCTTGCCGCAGGTCCGGAACAACCGGGTTGACCACCGGTGGATCCAGGTTGAGTGTCCTGAAAGCGTCTTTCAGGGCATGACCTCAGTCCTCGAAGTCGCCCACCGCTTTGCGGACCTTGGCCAGTAGGTCGGTGAGCTGCGTGGTCTGGCGTTCGGTCAGGCCGCGCAGCCCGAAGTCGATGTCGGTGACGGCCGTCGTCGCGGCCTCGCGGCGTTCGCGGCCCGCCTCGGTGATCTCGGCGAGCGTGGTGCGCCGGTCGGTCGGGTGGGGGAGCCGTTTGACGAGGCCGTCGGCCTCGAGGCGGTCGACGATGTTGGTCACGCTCGTCGGGTGCAGCTGCAGCCGCTCGCCCATCACGCGCATGGGCAGGCTGCCGCGCTTGGCGAAGGTCAGCAGCACGAGTGCCTCGTAGCGGGCGAACGTCAGCCCGTGCGGGCGCAGCGCGGCGTCCACAGCGGACTGCAACACCTGCTGGACCCGCATGATGCTGGTGACGGCGGCCATCGTGCCGGACGGTCCGACCTGGCCCTCCCAAAGCTCCGCGGCACGGGCGATCGGGTCGAACGGCAAGGCGCGGTGGCTCATGCCGGTTGAAGTTACCAGTCGGTACCAGCCAGGGTGCCTTCGCACAGTGTCGTGATCGAGAGGAGTCGGTGTGTTACTGGCGTTCAGCGTGGCCCCCGCGGGCGGCGAGTCGGACAGCGTGAGCGCGGCCGTCGCCGAGGCGGTCCGGGTGGTCCGGGAGTCCGGCCTGCCGTGCGAGACGAACTCGATGTTCACCAACATCGAGGGCGAGTGGGACGAGGTCATGGCCGTGGTCAAGCAGGCCGTGGACGTGGTGGCCGCGACGGCGCCGAGGGTCGCGCTCGTGCTCAAGGCCGACATCCGGCCGGGGCACACCGGGCAGATGCGGGCCAAGGTCGAGCGGATCGAGGAGCACCTTGCGGACTAGTTCCCCCGGTCGTGCCAGGATGGACGTGTGACAAGGCCAGATCCACGTCAAACCGCAGCTATGTCGGCCGCTCTGTCCAGGGCGGTGGACCTGTCCGCGCTGAAGGCCAGAGCAGAGGCGACCAACCGGGCCCCCGCGCCCGCACCCGACGGTGCCGCGCCCGTCGCCCCGGCCGGGGGCGGTGGCGCCTTCGTGATCGACGTCACCGAGGCGACCTTCCAGGCCGAGGTGGTCGAGCGGTCGTTGGAGGTGCCGGTCGTCGTCGACCTGTGGGCCGAGTGGTGCGGGCCCTGCAAGCAGCTGTCGCCGGTGCTGGAGCGCCTGGCGGAGGCCGCCAACGGCGCGTGGATCCTCGCGAAGGTGGACGTCGACGCCAACCCGAGGATCGCGCAGGTCTTCGGCGTGCAGTCGATCCCGACCGTCGTCGCGATCGCCGGTGGCCAGCCGGTCGAGGCGTTCCAGGGCGCGCAACCGGAGCCGCAGATCAGGCAGTGGCTCGCGAGCCTGCTGGACGCGCTGCGGGACCGGCTGCCGGGCATCCGCGCCGCGGAGGCCGGTGCGCCCGAGCCCGAGCCGGAGCCGGAGGACCCGCGGTTCGTCGCCGCCGAGACCGCGCTCGAGAACGGCGACTACGACGGCGCCGCGGCCGCCTACCAGAAGATCCTCGACGAGGAGCCCGCGAACGAGCAGGCGAAGGCCGCGCTGGCGCAGGTGAGGTTCCAGGCCAGGGCCGAGGCCGCCGACCCGTCCGTGGTGGTGCGCGCCGACACGTCCCCCGAGGACGTCGACGCCCAGCTCGCCGCCGCGGACGTCGAGATGGCGCAGGGCCAGGTGGAGAAGGCGTTCGACCGGCTGCTGGGTGCGGTCCGGCGCACGTCGGGCAGCGACCGGGACCGGGTGCGCACCCACCTCGTCGAGCTGTTCGGCCTGTTCCCCGCCGACGACCCGGTGGTCGGCAAGGCACGCCGCGACCTGGCAAGCGCCCTGTACTGACCGGAACGCACTGAAGGGGTCCTTCAGCACGGTTGCCCCGTGCCGAAGGACCCCTTCTTTTCGTTCCTTACGAGAACTGCTCCGTGCACGTGCCGGAGCCGTCGAAGTAGCCGCGGCGGAAGGCCTCGACTCGGGCGAAACCGGACTTGACCTGCTTGCCGTTCACGTCGGCGGCGATCAGGCTGTCGTCCTGCAGCAGCTCGGCCACCGCCTCGTCGAGGTCACCGACCGCGATGTGCAGCTTGCCGTCGACCTCGTTCTGGTCCTCGTCGACCGTGGTCTTCGCCCACGCGCCGGTCAGGCACGCCGTCCGCAGGCCCGCGTTCTCGTTCGCCAGGTCCGCGCCCACCTGCTTCTGGATCGCGAGCGTGTACCGGGACGCGATCTCCGCGAACGCCGCGAAGTCACCGATGCCCGCGCCGTCGACGTTGGGCTGGCCACCCTCGGCAGGTGCCTTCGCGATCTGCTGCAGCTTCTCGACGTCGATGCCGACGATGTTCTCCTCCGCGCAGTACGTCGCGGGTGACGTCGCCTCGCCCTGGCTGCACTTCGAGCCGTTGTCGGTGATCTCCGGCTGCTCGGCGCCGTTCTCCTTGAACGCCTCGTCCAGGCTGTCCTGCAGCAGGCCGAGGTTCTTCTCCGTCAGGTCGACGTTGCCGTCCACCTGCTCGTCCTTCTCGCTGCGCTCCGCCTCCGCGATACGGCCATCGATCTCCTCGGAGTCCATCTCCGCGCACCGCTTGGGGTCCTTGGTGAATCCCTCCTGGAACGCGTAGACCCGGTCGAACGCGAGGCCGTGCGCGCCCTCGGTCATGTGGTCGTAGCCCGCGGGGTCGCGGATGGAGAACAGGGTGGCGAGGATCTGGTTCAGGCCCTCACCGGTGTTGAGCTGGAAGTGCTTGGCCTTGTCCTCGGCCACGTAGCGCATGAAGTTGCCCATGTAGCAGTCCGCCTGCTGCTCCCGCACGATCGTCGGGGTGGACTGGCTCATGTTGCTCTTCTCGCCGAGGCGGAACTGCACGGCGTGCCCCATCTCGTGGGCCAGCACGCCCACCACCGAGATCGGGTCGAACGTGTCCGCCAGCGCGGGCAGCAGCACGCCGCGGTCCCACGCGATCATGTCCTCGCCGCCGCCACCGCAGTAGAAGGCGTTCTGGAAGTCCTTGGTGGTCGTGCCGCACAACGTCAACGGCTCGCCCTCGGAGTCGTAGGACACCAGGCGCTCGATGTGGGTGAACTTCTCGCCGTCGAAGTGCTTCGGCAGCTGTTCGTCCCAGTAGTCGTACAGGTCGGCGACCGCGTTGAGCGCCAGCCGGTCCATCTCGCCGCCGTCGGAGTTCTCCACCTCCAGGTCGGCGTCCGGCACGCCCTCCCGCGCCCCGGTCGGCCCGTCGGTCACCTCGAGCCCCCCGGCGTCGGTGGTGTCGATGCCCCCCTCGACGGTCGGGTTGCCCGCGACCGTCTGGCCGCACCCCCCGAGCTGCCCCACCATCACGGCGACGGCGGCGAGGGTGAGTCCCACCCGTACCCGCGTACCTCGCACTCCCACGCTGTTCCCCGTTCACTAACCGTCTTGACTGACCGGAACCCTACTGGGCCGATCAGGTGCACGTACGGGGAACCGACAGCCAGACAAACCGGACGTCAGTCACAGCTCGCAGGCGTTCACACCCTGTAGCGCGCCGGTCCGGAACAGCGACACCCGGTCGAAGCCGGTCGCCACCGCGTCGCCCTTGGCGTCGCGGCCGGGGTAGTCGAACCGCAGCAGCACCTGGATCGCCTCGTCCAGGTCGCCCGGCGACAGCGAGAAGCCTTCCTGCCTGGTGATCAGCGTGCCGGTGTACGCGCCGGTCAGGCACAGCAGCTCGCGCTGCGCGTCCTCGCCCTCGAGTGGTTTCCCGAGCGCGGCGAGCGCCGCCATGCTGTACCGCGACGCGAGGATCGTGCCGGTCGCGTAGTCGCCGATCTCGGTGTGCAGCTCCGGCAGCTCGTCACCGACGGCCACGTCGATCTCGCCGGCGTCCGCGCAGTACGCGATGGGGCCCTGGTCGGACTGCGCGCACTCCGGTGACGCGTCCGACGTCCTCACCTCCGGGGTCTGCCACTGCTTGCCGCGATCGGCGACCGTGGCCTTGTAGAAGGCCTCCAGGTCGGGCGTGATGCTCGTCAGGAGCTGTTCGAACGGCAGGTTGCCGCCGCGTTCGGCGTCGTCCGCGGACAGGAAGCCGCGCTGGGTGAACGTGCGGTTCTCCACGCTCATGTCCTTGCACAGGTCGACACCCTGGTCGTAGCCGTCCTGGAAGGCGGACACCCGGTCGAACGCGTCGCCGTGCGCGTCCTGGTCGGACTGCTCGGTGCCGACCGGGTCGCGGAACATCACCAGCGCCTCCATGGCCGTGTCCAGGCGGTCCTTGGAGATCGTCAGGTGCTCGGCCTCGCCGTCGGCGACCCAGCGCACGAACGCGCCCGCGTAGCAGTCGGCCTGTGCCTCGATGAGGATCGTCGGGTACTTCTCGGGGTTGCTGCGCTGTTCGGCGATGGACAGCCCGGTCCGCCGCTGCACGGCGTGGCCCATCTCGTGCGCCAGCACGAACATGACGGCGGCCTCGCCGAACTTCTCCTTCAGCACGGGCAGCAGCGCGGCCCGGTCCCACGCGATGACGTCCTCGGTCGGGCAGTAGAACGCGTTGCCCTCGACGTCCGAGGCGCGCCGCGTGCACGGCGGCGCCTTCGCGTCGTCGTCCGCCGTGTCGACCGAGTAGTAGCCGCCCTCGAGGTCCTCCCACTGTTCGTCGAACGCGGCGGGGAACGTGCCCTCCCAGAACTGCCCGACGTCGGTGATGACGGTCGCGGCGAGCCGGTCGATCTCGCCGCCGTCGGTGTTGTGCACGAACGACGGGTCGACGCCGCCCTGCCCGCCGGGGTCCTCCGTCACGACCGAGTCGCCGTTGGTCGGGACACCGGCCACCGTGGTGGTGCATGCCGTCACCGCGAGCAGCGTCGGCACGATCAGGGCGAGGGCGGGTCGCAGGCGCACGCTTCCAGTGTGCCGTTCTTCAGGTGTCGCTGTCGTGAGTACGGCGCATTCCTGTCATCGCGACCAGTGCGACCAGCGCCTGCGCGCACGCGGCCGCGTACAGCGCACCCGCGGGCGCACCGTCGTCGACCAGCCGCCCGGCGACGGTCGTGCCGATGCCGAAACCCGCCCACATCACGCTGAACACCCACGCGAACGCCTCGATCCGCTGCCCTTCGGGGGTCGCGTCGCCGATCAGCACCTGCTGCAGGGTCTCCACGGGCCCGGTGACCAGCCCGTACACCACGTACGCGACGGCCAGGAGCACCACCCCGGCGAACCCGCCGGTCGCGAGCACGAGCGCGCCGCCCGTGTGCAGCACCACCAGCTGCGTCCTGGCCCTTCCCGGCCAGCCGCGCGCCCCGTACGCGATGCCGCTGACGACCGCCCCGAGCGCAAGTGCGCTGGTGAACACCCCGGCGGTGCCCCGCCCGGACGCGGCGGCCACGGCGGCGACCTCCAGACAGCCGAACGCGAAGGTGTCGAGCACGATCATGCCGAGCAGCAGCCGGACCCGGCCGAGGGCGAGCGGTCCGAAGAAGCCGCGGGTGGCCGCGGTCTCGCCGCGTGTGCCGCGGAGCGTGGGGGAGAGGGCGACGAGCAGGTCGCCGACCACCTTGACGCCGCCGGTGACCGCGACGGTGGCCGGTGCGGGCACGAACAGCAGCAGCCCGCCCGCGATCATCGGGCCGGTGAGGAAGGTGGCGGTGTTCAGCGCGGCGTCGAACGCGTACGCCGTGGGCAGCCGTTCCTCGGGGACGATCGTGGGCCAGAGCCCGCGGACGACCGGTCCGGCGGGCGGGACGGTGATCCCGAGCGCGGCCGCCCCGAGGCACAGCACGGTGATCGGTGCCGCGGTCAGGAGCCCGGCCAGCAGGCCCGCCCACGCGACGGTGTGCGTGGCGAGCAGCGTGAGCAGCACACGCCGGGGTTCGTGCCGGTCGGCGAGGCGGCCCCGCACGGGCCCGGCGACCGAGTTGGCCACCGCGAAGACCATGAGGACCACACCCGCCGCGGCGTAGCCGTACCGCTGCGTGGTCGCGACCAGCAGCGACAGGTTGAACATGGACGTGGAGACGCGCGACAGCAGCACGGACGCGGTCAGCCTGCCGACCCCCGGAATCGTGAGCAGGTCGCGATATCGGCGCACGCGCCAGGCTACCGAGCGTCCCGAATGCGTCCTTCGGGGCAGGTCAGGCCTCGGGGGCCAGCCAGAGCACGCCCATCGGCGGGAGTTGCAGCAGTGCCGACGCGGGCTGGCCGTGCCACGGCTGGTCGACCGCCGCCACGGTGCCCATGTTGCCCCAGCCGGAGCCGCCGTAGCCCTGGGCGTCGGTGTTCAGCACCTCGCGCCAGTGGCCCGTGAACGGAAGGCCCACCCGGTAGTTCTCGTGGGGGTTGCCCGCGAAGTTCGCGATGCACGCCAGCACTTCGTTCGGCGCGTTCGGGTCGAACCGCAGGAAGCTCACGACGTTGTTGGCCGAGTCGTTCGCGTCGATCCAGTGGAAGCCCTCTGGCCGGTGGTCCGCCATGTAGAGGGCCGGCTGCCCGCGGTAGGTGTGGTTCAGGTCCGCCACCAGCCGCTGGATGCCCGCGTGCAGCGGCGACTCCAGCAGGTGCCAGTCCAGCGACCGGCTCTCCGACCACTCGGCGGGCTGGCCGAACTCGCCGCCCATGAACAGCAGTTGCTTGCCGGGGTGCGCCCACATGAACGCGAGCAGCGACCGCAGGCCGGCCGCCTTGTTCCAGTCGTCGCCGGGCATGCGGGTCCACAGTGAACCCTTGCCGTGCACGACCTCGTCGTGGGACAGCGGCAGCACGAAGTTCTCGCTCCACGCGTACATCAGCGAGAACGTCAGCTCGTTGTGGTGGTAGGACCGGTGCACGGGGTCGTGGCCGACGTAGCTGAGCGTGTCGTGCATCCAGCCCATGTTCCACTTGAACCCGAACCCCAGACCGCCGAGGTGGGTCGGCCGGGTGACGCCGGGCCACGCGGTGGACTCCTCGGCGATCATGACCGCACCCGGGTGGTGCTTGTACACCGTCGCGTTCAGCTCCTGCAGGAACCGGACCGCGTCCAGGTTCTCGCGCCCGCCGTGGACGTTCGGCAGCCACTCGCCTTCCTTGCGCGAGTAGTCCAGGTACAGCATCGAGGCGACCGCGTCCACGCGCAGGCCGTCGATGTGGAACTCCTCGAGCCAGTACAGGGCGTTGGCGACGAGGAAGTTGCGGACCTCGGTGCGGCCGAAGTCGAACACGAACGTGCCCCAGTCCGGCTGCTCGCCGCGGCGTGGGTCGCCGTGCTCGTACAGGGGCGTGCCGTCGAAACGGGCCAGGGCCCAGGCGTCCCGAGGGAAGTGCGCGGGGACCCAGTCCATGATCACGCCGATGCCGCGCCGGTGGAGCGCGTCGACCAGGTGCCGGAACTCGTCCGGCGACCCGAACCGCGCGGTCGGCGCGTAGTACGACGTGACCTGGTAACCCCATGAGCCGCCGAACGGGTGCTCGGCCACCGGCAGCAGCTCGACGTGCGTGAAACCGTTGTCCACCACGTAGTCCGTGAGCTGCTCCGCCAGCTCGCGGTAGCCGAGGCCGGGCCGCCACGACCCCAGGTGCACCTCGTAGACGCTCATCGGCGCCGACACCCACTCGGTCGCGTCCCGGCGGGCGAGCCACTCGTCGTCGGACCAGACGTGGGCCGACAGGGTCACGCGGGACGCGGTCGCGGGCGGCACCTCCGTCGAGAACGCCATGGGGTCGGCCTTCTCGTGCCAGTTGCCGTCGGGGCCGAGGATGCGGAACTTGTAGCAGGTGCCGGGCGGCAGGCCGGGGACGAACAGCTCCCACACGCCGGACGACCCGAGCGAGCGCATGGGGTTCGCGCGGCCGTCCCAGCCGTCGAAGTCGCCGCACACCCGCACACCGCGCGCGTTCGGCGCCCACACCGCGAACGACGTGCCCGCCACGACACCCTCGGGGGTCTCGTAGGAACGGACGTGGGCGCCGAGGACCTGCCACAGCTTCTCGTGCCTGCCCTCACCGAACAGGTGCAGGTCCAGCTCGCCGAGCGTCGGCAGCCAGCGGTACGGGTCGTCGACGACGACCGGGTCGCTGCCGTAGTCGACCTCGAACCTGTAGGCGCCCGGGTTGTCCGCGAGGACACCGGCGAACACCCCGTCGGCGACCTCGTCCAGCGGCGTGCGGTCGCCGTTCGCCACCACCGCCACGGCCTTCGCGCCGGGGCGGTAGGCACGGGCGACCGTGGTGCCCGAGTGGTCGGAATGCAGACCCAGCACCGAGTGCGGGTCGTGGTGCGCGCCGGCGAGCAGCCGGCGCAGGTCGTCGGCGGGGGGCATGCCCGGGTTCGCGTTCATCGTCCTTCATTCTGCCGCTGACCCGGGTGACGTGCTCATCAACCCTGGGCGATGTAGGACTCCAGCTGTTCCCGGTCCGACTCGAGCTGTTGGATCCGGCTCTTCACGACGTCACCGATGCTCACGATGCCGACGAGCCTGCCGTCGTCGACCACCGGCATGTGCCGGATCCGGCGCTCGGTCATGATCGCGGCGAGGCTGTCGACGCCCTCGTTCGGGGTGCACGTGACCACCTGCGTGGTCATGATCTCCTCGACCGGCGCCGTGAGCAGCTCCGCTCCGCGCTCGTCCAGCCGCCGCACGACGTCCCGTTCTGACACGATCCCGATGACCTCACCCGCCTCCGACAGGACGACCATCGCACCGACGTTGTGCCGGGCCAGATCCTCGAGCAACCCGGTGACCGACACCCTGGGCGGCACCGTGGCCACCTCGGAACCCTTGCTGCGCAACAAGTCCGCGACCCGCATGTGACACCCCGCATCTCTCCGGCGTGTTGGCCATCGGCGTTGATGACCATTTGATCCCAGGCTAACCACGGGTCGCGGTGGCCGCTAGACGGCGTTTCAGCCGCCCCCCGAGCGCACCGAAGGACCCCTTCGGCACGCTCAGCGCACTGAAGGGGTCCATCAGCACTGGCGGTCAGGCGCGGCGCTGGATCGCGGCCAGGGGGATCTCCAGCCAGTCCGGGCGGTTGTTGTGCTCGTAGCGGACCTCGTAGACCGCCTTGTCCAGCTCCAGCGCGCGCAGCAGCACGGCGTGGTCGTCGGGGTCCTCGCCGACCTCGGCGTAGCCCGCGCGGAACGCCGCCCGGTTGCGGTCCGACCACTCCGTGGCGCGCGTCAGGCGCTGACGGTCGTCCTGCGGGTCGTCGTTGCCCGGGAGCAGGTGGAACGCCGCGTAGTCGAACGAGCGCAGCATGCCCGCCACGTCCCGCAGCGGTGACCTGGGGATCGCGCGTTGCGCCGGGGTCGCGCCCGGCTCGCCCTCGAAGTCGATCAGCACCCAGCCCGCCGTGGTGCGCAGGACCTGGCCGAGGTGCAGGTCGCCGTGGATCTGGTGGACGGTCACCGGGGTGGTGATCGCGCGGACCGCGTCGAAGGCGGCGCGCAGCGACGCCTCCTCGGCGGCCAGCGCGGGCACCTCGGACAGGACCACGTCCAGCCGGGCGTGCATGGCGTCCGCTTCCTCGGCCAGCGCCTCCTGGCCGACGCGCCGCACGCCCGTCGCCTCCGCGAGCGCCCTGTGGACCTCCGCCACGGCAGCGCCCAGCCTGCCCGCCTCGCCCGCGAAGTCGCCGCCCACCTCGTCGGCGTGCAGGTCGCCCTCCGCGAGCAGGTCGCGGACGCTCGCCGTCGCCGTCGCCCAGCCCTCCACCGCGTCGGGCAGGAACCGTTGCGCGAAGCCGAGCACGACCGGCTCTTGTGGACGGTCGTCGGTCAGCACACCCAGCGGGGCCGCGATGTGCGGGTTGCCCGCCAACGCCCGGTGCAGGTCCACGTCCCGGCTCCGGCCCGGCTCCGGCTGCCGGTACAGCTTCAGGATCGCGTTCCCGAACACCAGCGACGTGTTGCTCTGCTCGACGCCGATCAGCCGGGGCCGGGCCCCCGGGCGGACCGACGGGTCCGCCTCGAACCGCAGCCCCGCCACGGTTCCCCGCTCCAGGAGCAGGTCCAGCAGCCTGCCCATCAGGTCCGGGTCCTGGGGCGCGTCGTACACGGTCCGGCCGTCCAGCCTGCCGATCACCGCGTGCGCGAGCGTGTCGTGCTCACCCTCGCGCACCCCGAACAGCAGCTGGTACGGGTCGCCGTCGTCCACCGACACCATGGCGTGCACCAGTGCCGGGTCGCCGTCGATCAGCACCGACGAGCGCAGCGTGCGTGCCGAGGAGACCGCGCGGCCCTTCGTGCGGAAGAAACGCTGCCCGACGAGCCACCGTAACAACTCCGCGCCGAGGTCCTCGGCCAGTTCGGCAGGTCGGATCACCGTCACGGGGTCTCGCCTTCGTCGGATTCGGAGGTGAGCTGGAACCAGTAGAACCCGTGCCCGGGCAGCGTCAGCAGGTACGGCAGCTCGCCGACCGCCGGGAACCGCACGCCGCCCGTCAGCTCCACCGGCACCCGGCCCGCGTGCTCGGACAGGTTCAGCTCGACCGGCTGCGGGAAGCGGGACAGGTTGTTGACGCAGATGACCAGGTCCTCCGGGTGCTCGCCGTCCGCGGGCAGGTGCCGCAGGTAGGCCAGCACGCTCGGGTTCGACGAACCCAGCTCCACGAACTCGCCGAGGCCGAACGCCGGGTGCTCGCGCCGCACCTGCAGCATCCGCCGCGTCCAGTGCAGCAGCGACGACGTGTTGTTCAGCTGTGCCTCGACGTTCACCGCCTGGTAGCCGTACACCGGGTCGGCGATCACCGGCAGGTACAGCCGCCCGGGGTCGCAGCGCGAGAAGCCCGCGTTGCGGTCCGGCGACCACTGCATCGGCGTGCGGACCGCGTCGCGGTCGCCGAGCCAGATGTTGTCGCCCATGCCGATCTCGTCGCCGTAGTACAGCACCGGGGAGCCCGGCAGCGACAGCAGCATGGCCGTGAACAGCTCCATCTGGTTGTCGTCGTTGTCGAGCAGGGGCGCCAGGCGCCGCCGGATGCCGATGTTGGCCTTCATCCGGGGGTCCTTGGCGTACTCGGAGTACATGTAGTCGCGTTCTTCGTCCGTGACCATCTCGAGCGTCAGCTCGTCGTGGTTGCGCAGGAAGATGCCCCACTGCGCGCCGGACGGGATCGGCGGCGTCTGCGCCAGGATCTCCGAGATCGGGAAGCGCGACTCCCGCCGCACGGCCATGAAGATCCGCGGCATCAGCGGGAAGTGGAACGCCATGTGGCACTCGTCGCCGCCCGTGGCCGGGTCACCGAAGTACGCGACGACGTCCGCGGGCCACTGGTTGGCCTCCGCGAGCAGCACCCGGCCCGGGTACTCGTCGTCGACGACCTTGCGGCAGCGCTTCAGGAACTCGTGCGTGCGCGGCAGGTTCTCGCAGTTGGTGCCCTCCTCCTCGAAGAGGTAGGGGACCGCGTCGAGGCGGAAGCCGTCGATGCCCAGGTCCAGCCAGAACCGCAGGACGTCGATCATCGCGTCCCCGACCTCGGGGTTCTCGTAGTTGAGGTCGGGCTGGTGGGAGAAGAACCGGTGCCAGTAGAACTGGCCGCGCACCGGGTCGTAGGTCCAGTTGGACGACTCCGTGTCGACGAAGATGATCCGCGCGTCCGGGTACGCCTCGTCGGAGTCGGACCAGACGTAGTAGTCGCCGTACGGGCCGTCCGGGTGCTGCCGCGACTCCTGGAACCACGGGTGCGCGTCGGACGTGTGGTTCAGCACCAGGTCGGTGATCACCCGCAGGCCGCGGCGGTGGGCCTGGTCGAGCAGGTACACGAAGTCCTCGACGGTGCCGAACTCCGGCAGCACCGCGCGGAAGTCGGAGATGTCGTAGCCGCCGTCGCGCAGCGGGGACGCGTAGAACGGCGGCAGCCAGAGGCAGTCGACGCCCAGCCACTGCAGGTAGTCCAGCTTGTCGGCGAGACCGCGCAGGTCGCCGGTGCCGTCGTTGGTGAAGTCGTTGAAGGCGCGGACCAGCACCTCGTAGAAGACCGCGGTCTTGTACCAGTCCGGTTGCTTCGGTGCGGATCTCGCGTGCCGGAAGTCGTCCGCGTTCGGCTCGACGAGGTGACCGTCGGCGGTGACGGCCTCTCCCGTGTGTGGCACTCCTTCGAGCCCCAGGCCGGCGTCCGGACGCATGGTGTCCGGCGCGACCTCCGGCGTATCGGTCATTCCCGCACCTTTACTTGGTCAGCACTTACCCCAACAGCCTTTGTAGGGGTTGCGGATCATGGTGCCAGGTTCCTCGCAACCCCACTCTCCATGGTCACCGCTGCGACCGCATCGTGCACGACGCGGGCGCCGTTCCCGTGTGGGAAACGGCGCCCGTGCCGGTGTTGGTTATGCGCGGTAGGCCGCGTACTGCGTCTGCATGCGGGACTTCTGGCCCGGGGTGAACTGGTTGTAGCAACTGTCGTAGCTGTAGTCCATGTAGTTGTGGATCGGGTCGACACCCGCCGACGCGCAGGTGTCCTTGCCCGCGGGGCAGCCGGTGGTCGACGTGCGCTGCGCCGGGGTGTCGGCAACGTAGTCGTTGTTCCTGCTGCAACCACCCTGGAACGTGTGGTACAGCCCGAGCCAGTGGCCGGTCTCGTGCGTGGCGGTCTTGCCCTGGTTGTAGTTGGCGATCGGGCCGCCCGGCAGCGAGCCCCACTGGATCACGACGCCGTCCAGCTCCGGGTCGGCGGCGTACCACGACGGGAAGGTCGCGTAGCCGAGGTAGCCGGTGTTGGTGGACCAGATGTTCAGCACGCCCGCGTCACCCTCGTGCGTGGCGGTCTTCATCGCGGCCTCACCGGAGGCGCTGTCGGGGTCGTTGAACCAGGCGTCGTTCTGCCAGCGGCGGACCGTCTGGAGGGTGAACTGGAACTCGGTGTTCGCGGCCTGCGACGACTCGCCGCCCGCGAAGTCCTGGTTCATCTCGGCGATCTGGGCGTTGATCTGGGTGTCGGACACGTTGCCCGTGCCGTCCGAGCCGTACACGACGTGGAACACGACCGGGATCGTGGTGACGGCCTGGAGCTGGACGTCGCCACCGCGGGCCGCGAGCCGTGCCCTGGCCTCCTTCTCGGCCGCGGCGGCCTCCTTCGCGGAGACCTCGTTGCGCTCGTGGAGCCCGTGGTCGTGCTCACCGGGACGGACACGCGCGGCCGAGCCCTCATCGGTCGCGCACTCGACGCCGGCGATGTCGGAGTGGGTGCTGGGCGCGGCGACCACGGACGCCGCGGGCAGCACCGCGAACGCGGCCGCGGACATGGCGAACGCGGCGAGCGCCACGGTGGTTCTTCTCGGGGACATACACGTACCTCTCAGCAGGGGGCGTGACCCATGCACGTCACGCCATGCATCGGACCGTACGTCCTGCGCGACCACAGAGAAAGTCCTTGTCACACAAGGAATCCCAGGTGACAATTACCGGTTTTCACGCGAGTCGCGCCCCCGAACAGCGCGAGTCGCGTTCCCTGGCATACCGAGTTGTGGGTTTCGTGGATGTCCGCGGGGGCGCCGGATGCTCGCAAACGACGCCAGGATGTGCGCGGGGGCGCGGGAGGACCTGTCTGTTGT
>NZ_JBITMQ010000013.1:145567-337719 GCF_044466355.1 Actinophytocola sp. NPDC049390
TCCCCCCCTGTTGTCGTGGTCAGTCTCATATCGCGGGCCCCCACCCCCCCCACAACGGGTTGTGTAGCTGCGCCCGACTCGCGGTGTCTGGGGGCGCGACTCGCGGGGTTAGTGGGTTACGGAGAGGATGTGGGAGACGGCTTGTACCGGGTCCAGGCGGACGTAGTTCGCCTGGTGCCATTCGTACGTCGCGCCCGTGACCTCGTCGTGGACGACCAGGGTGTCGCTCCAGTCACGGCCGATGGCGGGCAGGTCGAGGTAGACCATGCCCTCCTGGGGGTGTTCGGGGTCCAGGTTCACGACCACGATCACCGTGTCGCCGGTGCCCGGGTCGCGCTTGGAGTACGCGAGCAGGGCGTCGTTCTGCGTGTCGTGGAAGTGCAGCGTGCGCAGCTGCTGCAGAGCCGGGTGGGCGGCTCGGATCGCGTTCAGCCTGGTCAGCCACGGTTCCAGTGAGCGGCCCTCGGCGAGGGCGCGCTCGAAGTCACGCGGTCGCAGCTCGTACTTCTCCGAGTTCAGGTACTCCTCGGAGCCCTCGCGCACGGCCTCGTGCTCGAACAGCTCGTAGCCCGAGTACACGCCCCAGCTCGGCGAGTACGTCGCCGCCAGCACCGCGCGGATCGCGAACATCGCGGGCCCGCCGTACTGCAGCGACGCGTGCAGGATGTCCGGCGTGTTCACGAACAGGTTCGGCCGTGCCTCGTCCGCCCGCGCCACGATCTCCCGGCCGAACTCGATCAGCTCGGACTGATGCGTCCGCCACGTGAAGTAGGTGTAGGACTGCGTGAACCCCAGCCGCGCGAGCCCGTAGAGCCGGGCGCGGCGCGTGAACGCCTCGGACAGGAACAGCACGTCCGGTTCGAGCGCCTTCACCTGGTGGATCAGCCAGTGCCAGAAGTTCGGCGGCTTGGTGTGCGGGTTGTCCACCCGGAAGATCCGCACGCCGTGGCTGACCCAGTGCATGACCACGCGGAGCACCTCCGCGTAGATGCCCTCCGGGTCGTTGTCGAAGTTCAGCGGGTAGATGTCCTGGTACTTCTTCGGCGGGTTCTCCGCGTACGCGATCGACCCGTCCGGCCGGGTGGTGAACCACTCCGGGTGCGCGGTGACCCACGGGTGGTCCGGCGCGCACTGCAGTGCCAGGTCGAGCGCGACCTCCATGCCCAGCTCGTTGCACCGGGCGACGAACCGGTCGAAGTCGTCGATCGTGCCCAGCTCCGGGTGGATCGCGTCGTGGCCGCCCTCCGCCGAGCCGATGGCCCACGTCGAGCCGACGTCCTCCGGCACCGAGATGACGCTGTTGTTGGGTCCCTTCCGGTTCACCGCGCCGATCGGGTGGATCGGCGGCAGGTAGACGACGTCGAAGCCCATGCGGGCGACCCGGTCGAGCTGCTTGATCGCGGTGTCGAACGTGCCGTGCACCGGCTTGCCGAACTCGTCGAGCCCGCCGGTGGACCGGGGGAACAGCTCGTACCACGACCCGTACAGCGCCTTGGGCCGGTCGACCCACACCTGGTACTTGCGGCCGCGGGTCACGAGGTCGCGCAGCGGGTTGTCCTGCATGTACCGCTGGATCGGCTCGTCGAGCGCCTCCGCGATCCGGCCGGGCAGCGGCCGGTCGGTGTCGCGCAGCGCGGCGGCGGCCGACACGAGCATGGCGCGCTCGCCGTTGTGCGGGAAGCGGCGGGCAGCGCGGTCGAGCAGCAGCGCGCCCGTCTCCAGGTCGTTGGCCAGCTCCTCGGCGGTCTGCGCGGCGCCGACCTTCACCTCGACGGTGTGCCGCCACGTCGCCCACGGGTCGCTCCACGCGTCGACGCGGTAGGTCCACATGCCGGTCGCGTCGGGACGGATGTGCGCGATCCAGGTGTCGTCGTTGGGGTCGTCGACCGCCATCCTGGTGAGCCGCTCACCCTTGTCGTGTGGGCCGCGCCACACCACGGTGGCGGCCACGGCGTCATGGCCCTCCCGCCACACGGTGGCGTGCACGGGGATGTGCTCGCCCACCACCGCCTTCGACGGATAGCGGCCACAGCTGATAACCGGGGAAACGTCGTCGATGCCAAGGCGGCCACTCACCGGGCAAGCCCCTCCCGCAGAGGTCCTTCGGTTGATATCGAGAAGTGTGCCCGTTGACACTCTCGGCCACACCCCCGCCCCACACCTGATTTTCTGTCGGGGGTGACCGCTAGGGTCGGTCGGCGTGAAAGCTGTACGCCGCTTTACCGTGCGCGCCGGTCTGCCCGAGTCGCTCGCCGAGCTGGAGACGCTCGCGACCAACCTCCGGTGGACGTGGCACCCGCACACGCAGGACCTGTTCGCCACCATCGACCAGGGGATTTGGGACCGCCTCGGTGACCCGCTGCGCCTGCTCGCCGAGGTGCCCGCGAGCAGGCTGGAGCAGCTGGCGGGCGACGAGTCGTTCCGCGGGCGGCTCGCGGAGACGTCCGACGACCTGCGCCGCTACCTGTCCGAGCCGAGGTGGTACCAGCAGCGCCGCAGGGAGCTGTCCGGGCAGGGCAGGATGGCGGAGTCCATCGCGTACTTCTCGATGGAGTTCGGCGTCACGGAGGCGCTGCCGAACTACTCCGGTGGTCTCGGTGTGCTCGCGGGTGATCACCTGAAAGCGGCGTCCGACCTTGGTGTTCCCCTGATCGGTGTCGGTCTGCTGTACCGGTCTGGCTACTTCCGGCAGTCGTTGTCACTCGACGGGTGGCAGATCGAGCACTATCCGGTACTCGATCCGAACGGGCTGCCGCTGTCGCCGCTCACCGAGCCGTCCGGCGCGCCGATCCTCGTGCACGTCGCGATGCCCGGCGGCCGCGTCCTGCGGGCCCGGATCTGGAAGGCGCAGGTCGGCCGCGTGCCGCTGCTGCTGCTCGACTCCGACGTGGACGGCAACGACGACGACCTGCGCAGCGTCACCGACCGGCTGTACGGCGGTGACCAGAACCACCGCATCCGGCAGGAGATCCTGGCGGGCATCGGCGGCGTGCGTGCCGTGCGCACGTACTGCGAGCTGACCGGGCACCCGCAGCCCGAGGTGTTCCACATGAACGAGGGGCACGCGGGTTTCCTCGGCCTGGAGCGGCTGCGCGAGCTGATGTCCGCGCACCAGCTGACGTTCGACGAGGCGTTGTCCGCGGTGCGCGCGGGCACCGTCTTCACCACGCACACCCCGGTCCCCGCCGGCATCGACCGGTTCCCCGTGGACCTCGTGCAGCACTACTTCGGCGACGGCGCGCTGCTGCCGGACGTCGACATCCGGCGCGTGCTCGCGCTCGGCGCCGAGGACAACCCCGGCATGTTCAACATGGCGCACATGGGCCTGCGGCTCGGGCAGCGCGCCAACGGCGTGTCCAAACTGCACGGGCACGTCAGCCGCGAGATGTTCGGCGGGCTGTGGCCGGGCTTCGACACGCACGAGGTGCCGATCACGTCGGTCACCAACGGCGTGCACGGTCCCACGTGGACCGCCCGCGAGATGGCGTCGGTCGGCACCGACCTCGACGACAACGGCCTGTGGGACCTGCGCTGCAGGCTGCGCAAGACGCTGGTCACCGAGGTGCGGCGGCGGGTGCGGGAGGCGTGGCTGCAGCGCGGCGCGTCGCCGCTGGAGCTGGCGTGGACCGACACGGTGTTCGACCCGGACGTGCTGACCGTCGGGTTCGCCCGGCGCGTGCCGACGTACAAGCGGCTCACGCTGATGCTGCGCGACCACGACCGGCTGCGTGCGCTGCTGCTCGACCCGGACCGCCCGGTGCAGATGGTCGTGGCCGGCAAGTCGCACCCGGCCGACGACGGCGGCAAGGCGCTGATCCAGCAGGTCGTCCGGTTCGCCGACGAGCACGACGTGCGGCACCGGATCGTGTTCCTGCCCGACTACGACATGTCGATGGCCCGGTACCTGTACTGGGGCTGCGATGTGTGGCTGAACAACCCGACCAGACCTCTGGAGGCGTGCGGCACGTCCGGCATGAAGGCGGCGCTCAACGGCGGGCTGAACCTGTCCATCCGCGACGGCTGGTGGGACGAGTTCTACGACGGCTCCAACGGCTGGGCCATCCCGACCGCCGACGGCGTGTCCGACCCGCTGCGCCGCGACGACCTGGAGGCCGCGGCCCTGTACGAGCTGCTCGGCTCGCAGGTGGCGCCCCTGTTCTACGACCGGTCCGAGCGCGTGCCCCGCCAGTGGCTCGCCATGGTGCGGCACACGTTGTCGTCGCTCGGGCCGCAGGTGCAGGCGTCGCGGATGGTCGAGGAGTACGTCGAGCGGCAGTACACCCCGGCGGCGACCGCGGTCGAGCTGGCTGACGCGGAGGGCTTCCGCGCGGCACGTGAGCTGGCGGCGTACCGGGAGCGGATCTCGGGTTCGTGGCCGCACATCCGGGTCACGTCGTGCGAGCTGTCGCTGAACGGCTCGGACACCCCGGTGCTCGGCGAGCGGGTGGCGGTCCGCGCGTCGGTCGACCTGGCGGGACTCACGTCCTCGGACGTCCAGGTGCAGGCGGTGATCGGCCGCGTCGCCGACAGCGACGAGCTGTTCGACGTGGTCACGGTGCCGATGACGCCGGACACCGACGGCCGGTACGCGGCCGAGGTGTCGCTGCCGCACGCGGGTTCGCTCGGCGTCACCGCGCGGGTCCTGCCGAACCACGAATTGCTGGCGAGCCCGGTGGAACTGGGTCGGGTGGTCCTGGCGGGTTAACCAGCCACCTCGAGACGGGTGCGGGTGGTGGCCACTCGGGGCCACCACCTCGCCAGCTTCTCCGCCTCCGTCAGCACCTGGCGGGCGGTGCGGTTGTCGCCCGCCGCCATGTGGGCGCGGGCCAGCGTGGCCAGGTCGTCGGCGCGGCACAGGACGTCGTCGGTGGCGCTCGCGGCCATCCGCGCCAGCGTGATGGCCTCCTTCAGGTTGCCGCGCAGCAGCTCCACCATCGCCCGTGCGCCGTTCAGGCGGTGGCGTGGGTAGCCGAGCGCGGTCGCGTTCTCGATCGCCAGGCACGCGGTGACCAGTCCGGTCTCGGCGTCCAGCTGCCCGGACTCGACCGTCGCGCACGTCAGACCCGCCAGCACGGCGAACGCGCCCGGGTCGTGCCCGGCGGTCAGGCGGACCGCGAGTACCACGGCCTCCGCGTACCGGCCCTGCGCGGCCAGCACCCGGATGCGTGCGGCGAGCGCGGGCGGCAGGTCCGGGTGGTGTGCGCGGAGCCGGACCGCGAGCTGTTCCGCGGTCCTGAGGTCACCGGCCTGCGCCGCCCGCAGCACCTGGTCCACCAGCGGCGCCGCCTGCCCGGCGGCCGACCGGGGCAGCCGGAACAGCAGCCACCCGGTGGACGTCGACGTGGCGGTCCGCGCCGGGACCAGTGACACCGCCAGCGCCGCGACCGCCGCCGTCGCGAGGCCGCGGGTGAACGGCCCGTCCGCCAGCAGGACCCCGCCGGCCGCGGGCACGGCCTCGCACACCAGCCCGCACAGCGCGACCACGCGGATGCGGCCCGCCGTGGTGGCCCGCACCGACACCGACAGGATCACCGGCACCGCGCGCACCGTGACGATCCGGTCCGGTGTGGACCGGTCCGCCACCCGTGGCCCGGTGCCGAGGACGAGCTTGCGCAGGGTCACCCCGGGCACGAGCACGCTCGCCAGCAGCCCGGCCTGGTTGGCCACGACCGCCGCGAGGCCACCGGCCAGCGCACCGAGCAGCCCGGTCACCACGTCCGGCCACGACAGCACGACGGCCACGGCGACCGTCACGGCCGTGGCGAGACCGCCGGGCCGGAACAGAACGTGAACAACCCGCACCGTCCCGACGCTACGCGGCCCGCGCGCCGCGCCCACTGTCTTCCTGGACAGCCGAAAGGGCAGCTGCGATGAGTTCCGCCGCTCCCGCTGGTCTACCTGCCACCACGACCAGGAGGCAACAATGAGCAAGGTTCTCGTCTACGCGGCCATGTCCCTCGACGGTTACATCGCGGGCCCGGACGTCTCGCACGATCACCCGATGGGTGTCGACGGCGCGCGGCTCCACGAGTGGATGTTCGGCGAGCACGTCGACCCGGCCGACCGGGTGATCACCAAGGCGGTGTCCGCGGACACCGGTGCGGTGGTGCTCGGCAGGCGCACGTTCGACGTCGGCCTGGCGCACTGGGAGGACGTGCCGTATCCGGCCCCGTCGTTCGTGGTCACGCACGAGACGCGGCCGGACCTTCCGCAGAAGAGCGGCACGTTCGCGTTCGTGCCCGGGGTCGAGGCCGCGGTCGAGCGCGCGAAGGCGGTGGCGGGGGACCGGACCGTGACGGTCATGGGCGCCGACATCCAACGGCAGGCGCTGGCGGCGGGCCTGGTCGACGAGGTGTTGATCAGCCTCGTCCCGGTGCTGCTCGGCGCGGGCGCGAAGCTGTTCGACGGCCTGCCCCCGATGGCGTTCACGGGGCCGGTCACCCACGTCCGGCTCGGGACGGCATGATCAGGTGATCGCCTGCGTGCCGCCGTCCCGGACGGGCAGGCCCGCGTCGCGGTAGGCGCGGAAGCCGCCGACCAGGTCCGTCGCCTTCCGCAGGCCGAGTGCTCGCAGGTCGCGGGCGGCGAGGCTGGACGACCAGCCTTCGTTGCAGAACACCACGACCGTGGTGTCCTCGGTGAACCCGTCGATGCGGTGGTCGCCGCGCGGGTCGAGGCGCCACTCGAGCACGATCCGCTCGATCGGCACGGCGCCGGGGATCTCGCCGTCGGCCACGCGGTTGTGCAGGGGGCGGATGTCCACCAGCAGGTGGTCGTCGGGCAGCCTGGCCACGTCGGCCGCCGCCACCCTGACCAGGTCGGCGCGGGCCTTCGCCAGCACGTCGTCGATCGCGCTCACGACGCCCCCTCGCAGGCTCCGGGGCGCCGCTCGCGGTCGCCCTGCGTCCATTGGTTCGCTCCGCAAGCTGCGCTCACTGTTCGACCGGCTCCTTCCGCAGTTCGTCGAGCGACCGCCGGGGCGGCAGCGGCGGGATGACCGCCGGGATGTCCCACAACGAGTTGTACTCCCTCGTCGGCACGAGCGGCGGTGAGTACGCGTGCACGGTGGCCGCCTTCCCGGAGTCGGTGTTCCACACCTGGTGGGCGCGGCCGGCACCGAAGCCGACCGCGTCGCCGGTCCGGTGGGTGCGGGTGTGGACGTCGGCGCCGGGGTAGCGGTACGTCTCCGACACGCTGCCGAGCACGACGGAGAACGCACCTGCCGCGCCGCCGTGGTCGTGCGGGGCGGTGTGCTGGCCGGGCAGCCACGACAGCAGCCAGACCTCCACCTCCTCCGTCAGCTCCAGGCGCGCCCACCAGCGTTGCGGGCTCGCGAACCGGACCTGTGCGAGCAGGCCGTCGCGGTGGACGGTGCCGATCGTGGTCACCAGGTGGCGCAGCTCGGCCGGGGTCCAGAGCGGACCGCGGGCGCGGACGAGGGACGAGATGGGCAGGGCAGGGGAAAGGGCCGTGGACACGGTGGTGCTCCCGGAGAGGTCGAGGACGCGGCGTGGGGTCACACGGCGGTACAGCCGCACGAGGCGACCAGGAGCAGGTCCACCGTGCGGTCGCGCCAGAACGTCAACGACCGGGGCATGCCTCGCATCGTGGCAGGGGCCGCCACATGGTGGCCACTGATCTCACCGTGTGATACGCGGCGTGCGGTACACCAGCAGGGTTCGAGGTGGCACCGTGACGACCTTGCCCGCCTCCAGCGGGCTCTGGTCGACCGGCTCGCCACGCGGGGTGCCGCTGTCCAGCACGGGCACGAACACGTCACCGAAGCCCGGGCCCGGCAGCGCCATCTCGACCGGCTGCTCGCCCGCGTGCAGCAGCACCAGCCAGTTGTCGTCCGCGATCAGTTCGCCGTCGCGGTCGCGGGACAGGCTCGTCGAACCGTCGATCCACATGCCGATGGTGCGGCGGTCCTCGTCGAACCACTCGTGGTCCGCCATCGGCTCGCCGTCGGGGGAGAACCACACGAGGTCCGGCTGGCCGGAGTACGTGGGGCGGCCGTCGAAGAACTGCGGCTGGCGCAACGCCGGTGAGCTCGCCCGCAGCGCGATCACCCTGCGGGTGAACGAGAGCAGGTCGTCGGCGCGTGCCGACGGTGCCCACGACACCCACGAGACCTCGTTGTCCAGGCAGTACGGGTTGTTGTTGCCGCCCTGCGTGCGCCACCGCTCGTCGCCCGCGGTGAGCATGGGGGTGCCGGTCGACAGCAGGAGCGTGGCGAGGAGGTTGCGTGCCTGCCTGTCCCGCAGCGCCAGGACCACCGGGTCGGCGGTCTCGCCTTCGACCCCGCAGTTCCACGACCGGTTGAAGTCGGCGCCGTCGCGGCCGCCCTCGCCGTTCTCCTCGTTGTGCTTGTGGTTGTAGGACACCAGGTCCCGCAGCGTGAAGCCGTCGTGCGCGGTGATGAAGTTGATCGACGCCCACGGCCTGCGCGTGTTCGCCGCGTACAGGTCCTCCGACCCGGACAGGCGGTAGGCGAGGTCGCGCACGTTCACCGCGCCGCGCCAGAAGTCCCGGGCACCGTCGCGGAAGCGGTCGTTCCACTCCGTCCACTGTGGTGCGAACCCGCCGACCCGGTAGCCGTCCGCGGTCGCGTCCCACGGCTCGGCGATCAGCTTGCAGCGTGACAGCGACGGATCGACCATGATCGCGGTCATCAACGCCGAGTCGGGGTCGAACCAGCCGCCGCGCGGGCGGCCGAGCGCGCTCGCGAGGTCGAAGCGGAACCCGTCGACGCCGAGGTCGTTCGTGAAGTACCGCAGCGAGTCCGTGACCAGCCGGACGACCTCGCGCGAGCCGGGGTTGAGCGTGTTGCCGCACCCGGTGAGGTCCACTGTGGAGCCGTGGCGGTCGTGCAGGTAGTAGGCGGGGGCGTCGAAGCCGCGCAGCGACAGCGTCGGCCCGTCCACCCCACCCTCGCAGGTGTGGTTGAACACCACGTCGAGGATCACCTCGATGCCCGCGGCGTGCAGTGCGGCGACCATCGTGCGGAACTCGGCGACCTCGTTGCCCGGCTCGCTCGCGTACGCCTCGTGCGGTGCGTGGAAGCCGAGCGTGGAGTAGCCCCAGTAGTTGCCCGCGCCGCGGCGGCGCAGCGACGGCTCGTCGGCGATCGTGTGCACGGGCAGCAGCTCGACCGCGGTGACGCCGAGGCGGACCAGGTAGTCGATGACCGCCGGGTGCGCGAGGCCCAGGTAGGTGCCGCGCTGGTGCTCCGGCACCTCGGGGTGCAGCTTGGTGAACCCGCGGACGTGCAGCTCGTAGACGACGGTCTCCTCGAACGGCGTGTTCGGTTTCACGCCGGTGGACACGCCGCCGGGCGCGGTGACCACGGACAGCGGCACATGCCCGAGCGAGTCCCGCGTGGACGGCCTGCCCGTCATCGGGTCACCGTCGTAACCGAGCGTCGCGCGGAGGTCGCCGACAGTGCCGGTGATCCGCCGCGCGTACGGGTCGACGAGCAGCTTCGCCGGGTTGCAGCGCAGGCCGCGGGCGGGCTCGTACGGGCCGTGCACGCGGTAGCCATACCGCTGACCTGGGGTGACGCCGGGGAGGATGGCGTGCCAGATGCCGAACGTGTGCTCGGTCAGCTCGACGCGCCGTTCGCCGCCGTCCTCGCCGATCAGGCACAGCTCGACGCCCTCGGCGACCGAGGACGCGACCGAGAACCGGACCCCGCCGGCCTCTGGGTGTGCACCCAACGGGAACGGGTGTCCGGGGAGCACGTGGTCGGCGGGCATTCCTCCATCTTGCCTGGGACCGGCCCCGGTGATCAGAGCCGATAGGTGTGATTCTCGAAGGACTCCTCGGACGTGTCGGCCGGGACGGTCGCCCGCTCGGGCCGCGCGGACGTCACGACCTGCCCGAACAGCAGCTGGTGGGTGGCCCAGCCGACCTCGGACGGGCAGGCCAGCGTGAGCAGCAGCAGCTGTTCGCCCTGAGCGATGAATGCCTGGAGCTGCAGCGTGAGTGGTCGTCGTGCCCGCACCTGCTCGACCCCGGGCACCCGTTGGGCGATCACGGCGGGCCCGAGCGCGGTGCCGACGACCAGCGTCTCCCGCACGTCCGGGCCGCCGACGTCCTCCAACGAGTCACGCAGCGCCGCCGCGGTGTCGGCGTCCCAGCCCGGCGGCCGGTCGAGCACGACCCCGGTGAGCACGGCCGGGGCCGCGTCCGGTGGTGCGACGATCGCCATGAGCACCGCGCCCTCCCGCACGGCCGTCTCGACCGCCTCGGTGGCGAGCGCCTCCAGGTCCGCGCGCCCGGTGGTCAGCCCGCGGAGCCGGCCGACCAGGCCCGCGTACTCCTGGATGGCCAGGTCAGGGTGGTCGAGCGGGAGCCGCCACACGGTGTCGGGGAAGTCGAGGATCACTGTGTTCAATGGGTCGCTGCGCTCCTCCGCTAAGGCCCCGTCTTCCCTCGTCGCGTGCTCGGCGCTGGCGCGCCTGCGCGCGCTCCTCAGTCCAGACGGGGCCCGCTCCGTCGCTCCGCTCACTTCAACGCTTCCTTGCCGAAGTCCTCGATCGCCTTCTCCAGCTGCTTCGGGGTCGGGTTGATACCCTGCTGCAGGAACTTCAGCTCGGCCTTCTGCTGCGGCGTCAGCTCGACCCCGGCCTTCTCCGCGATCGTGGCGCCCTTGTCGACCAGGTCCGCGTACGCCTGGTGCTGCTTGGCCTCCAGGCCGAGGCGCTGCAGTTCGGCCTTGCGGTCGGCGAGGTTCGCGGGCAGTTCGATGCCCTCCCGCTTGGCGACCTCGCGACCCGCCGTCGTCAGGTCGCGGGACACCTTGCCCTCCAGCCCGTGCCGCCGCATCCTGCCGACGTTGTCGATCAGGCCGGGCAGCGCGCCGCCGCGGGCCGCGGCCTCGATGTCCTTGCGCGCGGCCCGGATCGCGGTCTTCGACCCGCGCTTGACGACGATCCGGCCGCCGCTGCGGACCGCCGCCGCCGCCGTGCCGCCACCGGGGATCACGCTGGTGCCCAGCCCGAGCGCCACCGCACCCCAGCCCGGCGCGTTGCGGGACCCGGACAGCTGCTGACCCAGCGCGGCCAGCGACCCGACCGCGCCGGAGCCGGTCGACGCGGCCTCCAGCACCGCGGCGGCGGGCAGTCCGACACCGGTGGCGGCGAGCCCGGCCGCCGCGGTCGCCGTGGCGAGGGAGACGCCGTCGGCCGCGACGGCGAGACCGTCGAGGCCCTGGACGTACCAGGTGTCGTTCTCCGGCTTGAACGGGTCGCCGTCCTTGCCCGCCCGGATGGCGTCGGCGGTCGCGTCGGCCTCACGCAGGTGCCTGGCCTCCAGGCGCTTCGCGTCGTCGACGATCCGGGCGAGCCGCGTACTGACGGCGGTCGACTCCGGGGTGCACCGGTCGAAGGTCGCGAGCTTGGCCTTGAGCTTCTTCGCCGCCGCCTCCAGCACGTCCGCGCGGGCCTGGTTGGTCGTGAGCTTGCCGAACCACGCCGACAGCGCGCTGGTCACGGCGTTGATCGCCGCACCGCCCCTGCCGAGGCCCTGGGGCAGGTCGTCGCCGTGGTCGCTGAACTCCTCGGCCGCGCTGCCGCCCCAGTCGGCGTCGTCGGTGATCTTGCAGGCCTCCTCCAGGCGCGGGAGGGTGGTGCCGATCGTCTCGGCGGCGACGGCGAGCCGCAGCATCAGCGTCTTGACCGCGTCCGCCTCGCCGGGCGTGGGGTCGAAACCGAGGGCGGGGAAGGAACGGGTGCTCATGGCCGCGGCCTCGCGTTCTTCAGCGCCTCGAAGACCTGGTCACCCGCGGTGCCCTCGGCCAGGGCGCGCATGCGGTCCTCGCCGCCCTGCTCGACCAGCTCGTAGTTGGCGACCGCGCCACGCACGTTGTCCGCGATCGTGCCGATCTTGTCCCGCATGTCGCCGAGGTTGTCGCGCCACGTGCCCGCCACCTCGGCGACGGCCGCGGCGATGTCGCCGGGACCCAGGTCGCCGCCGGTGAGGTCGAGTGCGCCGATGATCTCGCCGACCTGGTCGGCGACGGCGTTCAGCTCGCCCACCCTGATCGCGAGGCTCGTGGTGTTCACGGTGTAGCCGGTCATGGGGTGAGTCAACTCATGGCGACCCGCCGCGACCACCGCCGTTGCGCACGGAGGCAAACCGAGGGCACGCGTGTGCAAACCCTCATGTTGAATAGGGCACCGTGACGGGAGTGGAGCTCGAGGACCTGGTCGTGCACATGGCCGACGTCGGAGTGCGGCGTGGCGGCAACAACCTCCTCGCGGAGGTGAACTGGAACGTCGAACTCGACGAGCGCTGGGTGATCCTCGGCGAGAACGGGGCGGGCAAGACCACGCTGCTCAAGCTGGCGGCGGCCGAGCTGCACCCCACCACCGGCGCGGTGCACGTGCTCGGCGAGAAGCTCGGCCGGGTGGACGTGTTCGAGCTGCGGCCGCGCATCGGCTTCTGCTCGGCGGCGCTGATCGCCCGCATCCCGCCGGAGGAGACCGTCCTCAACGTGGTGGTGAGCGCGGGCTACGCGGTGCTCGGGCGCTGGCGCGAGGCCTACGACCAGCTCGACACCGGCCGGGCCGTCGACCTGTGCAAGGGCCTTGGCATCGGGCACCTCACCGACCGCATGTTCGGCACGCTGTCCGAGGGCGAGCGCAAGCGGACCGTGATCGCCCGCGCGCTGATGACCGACCCGGAGATGCTGCTGCTCGACGAGCCCGCCGCCGGTCTCGACCTCGGTGGCCGCGAGGACCTCGTGGCCCGGCTCTCCGAGCTGGCCCGCGACCCGGACGCGCCCGCGACGATCCTCGTCACGCACCACGTGGAGGAGATCCCGCCCGGGTTCACCCACCTCATGCTGATCGCCGAGGGCCGCGTGGTCGCGCAGGGTCTCCTGGAGGACGTGCTGACCAGCGAGAACCTGTCGAAGACGTTCGGTCAGGACCTCGAGGTGGACCGGCTGGGCGACCGCTACTTCGCGCGGCGCCGAGCGTGAGGCTAGGTTGATCGGAAGTTACTTCTCGGTAGGGAGGCAGTCGCGTGGGTGAGTTCGTCAGGCTCGAGGTCGACAGCGGCGTCGGCACCATCCGGTTGGACCGGCCGCCGATGAACGCGCTCAACCGGCAGGTGCAGGAGGAGATCCGCGCCGCCGCGCAGGAGGCGGCTGCCCGCGACGACGTGCGCGCGGTGATCGTCTACGGCGGCGAGAAGGTGTTCGCCGCGGGCGCGGACATCAAGGAGATGGCCGACATGTCCTACGCCGACATGTCCGCCCGCGCCGGTCAGCTGTCGTCGTCGTTCTCCGCGGTCGCCGCGATCCCGAAGCCGACGGTCGCCGCGATCACCGGCTACGCGCTCGGCGGCGGCCTGGAGCTGGCGCTGTGCTGTGACCGCCGCATCGCGGGCGACAACGCGAAGGTCGGCCAGCCGGAGATCCTGCTCGGCATCATCCCGGGTGCCGGTGGCACGCAGCGGCTGCCGCGGCTCGTCGGCCCGAGCAGGGCCAAGGACATCATCTACACGGGACGGTTCGTCGACGCGCAGGAGGCGCTGCACATCGGCCTCGTCGACGAGGTCGTGGCGCCCGACGACGTGTACGAGGCCGCGAAGAAGTGGGCGTCGGCGTTCAGCGGCGCCGCCGCGCAGGCACTCGCCGCCGCGAAGACCGCGATCGACGGCGGCCTCGACGGTGACCTGAACAGCGGCCTGCGGCTGGAGAGCAACGTGTTCGCCGCGCTGTTCGCGACGGAGGACCAGAAGACGGGCATGCGGTCGTTCATCGAGAACGGTCCGGGAAAGGCGACGTTCAGTGGCAAGTAACGACCCGGCACCGAACCCGCACGCGACCGCGGAAGAGGTCGAGGCGGCCCGCAAGGACCCGAAGCTCGCGAACATCCTGTACCACGACTGGGAAGCCGACACCTACGACGAGAAGTGGTCGATCTCGTACGACGAGCGCTGCATCGACTACGCCACCGGCCGCTTCCGCGCGGTCGCCGGTGACGAGGACTGGCCGTACGAGCACGCGATGGAGCTCGGCAGCGGCACCGGGTTCTTCCTGCTGAACCTCATGCAGGGCGGCGTGATCAAGAAGGGCTCGGTCACCGACCTGTCGCCCGGCATGGTGCAGGTGGCGCTGCGCAACGCGCGCAACCTCGGCCTCGACGTCGACGGCCGCGTCGCCGACGCGGAGACCATCCCGTACGAGGACGACAGCTTCGACCTCGTCATCGGGCACGCGGTGCTGCACCACATCCCGGACGTGCCCGCCGCGTTCCGCGAGGTGCTGCGGGTGCTCAAGCCCGGCGGCCGGTTCGTGTTCGCCGGCGAGCCCACCAAGATCGGCGACACGTACGCGCGCAAGCTCGGCCAGCTCACCTGGTGGCTCACGACGAACGTGACGAAGCTCGGCCCGCTGTCGGCCTGGCGGCGCCCGCAGTCCGAACTGGACGAGTCGTCCCGCGCCGCGGCGCTGGAGGCGATCGTCGACCTGCACACGTTCGACCCCACCGAGCTGGAGAAGGTCGCACGCGAGGCCGGGGCGGCGAACGTGCACGCGCACACCGAGGAGCTGGCGGCCGCGTTGTTCGGCTGGCCGGTGCGCACGTTCGAGGCCGCGGTGCCGCAGGAGAAGCTGACGCTGGGCTGGCGGCTGTTCGCGTACAAGGCGTGGCTGCGGCTGACCTGGCTGGACGAGAACGTGCTGCGCAAGGTCGCGCCGCGCGACCTGTTCTACAACGTGCTGATCACGGGGACGAAGCCCTGACGTACGAGTTCACCCCGGCCGACGTGCGTTTCCTGCGTTCGCCGGCCGGGGTTTCTGCTGTCGCCGCGGTCGCGGACCTGCCGTTGACGTCGGCCAGCTATCTCGCGGACGTGGCGACCGCTCGTCGCCTCGTCGGCGAGCACGCGGGCCCGGTGCTGGAGACCGTGCTGCTGCGCCGCAAGGCCGCGGCCAAGGTGGACTCGCCGGACGACTGGCTGTTCACCGACACCGCGTTGCAGCAGGCGACTCCCATGCCGGTCGCCCGGCACCGGGCGGCCCGGTTCGCCGGTCTGTCCGTGCACGACGTGACCTGCTCGGTCGGCGTGGACCTCGCGGCGATCGCCGAGGTCGGCGACCACTGCGTCGGTTCGGACCTGGACGAGGTGCGCCTGGCGATGGCGGCCCACAACGTGTCCGCACCGCTGGTCCGCGCCGACGCGCTCCGGCCGGTCACGCGGGACGCGGTGGTGTTCGTCGACCCGGCCCGCCGCGACTCTGCCGGGCGTCGCCGCTGGCACGCGTCGGACTTCGTGCCGCCGCTCGACGAACTCGCCACCGCCTACCGCGGCCGGGACCTCGCCGTGAAGTGCGCGCCCGGCATGGACTTCGCCGAGTTGCCGTGGGACGGCGAGGTCGAGCTGGTGTCGCTCGACGGGCAGGTGCGGGAGGCCTGCCTGTGGACGGGTGCGTTCGCCGGTCCCGCACGCCGCGCCACGGTCCTGCGCAGCGGCAGTCCGACGTGGACGGTCACGTCCGACGAGCCGGACGACTGCCCGGTCCGCGAGGTGGGGGAGTGGCTCGTCGACCCGGACGGAGCGGTCGTGCGCGCGGGCCTCGTCCGCCAGTACGCGGCCCGGCTGGGCTTCGGCCAGCTGGACGAACGCATCGCGTACCTGACGGGGGATGCGAAACCCGAAGGCGTGCGGGCGTTCCGGGTGCTGGAACACGGCCACTACTCCGAGAAGTCGTTGCGCCAGACGCTGCGCCGCCGCGGCGTCGGCCGCGTGGAGATCCTGGTCCGCGGCCTGGACGTCGACCCGAACACGTTGCGTCCCAGGCTGAAGCTGTCCGGCCGGGAGCCGGCCACCGTCGTGCTCACGAGGGTGGGCCGGACCCCGACCGCGTACGTGTGCGAACCGGGCTGAGTCACAGCCCGTCGACCACCGCCGTCGCCGCGGTCTCCGTCAGGTCGCACACGTCGTGGGTGCGCTCCGCCCCGGGATCGTCGGCCGTGCGCTTGACGTAGATGTCGATGTTCTGCCCGTTGTCCTCCTCGAACGACGACGGTAGGTAGCTCACCGAGAGGCCGCACAGGTTCTCGTCGGACCTGGTTCGCTTGCCCGCGAGCATGCCCACCCGCACCCGTTCGTCGCCGGACGGCGCGCCGCCCTGCTCGAACGCGATGTCGAACTCGTAGTGCTCGCCGTCCCGGCTGAGCGTGAACCGGCAGTGCGTCGCTCGGTACCGCGCCACCGGTCCGGCCTCCCAGCCCGGCATGTCGTGCGCCACCGCGTCGGCGGCGCACGGGTCGTCACCCTCCAGGGACGGCTCACCCGCGGGCTCGGCCCGGGCGGGCAGCGAGGCGATCAGCTCCGCGAGGTGTCCGGTGTACCGTTCCGCCACCTCGCACGGCGCCGGTCCGGTGTCCGCGCCCACCCGTTCGACCGACACCTTCGCGCCGAACCCGGAGTCGTCGTACGGCACGAACGACGAGCAGGACGTCGCTTCCCCGTCCGGCCGTTCGTGGTAGACCTCCTGGTCGCCCGCCACTTCCCGGGTCATACCGGCACGGTCCCTTTCGGACAGGAACGCGTCGAGCCCGAGCCTGAGCTCGGCGACCGGTGCGCGGCCGTCCGAGATCACGAGCCCGCACTCGGTGAGCCGCATGCCGTCCTTCGGTGCGGGGACGACCTGCCCGTACCGGCGCAGGAGCGCGGCGGCGTGGAGGTGCGGCTCGCAGGGGTCGGCGGCGCGGACGCGCGCCATCAGCTTCTCGGTGCCGGGCGCGGTGGCGGCTGCCTTCGCCGCGTCCTCCCCGGCGGGCGTCTTCTCGGCCGGGGCACGCAGCCCGGTCATCACGCCCCTGGTCACCTCGATGGCCGTGTCCGCCAGTGTGCCGATGCCGGGCGCGTCGCCGTCCGAGCCGTCCGACTCGGCCCGGAACCGGGTGACGAGGACCAGGTTGTCGTCGCGGACGACGAGCACGTACTCGTTGACCACGTTGCCGTCGAACACCGAGACGGCCTGCTCGTACTCGGCGGTGTCGCCGAGCCCGTCGACCGTGCCCTTCTCCTCCTCGTTGCCCGCGACGTCCCAGCGGTCCTCGTCCTGCGCGTCGACCAGGAACGTGCGCGCGGTGGCCGCGTCGTCGGCGACCACGGCCGACAACGTGAAGTGCGCGAACCGGCCCTGGGGCCGCTCACCGCCGGTCTGTGCACCGCAGCTCAGGGTCTCGTAGCCGGGCTCGGTGTGCGTGCCGGACTCGTCGAGGACGTCCTTCTCGGTCGACCACGACGCCAGGACGTCCACGTCGACGAGGTGGCACAGGTTCCCGGTCCCGGCGGCGGTGTAGGTGTTCCGCCGTTCCTCCGCCGAAGGTGTGCCGGGTTCGGCGTCGCCCAGCAGGACGACCGCCGTGACCACGCCCGCGGCGAGCACCGCGACCAGGCCCAGCGCGCCTGCGACCAGCCACCCGCGGCGTGACCTCGCCGGTGGCGGGACCGGTCGGGCGGGCGGTGCGGCCGGGGTTTCGACCGGCTGGATCGGCGCGGTCGTCTCCGCCGTCTCGTGCCGCACCACGACGGGGATCGCCGGGTTGCCGAACTCCCGCACGGCCCACCGGACGTGGTCGACGTGCACCGTCGTCGCCGGGACCGTCGTGCACACCGGCAGGTCCGCCAGCACCGTCCCCGGCGCCGGCGTGCCGCCCACCACCTGGCCGGGTGCGAGCTGCACCCCGATCTCCACCGTCCCCGGCGCCGCGCCCGCGAGGTCGAGCCGCGCCGCCGCGGACCACGGCACCGTCGCCCGGCCCAGCCGCAGCCCGGTGGCGTCGACCTGGAACAGCGTCCAGCGCGCGGCGTGGGCGTTCACCACCCCCGCCAGCGCACCGACCACCACGACGACGATCACCGTGCGCGGCAGCGACGGCGCGTCGACCGCCGACGCGACCGCAACGGCGCCGGCGAGCCCGCCGAGCAGGCAGGCGACCTTGACCGTCAGCCACACGGTGGAGTTCGGCCGGTCGATCCGGTAGCGGACCGCACGCCGCAACCGTTGTGCCACCAGCGACGCCGCCACCAGCACCGCGAGCCCGCCGACGACCGCGACCAGCGCGCCGGGCCCGAACTCGTCGAACAAGGCGGTGCCCGCGATCAGCGCGGTGATCGCGCCCGCTGCCGCCACCACCTCCGCCAACCGCACCTGCCGCAGCCTGCGTTCTCGCCGCGCCAGCGCGGGAGCCGAATCCACCTGATCCCCTTCCGTCGACGAACGTCAGGGGTCATCACAGGGCAGGCCGTCACCGCGGGCCAGGCCACCTCCCGGCCATTTGTGGCCGGTCAGTCCGCCAGGTGGGACAGCAGGAACGCGCGCACCTGGTCGAGGTCCGCGGACAGCGCCACGTCGACCTCGCGCCGGTCGTCCGGCTGCCGTGCCGGCCGCCTGTCCGCGATCACGCCACCCCGGCCGGGCCCGAACCCGCAGTCGACGTCGACCGGCATCGCGGTCGTGTGCAGCAGGCCCGGCTTGACGGCCTCCGCCACCGCGACCGCGTCGTGGATCACCATGCCGTCCCGGCCCAGCGATCGTGCGTAGTGCTCGCGGTAGGCGGCCGTCAGCGACACGAGCGCCGCCCCGCGCGGGCCGGCGGCGGCCAGCGAGTCCAACCACGGCCCGTCGACCGCGCACCGCGTCGTCAGGTCCATCGGCACCAGCGTGACCGGCACCGACTCCTCCACGAGCACCCGCCGCGCCGCCTCCGGGTCGCTCCAGATGTTGAACTCGGCCGCGGCCGTCACGTTGCCGCCCGCCAGCGCGCCACCCATCACCACGAGCCGGGCGATCTTGCCGTGGACGGCCGGGTGCGCCGCCAGCAGCAGCGCGATGTTCGTCAGCGGGCCGATCGCCACGACCGTCACCGGCGACGGCGCCGACTCGAGCAGCGACACCAGCAGCGACACCGCGTCGACCCCCGCCACGCCCGTCGCCCGTTCCGGCAGTGTGCCGGACCGGCCGGACAGGCCGTCGGTGCCGTGGACGTGCCGTGCGCGGTGCTGGTGGGGGTGCACGAGCGGCCGTTCGGCGCCCGCCGCCACCGGCACGTCGTCACGTCCGCACAGCGCGAGCACCCGCAGCGCGTTGCGGGTCGTCGTCGCGAGGCCGACGTTGCCGAACACCGTGGTCACCCCGATCAGGTCCACGCCGGGGGCCGCGCACGCCAGCGCCAGCGCGAACGCGTCGTCGACCCCGGGATCGGTGTCGATGATGAGCGGTGACATGCACCAGACGGTAGCCGCCTGCTGCCACCGCACACGAGCCGTCGGATACGGTCACCTGCCATGACATCCATGTGGGGTTCGCCGGTCGCCGAGCGCGTTCGTGGCTGGCGGCGGGCACGCAGGGACCCGAACCAGGCGCGGTTCCTGACCGTCGACTCGCTGCGCTGGGTGATCCGCAACAAGGCGTGGACGCCGTGGTACCTGGTGCGCTACTGGCGGCTGCTGAAGTTCCGCGTCGCCAACCCGCACATCGTGCTGCGGGGCATGGTGTTCCTCGGCAAGGACCTCGACGTCCACTGCCGGCCCGGCTACGGCCGGATGGAGATCGGCCGCTGGGTCCACATCGGCGACGGCAACGCGATCCGCTGCCACGAGGGGTCGCTGCGCATCGGTGACAAGGCCGTGTTCGGCAGGCAGAACGTGGTCAACTGCTACCTGGACATCGAGCTCGGCGAGGCCGCGCTGGTCGCCGACTGGGTGTACATCTGCGACTTCGACCACGTGACGTCCGACATCGACATGCCGATCAAGGACCAGGGCATCGTGAAGGCCCCGGTGCGGATCGGGCCGGACACGTGGATGTGCACCAAGGTCACGATCACCAAGGGCAGCCGCATCGGGCGGGGTGTGGTCGTGGGCGCCCACGCGGTCGTGAAGGGCGACATCCCGGACTACGCGGTGGCGGCGGGCATCCCCGCCAAGGTGGTCCGCGACCGCCGCGCCACCTACGAGGCGGAGGCGCAGCGCCGTGCCGCCGTGGCCGACATGTCCCGCAAGGCCGCCGCCGCCCTGAAGAAGACCCTGGAGACGCACAACTGAGCCAGGCCGCTTTGGTCGTCGCGAAAGCGTGGTGAAAGCGGCGCCGTGAGAATCCCGGGCCCATGGCGTATCCACCACAGCAGGGACAGTACGGCGGCTACCCGGGGCACGGCGCCCCGCCGAAGAAGGACCGGGCGCCGCTGATCGCGAGCATGATCTTCGTGGTGGCGGTGCTGGCGGGGCTTGGCATCACGGGCTTCGTGACGCCCGGGTTCTTCCTCGGCGACGACGACGGCGGCGGGAACAGTTCCGCGAGCGGTGACTCCGGGGGCGGCGGGATCGAGGACGGCCCCAAGGACCCCGACATGCCGGGTGTCCCCGGGAGCGACGAGGACCCCGCTGGCGGTCCCGCTGACGGTCCCGCTGACGGCCCCGGCACGGACGGGGGTGTCAGCGCCGAGGACGGTGAAGCGTTCGTCGAGGAGTTCATCACCGCGGTCAACGACCTCGACAGCGTCGGGGCGAACGAGATGGTGTGCGCCGACGCACCGAGCAACAGCCTCGTCGACTTCGTGATCAAGAAGGACCCCGAGCTGGCGATCGACTCCGTCGAGAACACCAAGTACTTCCTGGACGTGGAACTGAAGGGCACGCTGGGTGGCGAGCCGCTGAACCTCGGCAAGGTCACCGTGAAGCTCACGGACTCGAACGCGCCCTGCGTCTTCACGTTCAACGCGGGCTGAGCCCTTTCACCAGCACGAAAGCGCGGTGAAAGGACGGGACCGAGAATCACGGCCCATGGCGTATCCATCGCAACAGGGGCAGTACGGCGGCTATCCGGGGCAGCAGGGACCGTACGGTCCGCCGAAGAAGGACCGGGCGCCGCTGATCGCGAGCATGATCTTCGTGGCCGCGGTGCTGGCCGGGCTCGTCATCACGGGCTTCGTCGCGCCCGGGTTCTTCCTGTCCGACGGCGACGGCACGAGCGGTGGGAACAGCGCCGGTGCGGGTGGAGCCGACTCACCAGGGTCGGCCGCCGAGACGCCCGCGGCGGACGGCGGTGACGCGGACGTCCGCGCGTTCGCGGACGACCTCGTCGCGGCGGCGAACGCCAAGGACAAGACCGCGTTGCGGGAGTTCCCCTGCCCCGACGCCCGGTCCGGCGTCGCGCAGGCCATCGCGGAGATCGTGACCATCGACGGCGCGGAGCTGCGCGGCATCAGCGAGGTCGACGCCGAGACCTACGTCGTCGGGGTCAGCATCACCTACGAGGGCCAGAGCGCGCCGTTCGCCGCCACGGTGACGAAGTCCGGTGACGGGTGGTGCTGGCAGGACTTCGCACCGGGCTCGGGCGGTTCCGGTGACTCCGGTGACTCCGACGACGGCCCGGCGTCCGGCCCCGGCAGCGGGTCCGGCGCGGACACCGGCGCGGCCGAGGCGTTCGCGGAGGAGTTCGTCGCCGCGCTCAACGCCAAGGACGCCGACAAGGCGAACGGCATGTACTGCCCGGACGCGGCCAAGGGCATCGTCGACTACGTGGTCGGCAAGAACCCGCGGCTGGCGATCGACGGCACCGACACCACCAACGTCTTCCACACGGCGATGCTGACCGGGACGTTGGACGGAAAACCCCTGCGCCGCGGCAAGATCACCGTGGAGCTCAAGGGCAGCCACGCCCCGTGCGTGTTCACGTTCAGCGCGGGCTGACGCCTCAGGTCGTGAACGCGTTGCCGCTCGCGATCTTGGGGCGGCCAAGCGGTTCGTGCTCGCGGACGGTGGCCGACTCGTACACGGCCACCGTCTGCTCCGCGATGCCCTGCCAGTCGAACTCCTTCGCGAGACGGGCCTTCGCGGCGCGGGCCCTGCGGGCGGCCGCGGCCCGGTCGGTCAGCACGGCACGCACGGCCGTCGCGATCCCGTCGACGTCGCCGGGGGTCACCGACAGCCCGGTCTCGCCGTCCACCACCAGCTCCGCCAGACCGCCTGCCGTGGACGCCACCAGCGGTGCCCCCGCCGCGGCGGCCTCCAGCGCGACGATCCCGAACGGCTCGTAGCGCGACGGCAGCACGACCGCGTCCGCGGTCGCCAGCAACGCCTTCAGCGCCCGGTCCGGCAGGTGCCCCACGAAGTCCACCGACCGCCGCACCCGCAGCTTGCGCGACTGCTCCACCAACGCCGACGCCTGCCTGCCCTGGCCGGCCACCACCAGCCGCGTGCCCGGGAAGGCCCTGCGCACCCGCGGCAGCGCGGCCAGCAGGTCGTGGACACCCTTCTCCCACTCCAGGCGCCCGAAGTACACGACCACCGGCGCCCCGGCCGGCGAGTACCGCTCCCGCGCCGCCTGCACGGACGCCGCCGACGGCCGCCAGCCCTGCGGGTAGATGCCGTTGTGGATCACGGCCATGCCGGTGACCTCGAACAGGTGCGACACCTCGGCCCGCATCGCCGTCGAGCACGTGATCAACGCGTCGGCACGGTTCGCCAGCCACCACTCGACCGAGTGAATCTGCTGGTTCAGCGACTGCGACAGCCACCCGCTGTGCCTGCCCGCCTCGGTCGCGTGGATGGTCGCCACCAGCGGCACGGCGAAGAAGTCCGCCAGCGCGATCGCCGGGTGCGTCACCAGCCAGTCGTGGGCGTGCACGACGTCCGGCCGCCAGCCACCCAGCTGGGACAGCCCGGCCCGCACCATCCCGTGACCCATCGCGAGGGTCCACGCGACCAGGTCCTTCTCGAACGTGAGGTGCGTCGGGTCCTCCGCGACCCGCACCACCCGCACGCCCTCGACCACAGTGTCGGTGGTCGGGTGGGTCAGCGCGTCCGTGCCCGCCTCGTGCCTGCACAGCACCACGACCTCGTGGCCGAGCCCGGTCAGCTCGGTCGCGAGCGCGTGCACGTGCCTGCCCAGCCCGCCGACGATCACCGGCGGGTACTCCCACGACAACATCAGCACGCGCATCAGACCAACAACCCCCGTGCGTCCAACCGCCCGAACACGCCGTCCTCGGCCCGCAACGCCGCCGCCCGCGCGAACCGCGACGGGTGGTCCGCCCGCAGCAGCGCGGCCAGCTCCGCGAACCGGTCGCCGTGCACCTTCGCGCGCCGCCGCGCGTAGTCCGCCGCCGAGTCCTTCGTGACCATGAACGCCCAGTCGCTCGACAGCGTCAGCAACGCCTCGCGCACCAGCTGGTCCCGCACCGGGTCGCGGTGGGGCACCGGCGGCACCGCCATCAGCTCCTCCTGCAGCGCGGCGCCCGCGCCGACGAGGTCCGACACCTGCTCGCCGTCCCACACACGCCAGTCCTTGCCGGAACCCCACGACGACGCGGGCAGCTCGACGGGTTCGCCGACGTGCCCCGCCTCGATCGCGCCGCGCAGCGTGGTGACCCGCACCCCGGCCTCGGGCAGCGCCCGCAGGACGGCGTCCAGCCAGGCCGGGCCTTCGTGCCACCAGTGGCCGAACAGCTCGGTGTCGTACGCCGCCACCACGAGCCCCGGCCGGCCGTGGCGGTCCCGCAGCGACCGCAACCGGGCGGCGACCGTCTCGACGAAGTCCGCCGCGTGCCGCGCGACCGCGGCGGCCGCGAGCGCCGGGTCGTAGGGCTTCTTCTCGTGCGACGGCACGTGTTTGCCGGTCACCCGGGACGGTTTCAGCCCGCTGGGGTGGTCGAACGTGTGGAAGTCGCGGTAGGCGCCGTCGCCGGGGTAACCCGCCTTCGGCGACCACACCCGGTACGTCACCTCGAGGTCGCGGCCGAAGCACAGCACGTCCGACGACCCGACCGGCCGCGCCGCGTGCGTGTCGCCGTGCAGCGCGGGCCCGTCGACGAGGAACCGTCGGACACCCGCATCCTGGTAGCCGGTCTCCATGCCGGGCGCGTAGCCGCATTCCGGCGCCCAGATGCCCTCCGGCACCCGGCCCACCCGGAGTGCGGTGTCCGCGAGGCCCGTCCGCAGCGCGAACCGGCGCACCTCCGGACGGAGCAGGGGCTGGAACGGGTGGGTGGCGGGGCCGCCGAGCAACTCGACGACGCCCGCGTCCACGAGCGGGCGCAGCACCGGCGAGAACCCGTGCCGCCACCGCGACTCGAACAGCTCCAGCGCGTGGCCCGCGGCACGGAACTCGGCGGCGGCGACGTCCCGCAGCAGCGGTTCGGTCCACCGGGTCGCCGCGAACTGCGCGCGCAGCTGCCAGTTGCCGAGCCAGTCGTGGCACGCCCGCAGCGCGTACGGGTCGTCGAGCTGCGCGGCCAGCACCGGCGTCACGCCGAGCGTCAGCACGTCGCGGTGCCCCTGCGCGGCGAAGCGGTCCAGCAGCTCGACCAGCGGCAGGTAGGAGTGCGCCCACGCCTGGTAGAGCCACTCCTCGCCGACCGGCCACGTGCCGTGGTGGGGGAGCCAGGGCAGGTGGCTGTGCAGCACCAGGCAGAACGAGCCGGTCGGTTCGGTCACGGCCGGACCGCCACGGCGACGATGTCGAGGCTCGAGTCCAGGTCCCGGTCGGAGATGCTGAAGTCGGTCGCCGCGACCGAGGCGACCGCGTCCCGCAACTCCTCCGGCCACGGCGCACCGGACAGCGCCACCGCGACCTGCGCGTCGATGAGCGAGCCGCCGAACTCGGCGTCCAGCGCCGCGAGCCGCGGCCCGTGCCGCAACCCGGCGAGGTACTCCAGCTCGAAACCGGCCCGCCGCAACAACTCCGCCATCTCCGCGGGCGCGAGTTCCCTGGTGTGGAACGGGTTCAGCGGCGTGTCCCGGCCGGGGGAGAAGGTGATCCGGTTCGGGGTGGTGATCAACAGCCGGCTGCCCGGCCGCAGGACGCGCAGGCACTCGCGCAGGAACCCCTCCTGGTCCCAGAGGTGTTCGATCACCTGGAAGTTCGCCACGACGTCCACAGTGGACGTTCCGACGGGCAGCGCGGCGAGGTTGGCGCGGGTGGTGTGCACGCGTGGGTAGGCCTTGGCGACGTGCGCGAGCGTCAGCGCGTCGTAGTCGAGGCCGAGCACGCCGACCGCGTCCCGTGCGAGCAGGTCAGCGCCGTAACCCTCGCCGCAGCCCGCTTCGAGCACGAACGCGTCCACGCAGTACGGCCGCAGCGCGAGGTAGGCGGCCTCATGGCGCCGGAACCAGTAATTTTCCTCGACGATCCCGGGCACGGTCCGCTCACCGGTCAACGGAAGCTGCGGCACTACGGACTCGTACTCCATCGCGGCAGGCTACTACGGGGTAGGAAGCGCGTTAGGCAGGGGAAATGGTGATCCCCACCGCGCCGGGGCCGAGGTGTACGCCGATCGTCGAGCTGACCTCGGTGAACGTGATCTCGCGTGCCGCCGGGAGCTGCGCCCGGACGCGCGAGGCGAGCCGTCCGGCGCGGTCCTGCGCTCCGAAGTGCTCGATCGCGATGTCCACGGACTTGCCGTTCGCCTTGCTCACCGCGGCGTCCACCAGCTTGCGCAGCGCCCGCTCGGTGCCGAGCGCCCGCGCCAACGGCGCCACCTGGCCGTTGATCATGGTGAGCAACGGCTTCAGCGACAGGGCGCCGCCGATCAGCGCGCTGGCCGCGCCGATCCGGCCGCCCTTGCGCAGGTACTCGAGGGTGTCCACGTAGATCAGCTCCGCGCTGCCCTCGAGCCGCTTGGCCAGCGCCTCCATCACCCGGCGTGGCCCGCCGCCCGCGCCCGCGACCCGCGCGGCGGCGAGCACGGCGTAACCGAGGCTCATGCCGGTCGTGCCGGAGTCGACGACGTGCACCGGTACCCGGCTCTGCGCGGCGGCCTGCCGGGCGATCTCGTACGTCTCGGACTGCCTGCTCGAGATGTGTACCGACACCACCTCGTCGGCGCCGCGCGCGGCGAGATCGTCGTAGGCCCAGCGGAAGCCGGCCGGGTCAGGGGGCGTCGTGGACACGTCCAAGTTCTCCTCGAGCGCCCTGACCAGCATCTCCTTGGGCACGTTGTGCTCGGCTCGCACGTGTTCCCCGATCCTGATCTGCGTCGGCACGACCGTGATCCCCCACTGCGCCGCCAACGTCGCCGGGATGCTCGAGGTGGAGTCCGTCACAAGTCCCACTCGTCCAGGCATGTGCATATGTTAACTAAGGATGCCCTGTGGGCACTGTCACGCAGACTTGAGGCGGACTCGGTTTGCCACTGAGCTACCGCTCAGTAACATGGCGGCCAGCCGGACAGACACGGGCAGACCTCGTATTGTTTGCCTCGCGCTTGCCGCTCGTATCCCAGGAGGTCGGAGCAGACCCATGCCAAATATCGTCGTGCTGGTCAAACAAGTCCCGGACACCTACTCGGAGCGCAAACTCTCCGACTCCGACTACACGTTGGACCGGGAGTCGGCCGACGCGGTGCTCGACGAGATCAACGAGCGCGCCATCGAGGAGGCGCTCGTGATCAAGGAAGCCCATGGCGGCGAGGTCACCGTCCTCTCCGTCGGCCCCGACCGGGCCACCGAGGCGATCCGCAAGGGTCTGTCGATGGGCGCCGACAAGGCCGTGCACGTGGTCGACGACTCCCTGCACGGGTCCGACCTGCTGCAGACCGCGAAGGTGCTGGCGGCCGCGGTGGGCAAGGTCGAGGACGTCGACCTCGTCATCGCCGGCAACGAGGCCTCCGACGGCCAGGGTGGCGCCGTGCCCGCGGTGCTGGCCGAGCTGCTCGGCTACCCCCAGCTCACGCACGCCCGCAAGGTCGAGATCGACGGCTCCTCGGTGAAGGTGACCCGGGAGACCGACGAGGGCCTGACCCACCTCGAGGCGTCGCTGCCGGCCGTCATCAGCGTCGGCGAGAAGATCAACGAGCCGCGCTACCCGTCCTTCAAGGGCATCATGGCCGCCAAGAAGAAGCCGGTCGAGACGCTGTCCGTCGCCGACCTGGGCGTGGACGAGGTCGGTCTCGCCGCCGCGTGGTCGACGGTCACCGAGGCCGCGCCGAAGCCGCCGCGCGAGGCGGGCCAGCGCGTCGAGGACGAGGGTGACGGCGGCGTGAAGGTCGCCGAGTACCTGGCCGCGCAGAAGTTGATCTGAGGAGGATTACCCAATGGCTGAGGTTCTGGTCCTCGTCGATCACACCGACGGCGAGGTAAAGAAGGTCACGTTCGAGCTGCTCACCGCCGCGCGGGAGATCGGCGAGCCGTCCGCCGTCGTGGTCGGCGCACCGGGCACCGCGTCGAAGCTGACCGAGCAGCTGGGTGCCTACGGTGCGGAGAAGGTGTACGTCGCCGAGTCCGACGACGCCGCCTCCTACCTGGTGACGCCGCAGGTCGACGTGCTCGCGTCGCTGGTCGCGTCGGCCTCCCCGGCCGCCGTGCTGGTGGCCGCGTCCGCCGACGGCAAGGAGATCTCCGGCCGTCTCGCCGCCCGCATCGGCGGCGGCCTGCTGTACGACGTGATCGGCGTCGACGGCGAGCTGACGGCGACGAAGTCGGTCTTCGGTGGCGCGTTCGTCGTGAAGACGAAGGCCACCAAGGGTGTGCCGGTCGTCTCGGTGCGGCCCGGTGGCGTGGAGGCGGTGCCCGCGCAGGGTGCCGCAGCCGAGACCGCCGTCGAGGTCCCCGCGGTGGACGCCGCGAAGGCCGCGAAGATCACCGGCCGCGAGCCGATCGTCGGCGGTGACCGCCCGGAGCTGACCGAGGCGTCGGTCGTCGTGTCCGGCGGCCGCGGCGTCGGCAGCGCGGAGAGCTTCTCCGTGGTCGAGCAGCTGGCGGACGCCCTGGGCGCCGCGGTCGGTGCGTCGCGTGCGGCCGTCGACTCCGGCTACTACCCGGCGCAGTTCCAGGTCGGGCAGACCGGCAAGACCGTGTCGCCGCAGCTCTACATCGCGCTCGGCATCTCCGGCGCGATCCAGCACCGCGCGGGCATGCAGACGTCGAAGACGATCATCGCGGTGAACAAGGACCCGGAGGCGCCGATCTTCGAGATCGCCGACTACGGCGTCGTGGGTGACCTGTTCAAGGTCGCCCCGCAGCTCACCGAGGAGATCCAGAAGCGCAAGTAGCTCGTGGTTGGGCAAGGCCGCCGCGACTGGTTCGCGGCGGCCTTTCCCGTGTCACGGCAGCGCACTGAAGGACCCTTCGTCGCAGCGGCGCAGCGGCGCAGCGGCGCAGCGGCGCAGCGGCGCAGCGGCGCAGCGGGCTTCGGCAGGCAGGTCCGTCGGCCGGGCACAGTCACCGGCCACGAAGCGACGTGTCCAGCCGTCGCACCAACTCGCCCACCCGGCCGCGGCCGGGTGGGGCGGCCGGGTAGCGCCCCAGGACGTCCACCACGACCGGACCGGCCAGACCGCGGGCCTTCCCGACGTACTCGTCGCCGACGGTCTCCTCGTGCGCGTCGAGTTCGAACGCCCGTGCCGCGTGGGCTGCGGCGCCGAGGATGTGCGGGACCTGCGTCGCCTTCGCCAACGGGTGGAGGTAGGCGGCGCTCGCCGCCGCGAGCGCGGACCGCGCCGCCTCGCTCGCCGCGGCCTGCCCGGCGTCCCGGGCCTCCTGGTACGCCCGTTGCGCCGCCCACGCGCGGTCCCGGATCGCCTTCGTCCGCGGCCCGCCGTCCGCGAACGCCCGCGCCGCGTCGATCGCGGCCCGGGGCCGGTCGTCACCGGGGCGGTCCCGTTCGAAGAGAGTCAGCGCGGGCTCGGCGCAGGTCACGGCGTACGCCGCGATCGCACGTAGTTCGTCCGTCCCCAGTTCGATCTCGCTCATGTCCTTAAACCGTAACGTTGAACCGCCGTCTTGAGACTCTCAGGGAGTTCTCAGGAAAGTTCACCCGGCCGCCATGGACGCGTCATCGGAACAGGCACGTGCTGGTTGCCGGGCGGCGCGTACACCAGAGGCATGACGCAGGCACAGCTTCTCGTCAGCACCACCGATGAGGGCGCCACCGCGCCCCGCTACTCGTTGCTCGTGGCAAGAGACGGCGATGAAGTCGTTGCCGCGCAACGGCTTCGCCACCAGGTGTTCGCCGAGGAGATGGGCGCGACGCTCCACACCGAGACCCCCGGCCTGGACGTCGACGCCTTCGACGAGCACTGTGACCACCTCGTGGTCCGCGAGGACGTCACCGGCGAGATCGTCGGCTGCTACCGGATGTTGCCGCCGGAGCGGGCGGGCGAGGCCGGGATGCTCTACTCCGAGACCGAGTTCGACCTCCGCAACCTCGCGCCGCTGAAGCCCGCGCTCGTCGAGACCGGGCGGTCGTGTGTGCACCCCGACCACCGCACGGGCGCGGTCGTCAGCCTCGTGTGGGCGGGCATCGCCCGGTACATGTACCTGTCCGGCCACAACTGGCTCGCCGGGTGCGCGTCCGTGCCGCTGCACGACGGGGGCACGCTCGCCGCCGGGGTGTGGGACACCGTGCGGCGCAAGCACTTCGCGCCCGCCGAGTACCAGGTGCGGCCGCTGCGCCCGTGGGACCCGGGAGGCGTCGAGACCCCGAAGCGCACCGTGATCCCGCCGCTGCTCAAGGGCTACCTGCGCCTCGGCGCGTGGGTGTGCGGGGCGCCCGCGCACGACGCGGACTTCGGTGTCGCCGACCTGTTCGTCCTCCTCGGACTGGACCGGGTGGACCAGCGCTACCTCAGCTACTTCCTCGGTGAGCAACGATGATCCACCCGTGGATGCCCACCTCGCCGTGCGGCACCGGCTGCCTCGGCGGGCAGGACGCGACGGTGCACCGGCTGCTGCGGATCCTGCGCGTGACCGCCGTGGTCGCGGTGGTGTTCCTCAGCCTCGTGAGCCTGCTGTTCCTCCCGTTCGTCGGCGGCCGCGGGCGCAACTGGCTCACCAGGGCCATCTTCCGCGCGGTGTTGCTCGCCATGGGAGTCAGGCTCGTCGTGCACGGGGAGATCCCCGGGCCCGGCCGTGGTGCGCTCGTGGTCAACAACCACACGTCCTGGCTCGACATCGTGGCCGTCAACGCGGTCCGGCCCATGCGCGCGGTGGCCAAGAAGGACATCGCGTCCTGGCCCGTGCTCGGCTGGCTGGTGACCGCCGCCGGTTCGGTCTACGTGGACCGGGAGAACATCCGGACGCTGCCGGGGACCGTGGCCAGGCTCGCCGACAGCCTGCGTGGCGGCTCGATGGTCAACGTCACCCCCGAGGGCACCACGTGGTGCGGGCTCACGCACGGGCGGTTCCGCTCCGCGCTCTTCCAGGCGGCCATCGACGGTGGTGTCCCGGTGCTGCCGATCGCGTTGCGGTTCCGGCAGAACGGCGGCACCACCACGGCGCCCGCGTTCATCGGCGACGAGACGATCATCGACTCGGTGCGGCGCACGGCCGCGCTCAAGGGGCTGGTGCTGGAGGTGCACGTCCTGGCCGAGATCGCGCCCGGCCGTGCCGCCGACCGGCGTGAGCTGGCGACGCTCGCCGAGCGCGCGGTCGACGAGGTGCTCGCGCCCGCCTCGCTGCCCGCTGAAAACCACTGGACCTCCAGCGTGGTGGAGGTTGCACGATGACTCGGTGAGCCTGGACGCGGTCGAGCCGCAACAAGAGGAGAGAGCCCCGTCGGTCTGGTCGTCGCGGTACCGCGCGACCACCGTCGGGATGCTGACGTTGGTCACCATCGCCGCGTTCGAGCACCTCGGCGTCAGCACCGCCATGCCGCGCATGGTGGCCGAGCTGCACGGCGAAGCGCTCTACTCCTGGCCGTTCACCGCGTTCCTCGCCGCCAGCGTCATGGCCACCGTCCTCTCCGGACGCTTCTGCGACCGCTTCGGCCCCGGGCTCGCGCTCCTCGCCGGCCCGGGGCTGTTCCTCGCCGGGCTCATCGCGTCCGGGGTCGCCACGGGGATGCCGGTGCTGCTCGCCGGGCGGGTGCTGCAGGGGCTGGGCCTCGGCACGCAGACCGTCGCGATCTACGTGCTCGTCGCGCTCGTCTTCCCGCACCGCAGCCGCCCGGCCGTGTTCGGGTTGCTCGCCGCCGCGTGGGTCGTGCCGTCGCTCGTCGGGCCCACCGCCGCCGGGCTGATCACCGAGCACGTGGGGTGGCGCTGGGTGTTCCTCGGCATCGCGCCGTTCGCGCTGCTCGGCGTGCTGCTGCTGGCACCGGTCATCCGCACGCTGCCCGAGGTCGACCGGGACGCGCCCGAGTCGACCGCCCGGCGCGGGGTCGCGCTCGCCGCCGTCGCCACCGCGTTCGGCATCTCCGCGCTCACCTGGGCCGCGCAGCACCCGTCGTTCGCCACGCTGTGGCTCGGGCTCGCCGGGTTGGCCGCACTCGTGCCCGCCATGCGGGTGCTGCTGCCGCGCGGCACGTTCACCGCCCGGCCGGGTCTGCCCGCGACCGTGCTGGTCAGGGGCGTGTTCGCGGGTGCGTTCTTCGGCGTGGAGGCGTTCGTGCCGCTCACGCTGACCTCCGTGCACGGCTTCTCGCCCGCCATGTCCGGGTTGCCGCTGACCGTCGGCGCCTGCGGGTGGGCGGCCGCGTCGCACTGGCAGGGCCGCAACCCCGACCTCGACCGGCCCACGCTCATCCGGGCCGGGCTGCTCGCGCTGTCCGCCGCCCTGGCCGCGATGGCGCTGGTCGGCGCCGACTGGGGGCTCGCGTGGCTCGTGCTGCCGTTGTGGCTGGTCGCGGGTGCCGCCATGGGGCTTGCGTACCCATCGATCAGCGTGCTCGGGCTGGACTACGCGGCACCGCGCGACCGCGGGTTCGTGTCCTCGGCGCTGCAGGTCAACGACATGACGTTCGCGGCCATCAGCGTGGGGCTGGGCGGGGTGATGCTCGCCACGTTCGCGTCCACGGCGGCGCCGTCGGCGGCGATCGTGCCGCTGAACCTGCTGCTCGCGGGCTTGGCGCTGCTCGGCGCGCTCGTCTTCCGCCCCATACGACAAGCCTGATGACCGAATTTCACTGGACGCGGACTACCCTTGTCGTTTGATGACCTATCTCGACCACGCGGCCACCACGCCGATGCTGCCGGAGGCGGCAGCGGCGATGACCGCACTCCTGAGCGACGCGCGTGCCGTCCGCGGCAACGCGTCGTCGTTGCACACCTCCGGACGCCGGGCCAGGCGGCTCGTCGAGGAGGCCCGCGAGGACATCGCGGCCGCGCTGGGCGCCAGACCGTCCGAGGTGATCTTCACGGCCGGTGGCACCGAGAGCGACAACCTCGCCGTCAAGGGGATCTTCCGGTCCCGGTGCGCCGCCGACCCGGCACGCAGGCGCGTGCTGGTGTCGTCGGTCGAGCACCACGCGGTCCTGGACGCGGCGGAGTACCTGGTCGAGCACGAGGGCGCCGAGCTGACGCTGCTGGAGGTCGACGCGTTCGGCCGCGTGCACGACGACACACTGCGGGCCGCGATCGCGGAGGACCCGGCGAGCGTCGCGCTCGTCAGCGTCATGTGGGCCAACAACGAGGTCGGCACGGTCAACCCGGTCAAGGAGCTCGCGAAGACCTGCGCCGAGCAGGGCATCCCGTTCCACACCGACGCCGTGCAGGCCGTAGGCGCCATCCCGGTCGACTTCGGCGCCTCGATGGCGTCCGCGCTCACCCTCACCGGGCACAAGCTGGGCGGCCCGTTCGGCGCCGGTGTGCTGCTGCTGGGCCGGGACGTGCAGTGCACACCCGTGCAGCACGGCGGGGGACAGGAGCGCGAGGTCCGCTCCGGCACGCTGGACGTGCCCGCGATCGTCGCGCTGGCCGCCGCCGTCCGGCACGCCGTCGACCACCGGCCCGCCGAGGCGGTGCGGCTCGCCGCGCTGCGTGACGAGCTGGTCGCGGTGGTGCGGGAGGTCGTGCCGGACGTGATCCTCAACGGCGACCCCGGTCAGTCCGACGTGGATGACGCCCCGTCCCGGCTGCCCGGCAACGCCCACTTCACGTTCCCCGGCTGCGCGGGCGACAGCCTGCTCATGCTGCTGGACGCGCGCGGCATCGAGTGCTCGACCGGCTCGGCGTGCACGGCCGGTGTCGCGCAGCCCAGCCACGTCCTGCTGGCCATGGACGTCGAGCCCGACCAGGCCCGCAGCTCGCTGCGGTTCTCGCTCGGGCACACGTCGACGCGCGCGGACGTGACCGCCCTGGCCGAGGCGCTCGGCCCCGTCGTCGAACGCGCGCGCAGCGCCGGTCTGGTGAACATGCGCCGCGCCGCTACCCGTGTGGAGATTTCGTGAGAGTTCTTGCCGCCATGTCCGGTGGCGTCGACTCCGCCGTGGCCGCGGCCCGGGCGGTCGACGCCGGGCACGACGTCACCGGCGTGCACCTCGCACTGTCCGCCAAGCCCGGCACGCTGCGCACCGGCGCCCGCGGGTGCTGCACGGTCGAGGACGCACACGACGCGCGCCGCGTCGCCGACATCCTCGGCATCCCGTTCTACGTGTGGGACTTCGCGGAGCGGTTCACCGAGGACGTGGTCGAGGACTTCGTCGCCGAGTACGCCGCGGGCCGCACCCCCAACCCGTGCCTGAAGTGCAACGAGCGGATCAAGTTCGCCGCGCTGCTGGACAAGGCGATCGCGCTCGGCTTCGACGCGGTCGCCACCGGCCACTACGCCCGGCTGTCGCTTGTGGACGGTCAGCCGGAGCTGCGGCGCAGCGCCGACGACGGCAAGGACCAGTCGTACGTGCTGGCGTCGCTGCGCCCGGACCAGCTGCGGCACGCGATGTTCCCGCTGGGCGGCTCGGTGAAGTCGGCCGTGCGGGCCGAGGCCGCCGAGCGCGGGCTGATGGTCGCCGAGAAGCCCGACAGCCACGACATCTGCTTCATCCCGGACGGCGACACCCGCGCGTTCCTCACCAAGCACCTCGGCGAGCGGCCGGGCGCGCTGGTCGACGACGAGACCGGTGCGGTGCTCGGTGCGCACGCGGGCGTGCACGGGTTCACCGTCGGGCAGCGGCACGGCCTCGGCCTGCGCGTCCCGGCGCCCGACGGCCGCCCCCGGTACGTGCTGTCGCTCGAACCGGTGAGCGGCAACGTCCGGGTGGGCGCCGCCGAGAAGCTCGGGGTGCGGGAGATCGTCGGCACCGCACCGACCTGGCCGTCCGGCACCGGCATCGCCGCGGGCACGCGCTGTGTCGCGCAGGTCAGGGCGCACGGCGGCACCGCGGCCGGTGAGGCATCCATTGTGGACGGTCAGCTGGTCGTGCGGCTCGACGAGGAACTGCGGGGCGTGGCGCCAGGACAGGCCGTTGTGCTCTACCGCGAGGACTCCGGCGGTGATGTGGTGCTTGCCAGCGCAACCATCGCGGCGACCAGGTGACCTGATCGGGGAACCGAGTCGACCCATTCGGCGGATATCCGTTACGCCGAGGGGCGGACCGTCGACGTATGGGGTGCGTGACATCCCGTACGTCGAGAGGTTGACCCATGACCAGCGCGTTCCCGAACGGCGACCGTCCACGTGGCGAGACGTCCCGGCGGAACCCTCTGATCCCCGACGCGATCGCCATCCCGCCCGAGGCCCTCGCGCGGCACCGCGCCCGTGTCCTCGACCCGGCCACCGCCGTGCGCCCGAACAGCGGGGAGCGGCCCTACTCCACGGTCTACCGCGCGGACACGATGCTCGTGCCGGCGGGCGACGTCCAGGGGCTCCTGCCGAACCCGGACGAGTCGAACGACGTCAACCGCCACCTCGCCGAGATCGGGCTTGAGCTGCGGCCCTCCCGCGAGGAGGGCTGGCAGGGCAATGTCGGCAGGCTGCCAGCCGACCTCGGCGTGCCCGTGCCGCTCGTGCGCAAGGACACCTCGAGCGCCGACCGCGCCCCGGACCCGTGGGCCGCGCTGGTGTGGCTGCGTGACCGGCTCACCGACCGGGTGAAGAGCTACTCGCTCGACCACCTCGTCATGTCGGCGTCGGTGGCGGTCGAGGGCGCGCCGGTGAGCAACGGCGGCGCCGTGGGTGGCGTGCCGGTGTCCAACGGGGGCAGCGTCGGCGGCGCCATCGCGCTCTACACGGGCAGCCGCAACCCGGTCGCCATGCTGATGCCGCAGCCGGTCCGGCCGGACGCGAAGGCGCTCGTGGGTGGCCGCCGTCCGGTCGTCGCGGTGCTCGACACCGGCATCGGCCCGCACCCGTGGTGGGGCGACCTGGAGAACCCGGGCACCGACCCGATCGTCGAGGTGTCGCAGGACTTCCAGGACCTGCTCGCCCAGCAGGAGGTCAACGACCCGAACATGGCGGAGCCGTACCCGCTCGACACCCCGTGGGAGGAGCGGAACCTGGTCCAGCCGCTGCTCGGGCTGCTCGACTCGCACGCGGGACACGGCACGTTCGTCGCCGGGCTGGTGCACCAGCTGTGCCCGGCCGCGAAGATCCTTTCGCTGCGGGTGCTGCACAGCGACGGCTACTCCACCGAGGGCGCGCTGCTGCTCGCGCTCAACCACCTGGCCGAGCGCGTCGAGTCCGGCGACCCGGCGCTGATGGTCGACGTCGTGTCGCTGTCGCTGGGCTTCTACCCGGAGACCACCCAGCCCGCGCAGGTGGCGCAGGTTCTGAACGCCATCGACCGGCTCACCGCCAAGGGCGTGCTGGTCGTGGCCGCCGCCGGCAACGACGCCACGACCAGGCCGTTCCTGCCCGCCGCGTTCGGCAGGGGCACCGGGGACGCGGCGTCCGGGCTCGAACTGCTCAGCGCGATCGGTGCCCGCAACGCACCCGGCCTCACCACGGCCGCGTTCAGCAACTGGGGCGAGTGGATCAGCCGCTGGGCCCCCGGCAACGCGCTGGTCAGCACCGTGCCCGTGTGGGAGGGCGCGGCGGGCGCCGGCCTGACCTATCCCGACCCGCTCGGTCTCGGCCCGTGGCTGCGCACCGCGCCCGACCCCGACGACCTGCGGTCCGGCTTCGCGGTGTGGGCGGGCACGTCGTTCGCGACACCGGTGGTCGCCGGTCTGCTGGCGGGCGCGCTGGCGACCGACGAGCAGTCCGCGTCCGCGACGGACGGGCCGAGCCGTGCCCAGCGCGCGCTCATCGCGACGGACGCGGAACTGGTCCGTCGTCACTGGCAGTGACGTGCGGCGGACGACGCGTCGCAACGGCCCCGCGCGGTGGCCGCGGGTCCTAGTGTTGCCCTATGGCGAGTTCCCAGCCTGACGACCGGCGGGCTCGTCGCCCCGACCTGCTCGCCAAGGTTGTCGCCCTGCACCAGCGTGCCCGCGAGGCGGGGTGGGCGTACCGGTTCGACCGGGCGGTCGCCCTGCTGCGGGACGCGCTGCGGCTGCTCGACACCGTCGGGCCCGACGCGCCCCGGGCGGCGGTGCTGCGTGTCCGCGTGCTCGTGAGCCTCGGGTACGCGCAGGCGGAGTCCGGGTCGCACGCCGGGGGACTGGCCCGGCTCGACGAGGCCGCGGCGCACCTCGCCGCGCTGCCCGCCGGCCCGGAGCGCGCCGGACTGGACGGCCTGGTGCTGTGCAACCGCGGGCTGCTCATGCACCGGGCGGGCAAGATCGTCGAGGGCGTCGACCTGTTCGACGCGGCGATCACCCGCTTGGCCGGCGACCCGGTCATGCTCGCCAGCACGTACCTCAACCGCGGGCACGCCTACATCGACCTCGCGCACGCGACCCAGGCGGCACGGGACTTCGAGCGGTGCATCGAGGTCTGCGACGAACACGGCATCGACTGGCTCGCGGCCAAGGCACGGCACAACCTCGGCTATGTCGCGTACATGACCGGCGACCTGCCGACTGCGTTGCGGCACTTCGCGGAGGCCGAGCGCAGCTACCGGGACAGCACGCCCGGCCTGCTGCCCGCGTTGCGGCTGGACCAGGCACGGGCGCTGCTGTCCGCCGGGCTCGCCGCCGACGCCGCGACACACCTCGACGACGTGATCCCGCGGCTGCGTGCCCAGCGCGCCGGGCAGGACCTCGCGGAGGCGGAGGTGACCGCCGCCGCGGCCGCACTGCTCGACGGGCGGGTCCGGGACGCACGCCGCCTCGCCGGGTCCGCGGAGCGGCGCTTCACCCGGCGCGGCAACGAGCGGTGGGCCGCGGTCGCCGCGCTCGCCGCGCTGCGGGTCGACACGGCGGCCGCCCTCGCCAGTGGCCGGGTACCGGCCCGGCTGCCGGTGCGTGCGGTGAAGCTGGCGGACACCCTGCGGACGCTCATGCTGGAGGACGAGACCGGCCTCGCGCTGATGCTCGCGGTCCGGCTCGAACTGCGCCGCGGCGACCCGGCCGCCGCCGACCTGCTGCTGGACCAGCTGCCGCGCCGGCGCCCGACCACGCCGCTCGACCACCGGATGCTGCTGCGGCTGTGCCGTGCCGAACTGGCGGTGGCCCGTGGCGACCGGCGGCGTGCCCTCGCGGAGGCCCGCACCGGGTTGCGGGAGCTGGGGCGGGCGCGGGACCGGATGGGTGGGCTTGAGCTGGTGTGCGGCACCGCTGTCCACGGCCAGCAGCTGGGCGAGCTGGCGGTGCGGCTGGTGCTGGCCGGGTCACGCCGCAACGCCCGGCAGCTGTTCGGGTGGCTGGAGCGCACGCGTGCGCAGGTGTACCGGTACGAGCCGCTGCCCGCCATCGACGACCCGGTCCTGGCCGAGCGGGTGTCGGAGGTGCGGTCGCTGCGCCGGACGGCCCAGCTCGCGAGGTTGGCGGGCCGGTCACCACGGCGCGAGGAGAAGCAGATCGTCGCGCTGGAGCGGGACGTGGTCCGCCACGGCTGGTACGCGACGCCGTGGGGGCGGCCGCGGCCCGTCGCGTCGCGCGCCGCCGTGCGCTCGGCCCTCGGGGACCGGGCGCTGGTCAGCTTCGCGGTGTCCGGGGACGAGCTGGTGGCGGTGGTCGTCGCGGGCGGCCGGACCCGGCTGGCCCGCCTCGGGTCCGCGGCGGAGGCGTTCGAATGGGCGACGCGGCTGCACGCCGACCTCGACACCTACGCGCCGGACGGGTTGCCACCCCAGCTGGGCGCGGTCGTCGAGGCGTCCGCCAGGCGCGACGCCGATCTCGTCGACACGCGGTTGGTGGCGCCGCTGTCCCGGTACATCGGGGACCGGGAGCTGGTGATCGTGCCGACGGGCGCGTTGTACGCGGTGCCGTGGGGAAGCCTGCCGTCGCTGCGGGGACGGCCGGTGGTGGTGGCGCCGTCGGCGACGGCGTGGCTGACGGCGGTGTCGGCTCCGGTGCCGTCCGGGCGGGTCGTGCTGGCTCGTGGGCCGGGGCTGCGGGACGCGGTGGCGGAGCAGGGGCGCCTGACGTCGACGTACCCGGACGCGGTGCTGTCCGCGGGCACGGTCGCCGACGTGCTGTCCGCTTTGGACGGTGCGGCCGTCGCCCATCTCGCGGCGCACGGGGAGCATGAGCCTGCCAACGCGATGTTCTCGCGGTTGGAGCTGGCCGACGGGCCGTTGTTCGCGCACGAGCTGGCTCGGTTGTCGCGACCGCCCGGGCATGTGGTGCTGGCGGCCTGCGAGTTGGCGTTGCACCACATCCGGCCCGGGGACGAGGCGTTGGGGTTCGCCGGGGGGTTGCTGGCGAGCGGGGTGCGGACGGTGGTGGCCGCGACGAGCCGGGTCGGTGACGCTTCCGCTGCCGCGATGATGGTGTCGTATCACGAGTTGGTCGCGGCCGGGGTCGCGCCCGCCGCCGCGCTCGCCTCGGTGGTCGCGGAGGATCCGTTGCGTCGGCCGTTCGTCTGCCTCGGGGCCAGCTGACGCTGCGCCGGGTTGTCTATGTCGCGAGGGTGCCATTCGGGACGTTCAACGTCCCCAAGGTGCCCTTCGGGACATCGGACGAAGTTTCATCGGCATCTTTGCTGATCCCGGCGTGAGCGCCCGTTTCCTCCTACTATGCTCGCGGCCATGACCGAGCTGTTGCTGGTGCTGATCCTGCTCGCCGTCGTGGCTGTCGGGGTGGTGCTCTACCTGCGCTCCCGGCAGAACCGGCCGTCGGTGGACGAGCGGCCGGGCAAGCCGGTCGACCCGCTCGCCGATCACCAGGGGGTCACCGACATTCGCACGGTTCGTGCGGGCGACATGATCGACTACGGCGACCAGTTGTACTTCGTGCGCGGGTCGTTGCGGCTCACCGAGGGTGGGTACTCCTGGGCGGAGCACTTCCTCGACGACGCGCGCGGGTCCCGCGTGTGGGTGTCCGTCGAGGAGGATCCGGACCTGGAAGTGGTGCTGTGGCGGGAGACCGACCTGGTCACCGAGCCCGGCGGCAAGACCATGGAGGTCGGTGGCGTCACCTACCGCAAGGAGGAGGACGGCACCGCGACCTACACGTCGGAGGGCACCACGACCGTCGCGGAGCGTGGTTCCGTCGAGTACGTCGACTACGAGGGGCCGGAGGGCAAGGCGTTGTCCTTCGAGCGTTTCGACGGCGGCAAGTGGGAGGCCGGGCTCGGCGAGTCCGTCGCGCTGCCCGCACTGCGTGTCTACCCGGCCGGTAGTGATCGCACGTGAGGAAAGCCATCCACACCCGGTTCGCCGACTCGCGGGCCGCGGACCTCAGCCTTGCCTACGGGCTTCGACCGTTACCGGCCCTGGGCACCCACTCGGTGACGCTGGGTGGGGTGACCGTCGAACTGCGCGTGCTCGGTGCGTCGCACCAAGTAGTGCTCGGTGACTGGTCCGAAACCGTTGCGTGCCTTCCGGACCGGCCCGGTGCGCTGCCCGCGCGCCAGGAGCAGGTCATCGGTGACCACCGGGTCACGTTCGAGGCCCGTGTGGACCGTCCGGCCGACTTCGGTGCCGAGGTCTCGCGGGTGATCGCGGCCTGCGAGGCGGACTCGGACGCGCTCGTCGCCGAGTTTCCCGGGTCGCCGCTCGCGGTGACCGCGTTGTCCGCGTCCACGTGCGACGGTGGCGTCGCCTGGGAGACCTGGCACGCCTACCCGCAGGCGGGCGAGCTGGTCCACACGAAGAGCGTGGTGAGCCTCCGATGACTTTCCGTACCAAGATGATCGTCGCCTGCGCGATCGGTGGTGTCGGCCTGATCGTGCTGTTGTTCGCGATCTTCGGCGGCGGCGGCATCCGGTCCTATCTGGACGACAACTTCCGCCGCCAGTCCGCCAGCGGCGACTCGATCGTCTACACGTCGACGGCCAAGCCCAAGGCGGTCTACGACCAGATCCGCGCGGCCCGCCCGCCCGCGGACACGCGGCTCGACCCGTCCGGCTACTTCCTGCGCTACTCCGACGACATCGTCGCGGTCACCGCGAGCGGCACGGGTTCCCGGATCTACGTCGACGACGAGCGCCGCGGCTACGCGCACTGGCTGCCGTACGTCGGCGGGGTGTGGGGCAGCGGCGGCCCCGGCGACAACTTCCGCGGCGGCGGACCGGGAGGCGGCAAGTGAGGGCGCTGGTCGCGGTCGGGCTGTCGGCACTGCTGGTGCTGGCGGCCCCGGCCACCGCGTCCGCGGACGTGATCTTCGACCCGGCCGACGCCGACGACCTGGCCGCCACCCTCGCGGAGGCGACCAGGGCCCAGGGCGTGTGTTACGGCTGGGACGTGCAGGTCAACGACCAGGTGTCGGGCGACAGCGAGAGCGTCGGCTCCGACCGCGGCGCGGGCATCGCGGTGGACGAGTCGTCGTGCTCGGAGTACGTGGTCCTCAACGTGTACATCACGTGGACCAGTGAGTCGTCGGAGTCGGAGGACTCGGCGTCCTACGACGTGGTCAGCTCACCCGGCGGCCCGAGCCGGTCCGACCTGGAGGAACTCGGCCTGAACATGGACGGCCTCACCGGTGACGACGTGGACGTCGCCATCGGCCTCGCGGTGGCCGCGCTGCCGCTGCTGGCCGCCGACACGGGCATGGCCGACGGGATCGAGGCTGCCCCGCAGAGCGGCGACGCCCCCGCGGACGCGTCACTGACCGACGACCCGAGTTCGGACTGGTGGCGCAACAACGGCGGCACCCTGCTGTGGGGGCTCGGGCTGCTGCTCGCGGGCGGGCTGTTCGCGTGGTGGGTGTTCCGGTCGCGGCCGCGCAGAGCGAAGTCGTACCGTGTTCCGGACACGGTGCCGGACGACCTCGTCGTCCCGGCGACCTACGAACCGCCGACCGGGCCGATCGCGGTGCGGCCGGAACCGCCGACCGAGCCGGTGCCGGTCCAGGAACCGGAAGCCGCTCCGGCGAAGGAGAAGGATCCGGAAACGGCCGAGAAGCTCGACGAGCCACCGGAACTGGACCCGCCCGTCGAACCCGAGGCCCCAGAACCCCCGGCCGCGCCGAAACCGTCCGCGGACGTCGCGTCACCTGACCAGAAGGATAAGGAGTAAACCCCGACATGGTTTCCGACGTCTTTGGTGAAGTCGGCATCGCCGCCACCTACGGCCTGGTCGGTCTGGTGCTGATGGCCCTCGGCTTCGTGCTGGTCGACCTGCTGACCCCCGGCAACCTGCGCGAGCAGGTCTGGGTGCAGCGCAACCGCAACGCCGCCATCCTGCTCGCCAGCAACCTGCTCGGCGTGGGCATCATCGTGGCGACCGCGATCGCCGCCAGCCAGGGCGACTGGGGCGAGGGCCTGCTGTCCACCGCCGCGTACGGCATCCTCGGTCTCGTCCTGATGGGTGTGTCGTTCGTCGTGATCGACGCGTTCACGCCCGGCAAGCTCGGCGAGATGCTGATGGCCGAGGAGGCGCACCCGGCGGTGTACGTCAGCGCCGCGTCGCACCTGTCGGTGTCCGCGATCGTGGCCGTCGCCATCTTCTAGGTGGTCACGGCAACCGAGACGAGGACCCGCGCCGCACGCGCGGGGCTGCTGTTCGCCACGTTCGTCTGCGCGGCGTGCGGGCTCGTCTACGAGCTGGCGCTGGTCGCGCAGGGCTCGTACCTGCTCGGCGACTCGATCACGCAGGCGTCGGTCGTGCTCGCGACCATGGTGTTCGCCATGGGCGTCGGGTCGCTCGCCGCGAAACCGTTGCAGCGCAGGCCGTTGCTGAGCTTCGCGATCGTCGAGGCGCTGCTCGCGTTGTTCGGTGGCCTGTCCGTGCTGGGGCTGCACGCCGCGTTCACGTGGCTGGACCTGTACTGGCCTGCCCTGATCGGCATCGCGCTGCTCGTCGGTGCGCTGATCGGCGCCGAGATCCCGCTGCTGATGACGCTGCTGCAGAAGATCCGCAAGCAGGACGCGGGTTCCGCGACCGCCGACCTGTTCGCGGCCGACTACATCGGGGCCCTGATCGGCGGTCTCGCGTTCCCGTTCCTGCTGCTGCCGCTGCTGGGCCAGACCCGCGGTGCGCTGCTCGTCGGCATGGTGAACGCGGTCGCGGGCGCCGCTGTCGCGTTCTTCCTGTTCACGGTGACCGCGCAGCGCAGGTTCGCGCTCGCCGTGGGCACGGCCGGGGTGCTCGCGGTGCTGGTGTTCGCGTTCGCCCAGAGCGACGCGTTCCTGCGCTACGCCCGCGACGAGCTGTACGAGGACCCGGTCGTGTACTCGGAAACCACGCAGTACCAGGAGATCGTGCTGACCGAGTCGACCCCGCTGGTCGGCGGTCCGACGGACACGCGGCTCTTCCTCAACGGCGACCTGCAGTTCAGCTCGCTGGACGAGTACCGCTACCACGAGGCGCTCGTCCACCCGGTGCTGGCGGGCAAACGCGACCGCGTGCTGGTCCTGGGCGGCGGCGACGGTCTCGCGATGCGCGAGGTGCTGAAGTACCCGGACGTGCGGGAGGCCGTCGAGGTCGAGCTGGACCCGTCGGTGCTGCGCCTGGCCCGCGAGAACCCGACGATCGCCGCGCTGAACCAGCGTTCGCTGGACGACCCGCGCGTCCGCCTGGTCACGGCCGACGCGTTCACGTGGCTGCGGGACGCCCGGGAGCGGTTCGACGCGGTCGTCATCGACATGCCCGACCCGGACTCGACGGCCACCGCCAAGCTGTACTCGGAGGAGTTCTACTCACTGGCCCGCCAGCGCCTCGCCCCGGGCGGGCGGATGGTCGTCCAGGGCGGGTCGCCGTACTTCGCGCCGAGGACGTTCGACTGCATCGACGCGACCGTCCGGGCGGCGGGCCTGTCGACGACGCCCTACCACGTGAACGTCCCCACCTTCGGCGACTGGGGTTTCATCCTGGCCCAGGCGGGTGACGCGCGGCCGCCGCTGCGCCTCGACCCACCCGAGCCGCTCCGCTTCCTCGACGAACCGAACCTCGCCGCCGCCGCGGTCTTCCCGGTGGACCGCCGCCCGACCGGCGCGGAGTCACCGTCCACACTGGACGACCCGAAGGTGCTGCGACTGGCCACCTCGGAGTGGCAGCAGTACTAATGCAACAACAGGTTCACGTCGCCGAACTCGTGCCACAGATAGCCCTCCGCGATCGCCTCGCGGTACGTGGCGCCCAGTACGTCCTCGTCGACGAACGCGGCGAGCATGTCCAGGTGTGACGCCTTCGGTTCGTGGAAGCCCGTCAGCAGCCCGTCGACCCGGCGCACCCCGCGGGACGGCGTGACGATCACGTCGGTCCACCCGTCGTCGCCGTCCGACTCGATGGCGCGCACCGCGGTCGTGCCGACGGCGATCACCCGCCGCCCCTCGGCCCGGGCCCGGTCGACCACCGCGCGGCTGGTCGGCGGCACCGCGAACCGCTCCGGGTACGGGCGTTCGTGCGCCTCCGCCGACGCGACCCCCGTGTGCAGCAGCACCGGCGCGAACTGCACGCCGCGCGCCACCAGCTCCGTCACGATCCGGTCGGTGAACGGCCGCGACGCGCTGGGCATCTCCGCGCTGCCCGGCGTGACCCCGAACACGGTCTGGTAGTACGACAGGGGCCACCACGACGGCACGTACGAGTACCGGATCGGCGTCCCGTACTCGGCGAGGTACGCGGGCACGGCCGCCGGCACGTCCACTTCGGCCGTCCACAGGCGACCGGACCCGAACGGCGCCACCAACGTCACCGAACCACCTGGCAGCGCGATCCGTCCCGCCCGGCCGGGAAACGGTCGCGTACCCTGCCGCAGTTCGACGAGCCACGTGCCGTCGGGCCGTTCGGTGGAGAAGTGCACCACCAGGTCCCCGGCCCGCACCGCGGCGGGCACGGTCGCCGACGTGTTCACCACCAGCACGTCCCCGGCCCGCAGCAACGACGGCAGGTCGGTGAAGCGGTGGTGCGTGATCCGCCCGCCCGACGTCACGAGCAACCGCACGCCGTCCCGCCCGAGCCCCCTGGCCTCGGGCGGTTCGTGCGCCTCCCGCGTCGCGGGCAGCGTGAACTCGAGCGTCATCGCTCCCTCCAGACCATGACGGTCGCCCCGGCCGGCCCGCGCACCTCGAACCCGCGGTGCCCGCGCGGGTACCGGTGCGGTGGCGCCAGCACGTCGCCGGGTGGCATCCGCGCGTGCACCGCGTTGACGTCCTCGTCACTGTCGACCTGGAACGCGACCGGCGCCGGCCCGGGAACGACCGGCGACACCAGCTCCACGAACGCCGACCCGGCGGCCAGGACCGCGCCCTCCTCGCCGTCCCGGGACCACCCGTCCACCACCGCCAGCCCGAGCCGGTCGCGGTAGAACGCGAGTGCGGGTGCCAGGTCCGGCACGGTGTACGGCAACCACAGATCGGTCACAGCCGGACCCGCCCCGACGGCGGCCGCTCCGTCACCAGCTTCACGAACGCGGGTACCACGGTCTCCGGCAGCGGCCGGTCGCTGATGTCCTCGCCGGGGAACGCCTCCTGGTGCATGCGGGTCCGCAGGTCGCCCGGGTCCACCCACCACACCCGCAGCCCCGGTTCCTCGGCCGCCAGCACGTTGCTCGCCTGCTCCAGCGCGGCCTTCGCCGACCCGTAGCCGCCCCAGCCCTCGTACCCCTCGACCGCGGCGTCCGAGGTCACGTTCACCACCGCGCCGTCGCGGGCCCGCAGTGTCGGCAGCAGGAGCCGTGTCAGCGCGAGCGGCGCGAACACGTTCACCTCGTACACGTCCCGGAGCACGTCGACCGGGTAGTCCGCGAGCCGCGGCCGCGGGCTCGGCCCGAGGATGCCCGCGTTGTTGACCAGCAGGTCCACGTCACCGGCGGCCTCGGCGAGCGCGGCGCGGTGCGCGGGGTCGCGGATGTCGCCGGGCAGGGCGGTCACGTCCCCGCCGATCCACTCGGCGGCCGACGCCAGGTCGGCGGGGGAGCGGGCGTCGACCACCAGGCTCCAGCCCTGCTCGGCGAGCCCCGTGGCGAGTGCCAGCCCGAGTCCCCTCGATGCTCCCGTGATGATCGCTCTCATGGCTTCGACGCTAGGGTCGGGCCGGGCGGAAACCATCGGCCTCCCGACCGTCGTGACCTCGGTCTTTGGTCCTAGGTCCGGCCCAGCGCACCCCTGCGGTGGGTACCGTGGACACGTGGAGGTCCGGGACGAGTTGCGGGACGTGAGCGCCGCCGTGCTCGCGGTGACGGCGCACCTGTCCGTCCGCGACGTGCTGGCCACGATCCTCACGTCCGCGCGGAAGCTGGTCGGCGCGCGGTACGCCGCGCTCGGCATCCCCAACGGGGACGGCGGGTTCGCCGAGTTCCTCGCCGACGGCGTCACCGACGAGGAGCGGGCCGCGATCGGGCCGCTGCCGCGCCAGCACGGGATCCTCGGCGCGATGCTCCGCGACCCGAACCCGGTGCGCCTGGCCAACATCCGCGATCACCCGCGCTTCGGGTGGTGGCCGAAGGCGCACCCGGAGCTGACCGACTTCCTCGGCATGCCGATCGCCGACGGTGACGAGATCCTCGGCGAGTTGTTCCTCGCCAACAGCTGCAACCAGGACGGTTTCACGGCCGAGGACGAGGAGCTGATGCGGCTGCTGGCGGCACACGCGGCGATCGCACTGGTCAACGCCCGCCTCTACGAGCACAGCCGCGAGCTGTCCATTGTGGAGGAACGGAACCGGATCGCCCGCGAGCTGCACGACGCGGTGTCGCAGAAGCTGTTCAGCCTGCGTCTCACCGCCGACGCCGCGTCCGCGCTGCTGGCACGCGATCCCGCCCGCGCCGCCGCCGAGCTGGCGACGGTACGCAGGCTGGCGGCCGAGGCCAGCGCGGAGCTGCGTGCCATCGTCGTCGGGCACCGCCCGGCCGACCTCGACGGCGACGGGCTGGACAGCGCGCTGCGCAAGCAGGTGGAGCTGCTGGACCGCGTGCACGAACCGGCGATCCGGTACGCGGGCTGCGGGTGCGTGCCGGAGCTGACGGAGGACCGCAAGGACGCCGTGTACCGGATCGCGCAGGAGGCCATCCACAACGCGCTGCGGCACGCGGGCGCGTCCCGCATCGACGTGGTGCTGACCGAGCACGACGGCGCCACACTGCTGCGGGTGACCGACGACGGCGCCGGTTTCGCGCCGGCCGACAGCGGTCGCGGGCTCGGTCTCGCGTCGATGCGCGACCGGGCCGCCGACGCGGGCGGCACCCTCACCGTCGTCTCCGAACCGGGCGGCGGCACCTCGGTCCGGTTGGTGGTGCCCGCGTGATCAAGGTGCTCGTGGTCGACGACCACCCGGTGGTGCGGCAGGGGCTGCGCACCTTCCTCGACCTGCAGGACGACATCACCGTCGTCGGCGAGTCGGCCGACGGTGAGTCCTGTGTGGACGAGGCGGAGCGGCTGCGCCCGGACGTGATCCTGCTCGACCTGCGGATGCCCGGCGCCGACGGTGTGACGGCGTTGCGCGGCCTGCGTGACAACCCCGCGCGCGTGCTCGTCGTCACGAGCTACACCGAGCCGAGCGCGGTCCTGCCCGCGGTCCGCGCCGGCGCGGCGGGCTACGTGTACAAGGACGTCGACCCGCCCGCGCTGGCGGCCGCCATCCGTTCCGTGCACGCCGGGCACGTGCTGCTGCACCCCGAGGTGGCCCGGCTGCTGGCCGAGGGCGAGGCCCACCCGGGGGCGGCCGAGTTGACCGCCCGCGAACGCGACGTCCTCGCCCAGGTCGCCCGCGGCCGCTCCAACCGGGAGATCGCCCGTGTGCTGTCGCTGTCGGAGAAGACGGTGAAGACGCACGTCAGCGCCATTCTCGGCAAGCTCGGCGTGCAGGACCGCACCCAGGCGGCACTGCACGCGGTCCGCACCGGCATCGTCGATGTTTTGTGAGGTTCTTGCGTACTGTCGCCGTTGTCAGCAAAGATCGGACATATGGCACGTACGCACGGAATCCTCGCGCTCACCGCCGTACTGGTCGCCGTCGGCACCGGTCTTGCCCAACCGGCCGCTGCCGACGTGCGACCCGACCTCACCAACGTCGCCCACCGTGGCGCCTCGGCGCACGCGCCCGAGAACACTCTCGCGGCCATGCGGCTGGGGGTGGAGATGGACGCCGACATGGTCGAGATCGACGTCCAGCGCACCGCCGACGGTCAGATCGTCCTGATGCACGACACGAACCTCGTCCGCACGACCGACGCCGAGGAGGTCTTCCCCGGCCGCCCCTCCTACGACGTCGGCGCGTTCACCCTCGCCGAGATCCGGCAGCTCGACGCCGGCGAGTGGTTCGGCCCGGAGTTCGACGGTGAACGGGTGCCCACGCTGGCCGAGGCACTCGACGTGCTGCACGGCGGTGACGTCGGGCTCCTGCTGGAGATCAAGGCGCCCGCGCGCTACCCCGGCATCGAGAAGCAGGTCGCGCGGCATCTCGACCGCTGGTGGCTCATGCCCGCGCCGCCCGGGCTGGCGCACCGCCTGGTGGTCCAGAGCTTCGACTGGGCGTCCATGAAGCGTTCGCAGGACCTGCTGCCGCGCATCCCGCACGGTCTCCTCGGCCGCGTCCCGGAGGCCGAGATCGCCGCCTACGCGAAGTGGGCCGACCAGATCAACCCGGGCTTCACGACCGTCGACGCCGCCTACGTGCGGGCCGTGCACGACGCGGGCCTGGAGATCTACGTCTACACGGTCAACACGGCCGCCGACATGCGGGCGCAGATCGACAAGGGCGTCGACGGGATCATCACCAACTACCCGGACGTGCTGGCCGGGATCATCGCCGGCGACGGCCGCGCCGCGGCCTGACGCCCCAGCCCGGCAAACACCCCCGAGAGGACGAGCACCCCGGCGACGACCTGCGCCGGGGTGACTCGTTCGCCGGTGAGGACGGCGGCCGCGGCCATCCCGAACACGGGCACCAGCAACGAGAACGGCGCGATCGCCGACGCCGAGTAGGTCCGGATCAGGTACCCCCACACGCCGAACCCGGCGACGGTCGCGAGCAGCCCGACGTAGAGCACCGCCCCGACCGCCGACCACGGCACGGTCGGCAGCGTGTGCCAGGCGTCCTCGACGACCGCGGACATCCCGAACAGCGGCAGCGCGGCCAGCGCGCTCACCCACACCATGAACCGCGACATGTCCGGTGGCCGCGCGTGCCGCACGACGACGTTGCCCACGCCCCACATCGCGGCCGCCCCGAGCAGCAGCAGGAAGGCGCCGACCGGGCTGGTCGCGCCGAGGTCGACGGCGATCAACGCGATCCCGCCGAGCGCGACCGCCATGCCCGCGAGTCGCCCGCGCGTGAGCCGTTCCTTCAGCAGCAGCACGGCGAACAGCAGCGTGAACGGCGCCTGCGCCTGCAACACCAGCGACGACAGGCCCGGTGGCATCCCGGCCGCCATGCCCGAGAACAGCAGGCCGAACTGCCCGATCCCGAGCGTGAGCGCCACCAGCGCCACCCACCGCCACGGCACGCCGGGGGAGCGCAGGAAGAAGATCGCGGGCACGGCGGCGACCAGGAACCGCAGCGCGCAGAACAGCAGTGGCGGGAAGTGCGCGAGCCCGACGTCGATGACGACGAAGTTCAGGCCCCAGACGGCGGCGAGCCCGAGCGCGAGCAGCAGGTGGCGGGGAGACACGTCGTCCACTCTCGACGGAGCGACAATGAAGCACAAGTGACGTGTTCTTGGGCGCAAAGGTTAGAGTTGCTTCATGCTCGATCTGGCCAGGCTCCGTGTGCTGCACGCCGTCGCCGGGCACGGCACGTTGGCGGCCGCCGCGCAGGCACTGCACCTCACCCCGTCCGCGGTCTCCCAGCAGATGGCGAAGCTCGAACGCGAGGCGGGTTGCGTGCTGGCCGAACGCCAGGGCCGGGGCCTGCGGCTGACCGAGGAGGGCCAGGCCCTGGCCGTCCACGCGGCCCGCATCCTCGCGACGGTCGAGGAGGCCGCGGCCGATCTCGCGGCCCGGCAGGGCAGGGTGCTCGGCACGCTCGCCGTCGGCGCGTTCCCGACCGCGGCCCGCGGCCTGCTGCCGTCGGTCATCACCGCCTGCGCGGCAGCGCACCCGGACCTGCGCATCCGGTTGCTGGAGGTGGAGCCGTACCAGGCGATGGGCAGGCTCACGGCAGGTGACCTGGACCTGGCGGTGACCCAGGACTGGGCGAACGTGCCGGTCGCGGTGCCGGACCGCCTGCGCGGCATCGACATCGGCCACGACCCGGCCGATGTCGCGGTCCCGGCCGGGCATCCGCTGGCGACCCGCACGTCGGTGGCCCTGTCGGAACTGGCGGGGGAGCCGTGGATCTCGTCCACGGCGGGCACCATCTGCCACGACTGGCTGACGAACACGTTCCGCCGCGACGGGCACGAGCCGGTGATCGCACACCAGGCGGCGGAGTTCCCGACGCAGCTGGCGCTCGTCGCCGCGGGGCTGGGGGTGGCGCTGATCCCGCGCCTGGCGACGGACCACGTCCCGCCGGGCGTGCGGCTGATCCCGGTGACACCCGCGTTGGACCGGCGGGTGTTCGCGGTGTGGCGTGCGGAGTCGTCGGGTCGTCCGGCCATCCACGCCGTGGTCGAGGCACTCCGTGCCCGGTGGTCGCGCTAGCCCGGTTCGCCGGGCAGCAGGCTGAACAGCATCGTGTCGCGGCGCCTGCCCCGGAACGGGAGGTGCGACCGCATCACGCCCTCGAACGTGAACCCGCATCGCTCGGCGACGCGCTGCGAGGCGTCGTTGTCCGGTCCGCAGGTCAGCTCCAGCCTGCGGACACCGAGGTGGTCGAAGGCCCAGCGGGCGATCAGCCGCAGCGTCCTGCTCGCGACGCCGCGCCCACGCGCCTCCGGCCGCAACCAGTAGCCGACCGCGGCACTCGCCATCATGTGGTCCACGTCGTAGACGGAGCAGCCGCCGAGGACGGCGTCGGGATCGGCCGCGTCGACCACCGCCAGGTGGACGTCGGTGCCCTGTGACCGCAGCCGCTCCTCGACACGGAGGCTCGCCACCACGTGCTTCTCCGCGAACGTCTCGAGGAGCGGCCACGAGAACCGCAGGCACTCGGGGTTGTCGAAGGCGGCGAACCGTTCCGGGACGTCCGCGTCCCGCCACGGCCGCAACACCACGACGTCGTCACCCAGCGGGGGATCGGGGAAGGGCAGGGCAGGCATTGATCACTGTCTACACGGCCGACTTCGGTGCGGCAACGTCATGCGCGCCGACCGTTGTTCGTTCGCGACGTGGTAGCGCGGCGGCGACGAGAACGATCGCGGCGGCCCAGACGTAGGCGTTTCCGGACAGCAGGCGCCAGCCGTGCCACGGCGTGCTCGGGTCCCACCACCAGTGCGGCGCGAGGACGAAGACCAGCGCCCCCACGGCCACGGCGGCGAGCGCGGCGGCATGCCGGGCCCGCCAGGCGTACACGGCGCCGGTGAGCAGGATCGGCACGACCCACACCCAGTGGTGCGAGTACGACACCGGGGAGATCAGCAGCGCGCCGAGCGCGTTGAGGCCCAGCGCCCACACCGGCCACCCCGAGGCGAAGGCCCGGCGCATACCGACGGCCGTGACGCCCAGCACCGCGACCGCGAGCAGCGGCCACAGCACCTTCGGGTCCACCCCGAAACGCACCAGCACCACCTTGAGCGACTGGTTCATCTCGTTGGACATGCCGCGGAACTGGGAGGAGTAGAACGCCTCGTGCGTCCAGAACCGCACGGAGCCCGACCAGCTCACCCCGAACCCGACGGCCGTCGCGCACAGGAACGACACGCCGGCGGTGACCGCGGCCCGGCGGTCGCCACGCAGCAGGAAGAACAACACGAAGACCGCGGGCGTCAGCTTCACCGCCGCGGCGACACCCACCAGCACGCCACGCGGCCAGCGCGGGGCGCGGATCAGGCAGTCCGCCACGACCAGTGCCATCAGCACCGCGTTGACCTGACCGAAGTGGAGCGTCTCGCGGACCGGCTCCATGAACAGGGCCACCGGCAGCAGCGCGCCGACGAGCACCGCGGTGGGGCGCACCTCCAGCGCGCGGAGCACCACCACGAGCACGAGCGCCACCGCCGCGATCGTGACGAGCGCGAAGACCGCACTGGCGAGCCAGAACGGCACGACGGCGAACGGCGCCAGCACGACGACCGCGACAGGCGGGTAGAGGTAGGGCAGGTGCCAGCCGTTCCGCAGCCGGGGCAACTCCCCGTACAGGTCACCGCCGCGCCACCACACGTCGACGGCGACGCGGTACACGTCCAGGTCCATGCGGTAGGCGCTGCCGAGCACCCCGTCCCGGAACGACAACAGGAACCACGCGACCACAACGACGTCGACCACGACCAGGACGAGGAGCACAACCTTGCGTACGGCGACCAACTCCGCTCTCCCGGGAGACGCGATCAAGCTGCGACCAGCATAAATGAGATGGCCGCGCCCGCTGCGCCGATCAGGTTCCCGTGGATGGCCCCAGCCAGCGGTCGAACCACGCCCGCGTCCGGTGGAGCAGGTCGAGTTGGTGGTCGCGGTGCCGGATGGCGTGTTCCTCCCCGGGGTAGACGACGAACTCGTGCTCGACGTCGAACCGGCGGAGCGCGCGGTGGAAGTACTCGGCCTGGGCGAGCGGCACGTTGGTGTCGTCGGCGCCGTGCACGATCAGCACCGGGGTGCGGACGGCGCAGGCGTAGGAGATCGGGCTGAGCACGTCGTGCGGGTGCGGGCCGGTGCCTTCCCATCCGGCGCTGCCGCCGAGCGCGGCGTCGAAGGGACCCCAGTCGCCCGCGGCGGCCTGCAGACCCCAGTCGCTGATTCCCGCACCCATCAGGGCGGCCGCGAACCGGTCGGTGTGGCCGACCGCCCACGCGGCCATGAACCCGCCGTGGCTCCAGCCCGCGATGCCCAGCCTGGCCGGGTCGGCGACACCGTCGGCGACCAGCATGTCGATCCCGGACAGAATGTCGGTCCACTCGTCCTGGCCGACGGCGCCCGCGACGGTGGCCACGAACTCGTGGCCCCGGCCCACTCCGCCCCTGGGGTTGGGCAGGAACACCGCGTAGCCCGCGTGCGCCAGCCACTGCCCGGACGGCGCCCAGTACAGCATGAACTCGTCGGCGTACCGGTCGTCGGGACCGCCGTGCACGATCGTCACCAGCGGGAAGGGGCCGTCCTGCCCGCTACGGCCCGGCGGCAGGATCAGCAGCCCGTCGAGGGCGAGGCCGTCGGCGGCCTCGTAACGCAGGCGTTGCTGGGTGCCCCACGGGATGTCACGCAGTTCGGGGCGTGTGTCGGTGCGGCGGGCAAGAGGGCCGTGGACCGGGCCTGCCAGGACGTTGTGCGGCTCGTCGGCCCTGCTCACGACCGCCGCGATGACGTCGCCGTCCCGGCTCGCGCTGAGGTGTTCGACCAGGCCCCTGGACCGTGACACCGCCACGAGCCCGTCGGCGGTCAGCTGGTGGATGCCGGTGTCCAGCCCGTCGGCCATCAGCACAAGCGGAGCACCTCCGTCGACCTGCACCAACTCCGCCGGGCACACGGGCATTCCGGCGGTCACGTTCCGGTGCGCCGGTTCGGAACCGGAGGGCTGGAGGTCGAAGACCGCGATCCCGGCCAGCAGCCCAGGTGGGGTGAGCGCCAGATAGGACAGGTGCCAGTCCTCACCACGCCACCACACCGGCGAGTGCGCGTCGACCGGCACCGGACCGAGGTCGCGAACCTGGCCCGAGGACAGGTCCAGCAGGTGCAACGCGGGATGGAGCAGCCCGGGGTCGAGCTCGGGCGTCGGCCAGGTGAGCACGGCGATCGGCCCGCCGTCGGGACGCTGGACCGCGTCGACCACGTGCCGGTCGCCGAACGCGGCGGGCACGTCGACCCGGCCGGTGCGCAGGTCCAGCAGCCGCAGGCGTGCCGGCCGTGTCCGGCCGCGCACGAAGGGGTCGTCCGGCTCCCGTTCGTCGTCGGGCGCGATGACCGCGACGACGCCGGGGTCGGCAAGGGGACGGTGGTTCTGCACCCCTGCTCCCCACCGGGTCAGCACCGTCATCGCGTCGCCGGCACGGCCGATCCGGTGCAGTTGCGGCGTGCCTCGGTCGGCGTGGTCCGACAGGAAGAAGATCGACTCGGAGTCCGCCGCCCAGCGCGGCGCGGACAGGTGAGCGGGCGGGATGTCCAGCCGCGTCGGCGCGACCTCGCCATCGACCGCCGTGACGTGGAGTTCGCTGACCGTGTGCGCGCCGGACTGCCCGATCGGGGCCACCACGTACGCCACCCACCGGCCGTCCGGGGACACCACCGGCGACGACGGCACACGACCGTCCACCACCAGTTCGGCCGTCAACCTCGTCGGCACGTGGATTTCCTTTCCGTTGACTAGCCGCGGTTGTGCCGGACGACGGGTACGCCCGGCGCGACGGAGGCGATGGCCGTCGCCAGCGCTCGTTCGTCGGTGTGCCAGTCCTTCATCGGGAGCAGCACGTGCACGCGGTGGTCGAGGTCCCGCGGCGACAGCCGCACCGGCCCGAGCGGCATCGACGCGTCGCGGATCGCGATGCCGACGCCGCGGTGGCGTTTGCGGGTCTCGTTGCCGGTGGTCCACTCCCGCACCACCACGCCGGCGACCTGTTGCCACGGCACGAAATTCGGCGCCTTCCTCGGCTCGGCGCCGAGGAAGATGCCGTGCGGGTCGACCGCGAAGGCCGCCCAGCCGCTGCGCGACATCCGGGTGAGCCGCGGCAGCACCCAGCGCCACAACACGAACCCCAGCGCGACGATCCACAGCACCGCGAGCACACCGAGCATGGCGCCGCCGTCCTCGGCGAGCTTGCCGCCGAGCACGCCCGCGACCATCGCGGCCACCAACCCGACGCAGACGACGATCCAGAGCACCGGCCGCGTCGGCCGGAACCGTGCCACCACAACGGTTCCGCGCACGGTCCGGTCCGGGAGCCGAACGTTCGACATGACGAATCCCCCTCGCGATGACCGGGAGGGAGCTTAGTCGGACGGAGTCCAGTCCGTGTTCGCTCCGCACAGAACGAGGCACGACAGGTCGCCGGGGACCGCGCCAGCGAGCCACGCCGCGAACGGCACCGCGCCCGCGGGTTCGACGGCCAGGCGGAACTCCTCCCACAGCCGGTCCCGCGCGGCGAGGATCTCCCCGTCGGACACGAGCACCGACGTGACCGACCGCAGGATCGCGAACGGCACCGCACCGACCCGCGTCGCGCCGAGGGCCGACTTCGCGACGCCGCCGACGGGGGAGTCCACCGGGCGCCCGGCCTCGAGCGCGTCGTGCAGTGCCTGGCAGCCCACGGGTTCCACCGCCACCACGTGCCTGCCGCCGGAGCCGAGCACGGTGCCAGACGCGAGCCCGCCGCCGCCGACCGCCACCACCAGCGCGTCGACGTCGGGGGCGTCCGCCACCGCCTCCGCCGCGCACGTGCCCTGGCCCGCGATCACCAGCGGGTGGTCGTAGGCGGGGACGTACAACGCGTCCGGCACCGCGGTCGCCGCCGACGCCGCCTCCGCGTACGTCGCGCCGTGGCGGATGAGCTTCGCACCCGTCGCCTCGATCCGGCGGGCCTTCGCGTCGGGCACCCACTCCGGGGTGTACACCGTCGCGGGCAGGTCGAGCAGGGCCGCGGCGGTCGCCACCGCCACCCCGTGGTTGCCGCCGGACGCCGTGACCACGCGTTCCGGCCGGGACGGGGCGCCCAGCAACGCGTTCAGCGCGCCACGCACCTTGAACGAACCGGTCCGCTGCAGGTGCTCCAGCTTCAGCACCACCGGCCGGCCGTCGACCTCGGCGCGCAGGATCGGGGTGCGCCGGGCGTAGGGGGCGATGCGGCTCGCGGCGGCCGCCACGTCGGGCGTGTCTGACAGCATGAACCCCACCGTAATCGAGTGAGAGGTGGCGGCGTGCTGACGGTCGTGGCGTTCGGGTTCGCCTGGTGGTTGGGCCTGTACCTGCTCGCACGCGACCCCCGCAAGCCCGTCCTGCGGCGCGCTGGCCTCGGCCTTCTCGCGTACGGGCTGGCGCTCGCCGCGGACCAGCCGTTCCTCGACGACCGGGTGCACGTCGTCCTGCTGTGCCTCCCGGCAGTGCTGTGGACCGGCGTGCTGGTCGCCCTGCTGCCGGAACCGGCCGGCCTCGACCGCCGGTGGTTCCGCGTCGTGTTCCCGGCGTCGCTCGCGGTCGCGCTCGCGAGCGCGTTGTTCCGGCCGTTGGCCGGGCTCGTGGTGCTCCCGCTGTTCTGGGCGCTCGCCCTGCTGCTGCGCCGCCGCGCCCGGATCGGCACGGGCTTCGGTGTGCTCGTGGCGGCGCTGCTGCTGTTCGGCCTCGGCTCCGGGCTCGTCCTGCTCGGTTTCCTCGACGACCTGCCGAGAACCCTCCTGCTCGCCGGTATCGGCCTCGACCTGCTGCTGCTCGGCGGCTGTGTCGCGGTGCTCGACGCGTTCGACGAGGGCGAGGCGATCCGCCGCGACATGGTGTGGTCGCTGCTCGTCGCCGGTGGGGTGGCCGTGCTGTTCGGCAGCCAGGTCGGGCTCGCCGCGCTGCTCGTCGACCGCTCCCTGGACCTGCTGCTGCACGGCGTGGTGGCCGCCGCGATCACCGTGCAGGTGCTGGCCAGGCCGATCAACGCGCTCGCCGACCGGTTCGCCTTCCGCGACGCACCCGACCTGCGGCAGGAACGCACCGAGTTGCGCGAGGTCGCCGCCGCGCTGCCGCGCCGCGCACCGGCTCCGCTGTTCGGCGTCGACGACGCCGAGTTCGCCCGCCTCACCCGCCGCGCGCTGTCCCACTACGGCGACCTCGGCAAGCTCGCCTCCAGCCCGCTCACGGCACTGCCGGTGATCACCGACCGCCTCACCGCCCGCGGCGTACCGGACGCGCCGCTGGCCCGCGCGACGGAGCTGAAGGCGTTGCTGCTCGAGACGATCACCCGCCTCAAGCCCGCGGACGGCGACTTCGGCACCTCCGAGGAGTGGCGCCACTACAACGCGCTGTACTTCTACTACGTCGTCGGCGTCCGCCCCTACAGCGTGCGCACGAAGGTCACCGAGATCGACCCGGTGGCCCGCCGCGCCCTCGCGTGGTTCGTCGACCAGGTCCCGGAACGCACCCTCCACAACTGGCAGGCGGCCGCCGCCAAGATCGTCGCGGCCGAGCTGCGCGTACCGGTTTCACCGTCATGACCTGCGGTTGGCAGTAGTTGGCAGCTCTTGGCGTGGCACTGGCAGTGCCCGCCGGGCGACCTTCGGTGGCGTCAACAACGACCCAGCCACGGAGGTTCACATGACCGCCACCATCGCCGCCACGAACACCACCGCCACCCCGAAGCTGCTCCGCGAGGCCGTCCTGCTCGACGGGTTCGCCACCCTCCCGTCCGGTGTCCTGCTCGCCGCGCTGGCCGGTGTGCTCGCCGAACCGTTCGGCATCCCCACCGGAGTACTGCTGGGCGCCGGGCTGTTCTTCGTCGCCTGGGGCGCCGCCGTGCTCTTCCTCGGCTTCCGCCCGGTGATCAACCGGCGGGCGACGATCGCGGTCGGCGTCGTCAACATGGTCTGCGCGGTCGACGGGCTCATCGTCGAACTGGCGGGCGTGGGCGAGCTGACCGCGCTCGGCTCGTTGCTGCTGGTCGCGCTGTCGGTGGTCGTGCTCGCCCTCGGCGCCTTCCAGGTGTTCGCCGCTACGCGGGGAAGCCGCGCATGATCGAGGTGAACTCGTAGTCGGACTGGTCGATGCTCGAGCAGGTGGGGGAGACCCCACCGCCCGGGCACGACCCGTTGTCGCGTCCGGCCGACCAGAAGGCCAGCAGCCCGATCCGGTTGGCGTTCGCCCAGTCGACGAGCTGCCGCGCGTCGGACTGGTCGAACACCTTCCCGTTGAAGTTCCGCCCGATCATCGGCGTGACCCCGAGGTGCCGCCGCAGGTCCGCGTCCGACATGGCCGGCCAGATCGTCCTCATCTGCCCGAGCACGCTCTCGGCCGCGGCGATCACCGCGTCACCCCAGTCCGGCCTGCTGGTGCCGAACTCCATGGTCATCGGGTTCACCAGCACGTCGACCCCGTGCGCCGCCGCCGACCGGAGCACCTGTACCGAGTAGGGGTCGAGCCCGTAGTCGTCGCCCTGCACCCGCAGCGTGTAGCTGATCGAGGTGCCGCGCTCGTCCTGGATCCGCTTGAGCGCCTGGTTGACCGTGTCCTGCGGGATGGTCGCCTCGACGTCGACGTCCAGGTGGTTCGCCCCGGTCGCGTCGAGGATCTTCCGGTAGGCGTCCGCGAGCGCGTCGACGCTGCCGCACGTGTACTCCAGGTACGGCCCGGCGGCGCCGCCGGTCGCGACGATCACGTCGCCGCCCATGGCCCGCAGAGCCTGGATGTCCCCGATGATCCGCGGGTCGTCGAGCGGGATCGTGCCACCCCACGACGGGTTGCAGCCGGTCGAGTCGGCGAGCACGAACGCGAGCGTGAACACCTTCTGCCCGGTCGCGTTCGCCACGTCCACAAGGGACGGCGACGGCATCGTGATGTCGATGTAGGGCGCCGCCGTCGGTCCGGCCACGGCGGCCTGTGCTGGTACGGCTCCGAAGATGCCCGCGGCGAGCGCCGCGACAGCGGTGATGATCGTCTTGCGCATGTCCCCGACACACCTCTCGCATCGCTGGAAGTAGGCGTGCGCTCACGTTAAGTGGTTCAGACCACAAGGTCAATAGGTCTAGACCACGGCCATGAGTCAGACTGTGCGCGTGACGTTCCCACCTGCTGCCGCGACCGCTGTCGGCTCGATGCCGGGCACCGACCCGGTGGCGGCGGCGGCCATCGTCGTCGGCGAGCTGCCCGGCCTGCCGAACCTGCCGGAGCTGCCGAAACGTGGTCTCGGTGCGGACATGATCGGCCGGACCGCCGCGCTGCTGGTCGACCTCGCCGTCGAGGTGGTGCCCTCGGCGTACCGGGTGGCGGCCCGTCCCGGCGGCGACCACCGCACGGCCGTCGACCACCTCCGCCGCGACCTCGACGCCTTCGAAGCGGCGACCGACTCCGCGAAGCCCTCGCTGGTGAAGGTGCAGCTGGCGGGCCCGTGGACGCTCACATCGGAGATCGAACTGCCCCGCGGCCACCGCGTCATGACCGACCCCGGCGCGCTCCGGGACTTCGGCGAGTCCCTCGCCGAGGGGCTGACGCGGCACGTCGCGGAGGTCCGCAAGCGCACGGGCGCCGAGGTGGTCGTCCAGTTCGACGAGCCGTCCCTGCCCGCGGTACTGGCGGGTGCGTTGCCCACCCCGTCCGGGCTGGGCATGGTGTCGGCCGTCGCCGAACCGGAGGCCCGCGAGGTCCTCCGCGTCCTGATCGACGCGGCCCGCGCGGCCACGGACCAGCCGGTGGTCGTCCACTGCTGCGCCCCGCGCCCCCCGGTCGCCCTGTTCCGGTCGGCGGGCGCCGACGCGATCTCCTTGGACGCGACCCTGCTCGACGGCATGCCCGCCGTGTTCGCCGACCAACTGGGCGAGGCGTGGGACGACGGCTGCGTGTTCTTCCTCGGCCTGGTCCCGAGCACCGAGCCGAACCGCCCACCCACCCTGCACGACGTGGCCCGCCCGGCGCTGGAACTGGTGGACCGCCTGGGTTTCCCGCGCACCCTGCTGGCGGAACGCGCGGTGCCGACACCGACGTGCGGGCTCGCCGGCGCCACGACCGCGTGGGTTCGGCGGGCGCTGGAGCTGACCCGCGACCTCGGCAAGGGCTTCGTGGAGCCACCCGAGTCCTGGTAGGTCAGCGCCTCGTTTCCTGCCACGACAGGGGCGGCTTCCCCGGACGCCATGAACCACACCACCGCCGCGGCGATCAGCGACGCGGGGATGGTGCCCGCACCGGCCGGGTTGCCGCGCACGAGCATGAACACGCCGATCGCCACTCCCTCGGCCCCCGCGACGACGGCCCACACCCGCAGGAACGTCCACCGGCCCGGTACCGGCGTCGGGACCGGGAGCGCCGGACGCTGCCCCGCGAACCACGTCAGCGCGACGTGAAGCGGCGAGCCCACGGACAGGGGCAGCCGGATCGGCGCCGACCGCAGTACCGGTGCGGTGTGGTCTATCCGCAGCACCCCGGCCGGCTCGTGAACCATCCCGGTGAGCTGGTCCGCCATGATCGTCCGGCGTCCCAGCAGCGGCGGCCCGAGGACGATCCGGTCGGGGTGCACGCTCACCTTCAGCGTCGTCTCCCGCTGTCCGACGTATCCCGTGGTGGTCCCCTCGGCCACCGCGGGCGCGGCAGGCGGCAGCGGCGGGTCCGCCGGGCCCAGCATCATCTCGGGGAGGGCACGCCGCAGCACCAGGAACAGGATGGCGGGCATGAACGCGACGAACATCAGCGGAAGAACGACGACCCTCGTCATGATGAGGGCGAACGACACCGCCGCGACGACCGCGGCGACGACGGTGAACACGCGTGACATGGCGTGATCCTGCCCTGTCCGGGGGCGAGGGGCGCATGTTCTCCGCACAGTCGCGGGAACATGTGCCCCCTGCGATCAGAAAAGGACCAGCCCCAGCGCCACGATCAGGACCACGACAGCCACCGCGATGGTGAAGACCGAGCGCCACCAGGGCGGTGGCATCGCCCCGGTCACCAGCTCCGGCCGCAGCGCCTCGACCGCGGCCCGCACCGGGTGCCCGCGCTTGAGCACCAACCCGACGGGCGACGGCACCCCGGCCGCCGCGTGCTCGACCCGCAGCACGTACCCGCTCCCGAGGTGACGTTCGCCCCGCTGGATCCCCACGATGTCGCCCGCCGAGACGAACCCGGCGTCGTCCGGCGACCCCGACACGGTGAACCCGTCGGGCTCGACGGTCACCGCCAGGAGAACCGTCCGCCGCCGGATCACGCCCCAGACCATGTGCACCCCTACATCGTGGCGCTCACTCCCGGCGGAACGTCAACGCCACCACGAACGTCAGCAGTGCGATCAGCGCCGACGTCGTGAACGCCGCCGTCATGCCGGTGACCAACGCGTCCGTGCCCGTGTGGCCGCGCGCCGCCGAGCCCGCCACGGTCACCAGCACGGCCAGCCCCAGCGTCGAGCCGATCTGTTGCATGGTCTGCAGCGCGCCGCCCGCCGCCCCCGCGTCGGCGGGCGGGACCGTCGACATGATCACCACGTTCAGCGGGGAGAACGCGAGACCACCGCCGACGCCCATCAGCACCATCGGCCCCAGGACGTCCGGCACGTAACCGGAACCGGCGGACAGTCCCGCGAGCCACCACAGCCCGGCCGACATCAGCAGGGTGCCGGTCACCGCGAGGGGCTTCGGGCCCAGGCGCGGCAACAGGCGGGGCACCAGCCGGGACAGCGCGAAGATCCCGACCGCCATCGGCAGGAACGCGAACCCCGTGGTCAGCGCCCCGTACCCGCTGATCTCCTGCAGGAACTGCGTCAGGAAGAAGAACGCGGACATCATCGACAGCGGCCCGAGGAAGAAGTTCGCGTACCCGGCCGCCCGGTTCCGGTCCGCGAACAGCCGCAGCGGCAGCATCGGGTGCTCACCGAAGGCCTGCCGCCACACGAACGCCACCAGCAGCAGGACCCCGGCGACCACCGACCACACCGCGAACCCGTCGCCCCACCCCGCCTCGGCGGCGCGGATGAACCCGAACACCAGCGACCCGACGCCGAGCGTCGCCAGCACGGCACCCGTCACGTCGAGCCGGGCCGGGTGCCGTGCCGGCTCGGCGATGTGGCGGGCGCCGAACGCCAGCACCACCGCTCCGAACGGCACGTTGATGAACATGACCGACCGCCACGTCAGCCACTCCGTCAGCAACCCGCCCAGGATCAGGCCCACGGCGAACCCCGACGACGCCATCGCCGAGAACAACGACAGCGCCCGCACTCGCGCCCGCGGTTCGGTGAACGTGCTGGTGAGCAACGCGATCGTGCTGGGTCCGGCGGCCGCCGCGCCGAGCCCCTGCACGATCCGCGCCGCGATCAGCAGCCACGCCGAGTCGGCGAGACCGCCCGCGAGCGACGCCGCCGTGAACACCCCGACGCCGACCAGGAACACGCGCCGCCGTCCGAACAGGTCGCCGAGCCTGCCGCCGAGCAGCAGCAACCCGCCGAACACCAGCGTGTACGCGTTCATCACCCACGACAGCCCGGCCGGTGAGAAGCCGAGGTCGGCGCGGATGCGGGGGAGCGCCACGTTCATCACGGTCGCGTCGAGCATGAGCATCAGCTGGCACGTGAGGATCAGTGCCAGCGCCACGCCCGGCCTTGCCGTCACCGGCCGGGCGATCGATTGAGTTGTCAAGGAACACACCCCTAAACGGAGACAGTCTCCATATGGCTGGCGCTAGCATATGGAGAGCGTCTCCGGTGCGCAAGAGTATCCGGAGGATCTCTCCGGATGGAGTGAATTTCGATGCGCGCCGACGCACGCCGCAACTACGAGCGGATCGTGGCCACCGCGCGTCAGGTGTTCTTCGAGAACGGCGTCGACGCGCCGCTCGACGACATCGTCAAGCGCGCGGGCGTCGGGCCGGGCACCCTCTACCGGCACTTCCCCCACCGCGAGGCGCTCATCGAGGCGGTCTACCGCAGTGAGATAGAAGAGGTCGCCGACCAGTCCCAGGCGCTCGCCGACGCGCTGCCCCCGTTGGAGGCCCTCCGCGAGTGGATCCGCGACCTGGTCAACTTCCAGACGGACCGGGCGGGCCTGACCGCGGCGATCAAGGCGGTCATCGACCAGGACTCGGAGACCTTCCAGTACTGCAAGCACAAGCTGCGGGACGCGGCGTGGTCGTTGCTCGAACCCGCCCAGGCCGTCGGCGCCGTGCGGTCCGACCTGGAACCGATCGACCTGATGCGGTTGTCGCACGGCATCGGCGCCGCCGCCAGGTACGCCGACGAGGAGAGCAGGGGACGGATGATCTCCATCCTGCTGGAGGGGTTGAAGGCGTGAGGTTCTTCCGCCGCAAGGAGACACGGGCGTCCGTCGCGCAGCCCGACCCGGCGACGCTCGCCGAACGGTTCTGGTGCGGCTGGTTCGAGATGCTGCCCGAGGTGGCCGCGTCGCTCGGCGACCGCGAGCCGCAGCGGGTCGAGAACCAGCTGTGCGCCCTCGTCGCCGACCTGCACCCCGACCTGCACTTCTCCCTCGAACGCGGACAGAAGGCGATCTACGCGCTGGTGCTGAGCGGGCAGGAGGACCCGCGACTGCGCCCCTACACCGACGCGTGGCGTGCGGCCGCACCGCCCGACGACGCCATCTGGGAGTACCACGACTCCGTGCCGCCCGTCCCGGACCCCACACAGGTCACCGTGAACCTCGGCGCCCACCGCGTCCCGCTCGCCGACATCCGCGTGGTCGCCCAGGTCGACGGCGACGTGGTCGACGTGGCCGTCTACCACCCGGAGATGGCCGCGCTCGACGACGCGGCCCGCGACGCCATGACCTACCTCCCGCTCGACGCGGCGCTGGGGGAGCGGCTCGCGGCACAGCGGCTGCGGCGCGTGGAGACCGCGACGACCGAACCCGCCGACACGATCGGGTTACTCGAGTTCCGGACGCTCGTGCGGGATCTCGACGAGGCCGAAAATGTCGGTGGTCCCGACTAGTCTGCCCTCGTGAGCAGCGCAGAAGACACTGCAGAAGACACCGTGAAGGCCGAAGGCGTCGAGGACGTGCCCTCGGAGGTGCGCGAGCGCCACCAGGCGCTGTCCGAGGAGATCAACGGGCACCGCTTCCGCTACTACGTGCTCGACTCGCCGACGATCTCCGACGGCGAGTTCGACGCGCTGTGGCACGAGTTGCTGGCCGTCGAGGAGGCGCACCCCGGCCTGGTCACGCCGGACTCGCCGAGCCAGCAGGTCGGTGGCACGTTCTCCACGGAGTTCAGGGCCGTCGACCACCTGGAGCGCATGCTCAGCCTCGACAACACCTTCGACGCCGACGAGCTGGGCGCGTGGGTGGACCGGGTCGAGAAGGAGCTGGGGCCCACGTCGTACCTGTGCGAGCTGAAGATCGACGGCCTCGCCATCAACCTCCTGTACGAGGACGGCCGCCTCGTCCGCGGGCTCACCCGTGGCGACGGCCGCACGGGCGAGGACGTCACGCTGAACATCCGCACCCTGGAGGACGTGCCGACCCGGCTCACCGGCACCGACGAGTTCCCGGTGCCCAAGCTCGTGGAGGTCCGCGGCGAGGTGTACTTCCGCGTCGAGGACTTCGCGGAGCTCAACGCGAAGCTCGTCGAGGCGGGCAAGCCCGCGTTCGCCAACCCGCGCAACACGGCAGCGGGTTCGTTGCGGCAGAAGGATCCCAAGGTCACCGCGAGCCGCAAGCTCAAGCTGATCTGTCACGGCCTCGGCAAGCGCGACGGCTTCGAGCCCGCCCGCCAGTCCGAGGCGTACGACGCGTTGAAGGCGTGGGGCCTGCCGGTGTCCACGCACACCAAGGTGATCGACAGCCGCGACGAACTGTTCGCGCACATCCAGTACTGGGGCGCGCACCGGCACGACGTCGAGCACGAGATCGACGGCATCGTGGTCAAGGTCGACGAGGTCACGAAGCAACGCAGGCTCGGCACCACGTCGCGGGCACCGCGCTGGGCCATCGCCTACAAGTACCCGCCGGAGGAGGCAACCACGACGCTCCTGGACATCCGGGTCAACGTCGGCCGCACCGGCCGGGTCACGCCGTACGCGGTGATGGAGCCGGTGAAGGTCGCCGGTTCGACGGTCGAGATGGCGACGCTGCACAACGCGAGCGAGGTCAAGCGCAAGGGCGTGTGGATCGGCGACCGTGTGGTCATCCGCAAGGCGGGCGACGTGATCCCCGAGGTGCTCGGCCCGGTGACGGACGCGCGCCCGGACGACGCGTACGAGTTCGTCATGCCGACGGAATGCCCGTCCTGCGGCACGACGCTCGCGTACGAGAAGGAGGGCGACGCCGACATCCGCTGCCCCAACGCCCGGTACTGCCCGGGGCAGCGCAAGGAACGCCTCTCCTACATCGCGGGCCGCTCGGCGCTGGACATCGAGGTGCTGGGGTACGAGGCCGCGGCCGCGCTCGTCGACTCCGGCGTGCTGGCCGACGAAGGCGACCTGTTCGACCTGGACGAGGAGAAGTTGCTCCAGGTCGAGCTGTTCCGCACCAAGGCGCGCGCGCTGTCGGCCAACGGCCAGAAGCTGTTGCAGAACCTGGCCACCGTGAAGGAGCGTCCACTGTGGCGTGTCCTGGTCGCGCTGTCGATCCGGCACGTCGGCCCGACCGCCGCGCGGGCACTGGCGCTGGAATTCGGTTCCTTGCCGCGCATCATGAACGCGTCGGAGGAGGAGCTTGCCCAGGCGGAGGGGGTCGGCCCGACGATCGTCACGGCGTTGCGGGAGTGGTTCGCGACCGACTGGCGCCGCGAGATCGTCGAGAAGTGGCAGCGGGCTGGCGTGCGCATGGAGGAGGAGCGCGACGAGTCGATCGTGCGCAACCTGGAGGGCATGTCGATCGTGGTGACCGGCAGCCTGCAGACCCTCTCCCGTGACGAGGCCAAGGAAGCGATCATGGCCCGTGGCGGCAAGGCGTCCGGTTCGGTGTCGAAGAAGACGGCGTTCGTGGTGGTCGGCGACGCGCCGGGCTCGAAGTACGACAAGGCCGTGCAGCTGAAGGTCCCGGTACTGGACGAGGACGGTTTCCGCGTGTTGCTCGACCAGGGGCCGGACGCGGCGCGGGACGTGGCGCAGGTGGGGGAAGAGGCAACGGATGAGTGAGGTGACGATCCGCCCCGCCCGTGAGGACGAGTTGGGGGTGGTCGGCGAGCTGACGATCAACGCCTACCACGCGGACGGTTTCGAGACTTCCGGCGAGTACGCGCTGAAACTCGCGGACGCGCGCCCGCGTGCACGGGAGGCGGAGTTGCTGGTGGCCGTGGACGACACCGACGCCGTGCTGGGCACCGTCACCGTCGCGCCGCCCGGCTCGCCGTGGGCGCAGGTGTCGGGCCCGGACGAGCTGGAGTTCCGGATGCTGGCGGTGGCTCCCGCGGCCAGGGGGAGGGGAGTGGGAGAGGCCCTGACACGGCGTGTGATCGAGCGGGCCGAGGAGCTGGGTTTGCGTGCGGTGACGTTGAGCAGTTCGCAGAACATGGTTGTCGCACACCGGTTGTACGAGCGACTGGGTTTCCGCCGCACGCCCGAGGCGGACTGGAGCCCGGTGCCCGGCGTCGACCTGATCACCTACCGGCTGGACCTGTAGCTCGTCGGCGCGCAGGGGCAGCACGTAGTTCACCGTGTGGCGCTGAACCTGAACGACCGGCCGCCGGTATGCGTGGCCGCGTCCTGGAAACCGTTGTGCCGCAAGCGGTCCGGCATGGTGCCCGGGTCGACCGGCACCATCGTGTCCCCGATGTGGATCAGCCGGAAGCGCAGGTTCACCACGCTGTCCGAGCCCGCGAACACCCCGCCCGGCCGCAGCACCCGGGCCGCCTCCGCGAACAACCGGTCCTGGTGTTCGGGTGACGGCACGTGGTGCAGCATCGTGAAGCACACGACCGCGTCGAACGTCTCGTCCTCGAAGGGGAGCGCGGCCGCGTCGCCTTCGCGCACGTCCACGTCCGGGAACCGCGTGCGCAGGTCACCGGCCAGCGCCGGGTCGACCTCCACCGCGGTCAGCTCACCGCCGTGTTCGGTGAGCCAGCGAGTCGTGATCCCGTAACCCGGCCCCAGCTCCAGGACCTTGCCGGTCAACGGGACGTCGCGGGTCGCCCACGGCAGCACCTGCGAGCGCATCCTCGTGGCCCAGCCGTCGGACTGGCAGATACGGCGATGTATGACGTTCATCGGCATGCGCTCGACGCTAAGGGCACGCTCGGCGCGGCCGAAACCACGTACTCTGACAGGCCATGTCGCGTTTCGGTCACCTGGACTCCTTCGCGTTGCCGCTCGGCGTGGCCCTGCCGCGTGGTCACCGGTTCCCGACGCACGTCCATCCCACGCACCAGCTGGTGTGGGCGCGCACCGGCGTGGTGACCGTCGGCGTCGCGGACACGACGTGGGTGCTGCCGCCGAGCCGTTCGCTGTTCGTCCCGGCCGGGGTCCCGCACACGACGGCGGCCGCGTCGACCATCGAACTGAACAGCCTCTACCTGAGCCCCGACCGCTGCCCGGCACTGTGGGCGGCCCCGACCGTGCTCGCCGCCACGGACATGTACGCCGCGCTGGTCGGCCACCTCACCCGCCCGGAACTGTCCGACGACGCACGCCGTCGCGCGGAGGCCGTGCTGTTCGACGTCCTGGTCCCCGCGCCCGTGGCGTCCGTCGACCTGAGGTGGCCCCGCGACGACCGTGCCCACCGGGTCGCCGACGCGCTCGCCGCCGACCCGGCCGACGACCGCGACGCCGCCGCGTGGGCCCGTGCGGTCGGCGCGAGCGAACGCACGCTGTCGCGGCTGTTCGTCGCGGAAACCGGCGTCAGCCTGGGCCGGTGGCGCACCCGCCTGCGCGTCCGCGCCGCGCTGGAGCTGCTGGCCGACGGCACCCCGGTCGCGGTGGCGGGCCGCCAGATCGGCTACCGCACGACGAGCGCGTTCATCGCCGCGTTCCGGCGGGAGGTCGGGGTGACGCCGTCACGGTGCTTCCCGTCCGGCTGATTTCGCCGGGCCATGCAACCCGCGGCGCGGGAAGTGGCGTGACTAATCCGTGAATTCACTCAGGAGGGCGCCATGAACGATCGCGACGAGGGGTTCGCCGCCTACTTCGCGAGCAGGTCTGGTGCGATGCGCGGCACGGCGTTCCTGCTGTGCGGGGACTGGCATCGCGCCGAGGACCTCGTGCAGACGGCGTTCGTGAAGCTGTACCGGGCGTGGCACCGGATCGCCGCCCACCAGAAGCTGGACGCCTACACGCGCCAGATCCTCGTGCGCACGTTCCTCGACGAGACCCGGCGCGGCTTCCTGTCCCGCGAGGAGCCGACCGCGGACCACGTCGACGGCGTCTCTCCCGATGCGAGCGGGATCGAGGACCGGTTGGTGCTGGTCCGTGCTCTCGCCGACCTGCCCGCCCGTCAGCGCGCCACGCTCGTGCTGCGTTTCTGGGAGGACATGTCGGTCGAGGACACGGCGAAGGTCCTGCGGTGCTCCGTCGGCACCGTGAAGAGCCAGACCTCCCGCGGCCTCGACGCGATGCGCGACCTGGTGCCCACCCCTTTCTGACCCCTTTCCGACCATGGACGAACACGGAGAACACGCATGAGCGAGCAGGACTTCAGAGACGCGCTGCGCAGGACGATGGACACGGCGACCGCGCCACCGCCCATGAGCGACGCGCCGGTGCTGGAGGCGGCCCACCGCGACCGGCGCCGCCGCCGCACGCTGTGGGCGTCCGCCGGCACCGCCGCGGTGGTCGCGGCCATCGCGGTCGGGGTGGTGGTCGTGGCTCCGTCGAAGTCGGGCGGTGACGGTGTCCAGGTCGGCAACCAGCCCCCTGGCCCGCGGTCCACGCAGGACGTGGCGACCCCGACGTCGGCCAACGAGCAGACCGGCGGGTCGGCCGTGGCGGAGGACGACACCGAAACGCTGCCGCCCGGGATGACCGACCGCACGCAGCGGTCCGGCCCGCAGCACGAACGCGGCGTCGCACTGGCCGTCGCCCTCGACGACGTGGTGACCGCCGCCGGTTTCGGCGCGCCCGGCGACCTCGAGGGCAACGGCGACCTCGCCGGCTCCCGGCTGAAGCACGACCAGGCGAACTACGACGGCAAGGTCGACGGGGTGGAGAAGTGGTCGTACATGGCCGCCACTCCGGTGACCAAGGGCAGCGGCGTCGGCGAGATGATCGTCGAGGTACGCACGGTGGACGAGCAGGCGTCCGGATGCGAGCTGGCGCCGATGTGGGGTATCGACGGCCAGTGCCGGGAGGTGATGGTCGACGGCAAGAAGGTGGGCGTCACCAGCGTCAACCACCCCGACCAGGAGCACCTCGACCAGGTCGCCGCGTACCGCCACGACGACGGCACCGTCGTCTACGTAGCACAGTCACTCGACTACGGCTTCACCAACCACCCGGCACTGACCGAACTGCCGTTCACCCCACAGCAACTGGCCACACTGGCCACAGACAACCGCTTCAAAGTAACCAAGTAACCCCGCGAGTCGCGCCCTCAGACACAGCGAGTCGCGCCCCCAGACACAGCGAGTCGCGTTCTCCAGCACATCGAGTTGTCGATTTCGTGCACCTGCCCGGCCCTGCCGCGGACCAAGATCGGCACGAAACATACAACTCGGTGCGCGCGAGAACGCGACTCGCGGTGTTCGAGAACGCGACTCGCGGTGTTCTGGCGCGCGACTCGCCGTGTCTGGGTACGCGACTCGCGGGGTTAGCCTGAGAGGACTACCGCGATGATGCCTGCCAGGTGGGCCAGGCGGGCCACTTCGGCGGCGCGGAACTGGGGGCCGCCTGGGCGGCCTACCAGCAGGACGCGTTCCGGTTTGCCCAGTGGGGTGGCGGCCAGTTCGGTGCCCAGTTCCTTCCAGGTCTCCGGTACCCAGGTCTCCTCGCCGTCGAGCACTGTTGCCCGGGCGAGCGGCAGGAACGGCAGGTCGAGAGTCTTGAGCTGAGGTGCCGCCGTCGACGCGGTCAGCGTTCGTGCGCCGCCCGCCTCCGGGCCCACGACCATGGCCCATCCGGCGCGGATGATCCTCGGCACGCCCTCGGTGAAGATGGTGAGGCCCTCGTCGGGCTGGGCGGCGACCTCTTCGACCAGCTCCAACTCACGGTGCGTGTCCAGTACGCCGGCATACGGTCGCACAGCGTCGACCTCGACGTCGTTGACCGATTCAGCAGCAGTGATCAGCACGTCCGGCAGGCGCCCCTTCGGCAGCTCGACGACCAGGTCGTCGATGGCCGAGCCGTTGTTCCGCTCCACGACGTCCACCGAGAGGATGTCGGCCCCGATGGCCCCGAGAGCGGTCGCGACCGCCCCGAGCGCTCCCGGAACGTCCGGGAGCTGAACCCGGATCAGGAAGGACAAGGCGAACGCCTCCCGCTACGTAGGTGTCGATCTCGTGCCGGCCGACGATTGTCGCAGACGCCGAGATGCCGCCGGGCCCGCCGTCCACACCCCGGGACTCGCGTGCCTGTGACCAGCTTGCCACCTCGATAACCCGTTCGTGTGCTCATCAGGGGCGCAAATAGACTGCGGATGCTTTCAGTTTCGAAAGACAACACACGTGAAAGAACGGTCGACCCAGGAGTCTCTCCGTGCCCAACATCTCCCGCGACGAGGTGGCTCACCTCGCTCGCCTGGCCAGGCTGGCCGTCACCGAGGACGAACTGGACACGTTCGCCGGTCAGCTGGACGTGATCCTCCAGTCGGTGGCGCGTGTCGGCGAGGTGGCCGCCGAGGACATCCCGCCGACCTCGCACGCCGTGCCGCTCACCAACGTGTTCCGCGACGACCTCGTGCGTCCCGGCCTCACACAGCAGCAGGCGCTGGCCGGTGCGCCGGCCGCCGAGGAAGGACGTTTCCGGGTGCCGAGGATTCTGGGAGAAGAGGCATGAGCGACCTGACGAGGCTGACCGCCGCCGAGCTGGCCGAGATGATCCAGAAGCGGGAGGTCTCCGCGGGCGAGGTCACGCAGGCGCACCTGGACCGGATCGCCGCGGTCGACAAGACCGTCAACGCGTTCCTGCACGTCGACACCGAGCGCGCGCTGTCCGCGGCGCGCGCCGTCGACGAGGACGTGGCGGCGGGCCGCGAGCCCGCGTCGCCGCTGGCGGGCGTGCCGCTCGCGCTGAAGGACGTCTTCACGATGGAAGGCGCGCCCACGACCTGCGGTTCGAAGATCCTCGAGGGCTGGCGGCCGCCGTACGACGCGACCGTCACCCGCAAGCTCCTCGAAGCCGGTGTGGTCATCCTCGGCAAGACGAACATGGACGAGTTCGCCATGGGCTCCTCCACCGAGAACTCCGCGTTCGGCCCCACCCGCAACCCGTGGGACCTCGACCGCATCCCCGGCGGCTCGGGCGGTGGCTCGTCCGCCTCCCTCGCCGCGTTCGAGGCGCCGCTCGCCATCGGCACCGACACGGGCGGCTCGATCCGCCAGCCCGCGTCCGTCACCGGCACGGTCGGCGTCAAGCCCACCTACGGCGGCGTCTCCCGGTACGGCCTCGTCGCGTTCTCCTCGTCGCTCGACCAGGGCGGCCCGTGCGCACGGACCGTGCTCGACGCGGCGCTGCTGCACGAGGTGATCGGCGGCCACGACCCGCTCGACTCCACCTCCATCGACGCGCCCGTGCCGCCGGTCGTCGCCGCCGCCCGCGAGGGTGCGCGCGGTGACCTGTCCGGCGTGCGGATCGGCGTCGTGAAACAGTTCCAGGGCGACGGCTACCAGGCGGGCGTCACCGCCGCGTTCCTGCAGGCGGTCGAGGCACTGACGGGCCTCGGCGCCGAGGTCGTCGAGGTGTCCTGCCCGAGCTTCGACTACGCGCTGCCCGCGTACTACCTGATCGCGCCGAGCGAGGCGTCGTCGAACCTCGCCCGCTTCGACGCGATGCGCTACGGCCTGCGGGTCGGCGACGACAGCGAGAACAGCGCCGAGCAGGTCATGGCGCTCACCCGGGAGGCCGGATTCGGCGCGGAGGTCAAGCGCCGCATCATGATCGGCACCTACGCGCTGTCGTCCGGCTACTACGACGCCTACTACGGGCAGGCGCAGAAGGTCCGCACGCTGATCACGCGTGACTTCGAGAAGGCGTTCGAGACCGTCGACGTGCTGGTCTCGCCGACCACGCCGACCACCGCGTTCCGCATCGGCGAGCGCGTGGACGACCCGATGGCCATGTACCTCGCCGACCTGTGCACCATCCCCGCCAACATGTCCGGCACGCCCGCCATGAGCGTCCCCGCCGGACTGTCCGACGAGGACGGTCTGCCGGTCGGCCTGCAGGTGATGGCGCCCGCGCTGGCCGAGCAGCGCATGTACAAGGTCGCGGCCGCCTACGAGGCCGCCCGCGACGCCGCGTCGGGCGGCAAGCTGATCAACCGCGTCCCCGAGCTGGAGGCCTGATGACCGTCGCGACCGTCCTCGACTACGACGAGGTCATCGAGCGTTTCGACCCGGTGCTCGGCCTCGAGGTGCACGTCGAGCTGAACACGCACACGAAGATGTTCTGCGGCTGCCCCACCACGTTCGGCGCGGAACCCAACACCCAGGTGTGCCCGACCTGCCTGGGCCTGCCGGGTTCGCTGCCGGTGGTGAACCGGGTGGCCGTCGAGTCGGCCATGCGGATCGGTCTCGCGCTGAACTGCGAGATCGCGCCGTGGTGCCGGTTCGCGCGGAAGAACTACTTCTACCCGGACATGCCGAAGAACTTCCAGACGTCGCAGTACGACGAGCCGATCGCGTTCAACGGGTCGCTGTCGATCACGCTGGATGACGGCACGGTCGTCGAGGTCGGCATCGAGCGCGCGCACATGGAGGAGGACACGGGCAAGTCGCTGCACGTCGGTGGCGCCACGGGTCGCATCCACGGCGCCGACCACTCGCTGCTCGACTACAACCGTGCCGGTGTGCCGCTGATCGAGATCGTCACGAAGCCGATCGAGGGCACGGGTGCGCGGGCGCCGGAGGTGGCGCGTGCGTACGTGACCGCGCTGCGGGACCTGCTGCGTGCGCTGGACGTGTCGGACGTGCGCATGGACCAGGGGTCGCTGCGCTGCGACGCGAACGTGTCGCTGATGCCCAAGGGCGCCACCGAGTACGGCACCCGCACCGAGACCAAGAACGTCAACTCGCTGCGCAGCGTCGAGCGCGCCGTGCGGTACGAGATGACGCGCCAGGCGGCGATCCTCGTCGAGGGCGGCTCGATCCTGCAGGAGACGCGCCACTTCCAGGAGGACACCGGCACCACGTCCGGTGGCCGTCGCAAGGAGACCTCGGAGGACTACCGGTACTTCCCGGAGCCCGACCTGGTGCCGATCGCGCCGTCCGCCGAGTGGGTGGAGAAGCTGCGTGCGACGCTGCCGGAGATGCCATGGGAGCGCCGCAAGCGCATCCAGGCCGACTGGTCGCTGACCGACCTGGAGCTGCGTGACCTGGTCAACGCCGGTGCGGTGGACCTGGTGGCGGCGACCGTCGACGCGGGCGCGTCCCCGGCCGAGGCCCGAGCCTGGTGGGTGAGCTTCCTCGCGCAGGAGGCCAACTCGCGGGCCATCGAGCTGGCCGCGCTGCCGATCGCCCCGGCGCAGGTCGCGCGGGTGTCGGCGCTGGTCGCCGAGGGCAAGCTGACGAACAAGCTGGCCCGCGAGGTCATCCTCGGCGTGCTGGCCGGCGAGGGCGAGCCGGACGAGGTCGTCGAGAAGCGCGGCCTCGCGGTCGTGTCCGACGACTCCGCCCTGTACGCCGCCATCGACGAGGCGCTGGCCGCGCAGCCGGACGTGGCGGACAAGATCCGCGGCGGCAAGGTCGCGGCGGCGGGCGCGATCGTGGGCGCGGTCATGAAGGCCACCAAGGGCCAGGCCGACGCGAAGCGGGTGCGCGAGCTGATCCTGGAGCGTTGCAAGTAGAGGCGGTGGCGCCCAGGTTCGGCGTCCTCGGTCCCCTGCAGATCACCGGCCACGACGGCCGGTGGCTGCGCCTGCGCGGGGAACGGCAGCGGTCGCTGCTCGCGATGCTGCTGTTCCACGCCAACGAACGCGTGCCGACGGACCGGCTCGTCGACGCGCTCTGGCCGGACGTCCCGCCGAAGTCGTACGCGTCCAACCTGCACACGTACGTGTCCAGGTTGCGGGAGCGGCTCGGTGACACGCCCATCGACCACGCCGGCCCCGGCTACCGGCTGCGGGTCGACGACGCGGACCTGGACCTGCTGACGTTCCGCACGGCCGGCGAGTCCGGCCGTGCCGCGCTGCGGGACGGGGACGCGGACACCGCGGCCCGGCACCTGCGGCTCGCGCTCGACCAGTGGCGGGACCGTCCGCTCGCCGACCTCGCGCTGCCCGCGCTCGACGCGGAGGTGGCGCGCCTGGAGATCGAGCGGCTGACCGTGTTCGAGGACTGGGTCGAGGCCGAGCTGGCGGTGGGCCGCCACGCCGAGCTGCTGGGCGAACTGCAGTCCGCGGTGGCGGAGCACCCGTTGCGGGAACGGCTCGTCGGCCAGCTCATGCGTGCGTTGCGCCGCTCGGGGCGGCAGGCCGACGCGCTCGCCGCGTACCGCACGGCCCGCACCACACTCGTCGAGGAGACCGGTCTCGAACCGGGCGCCGAGCTGCGTGCCGTGCACGCGGAGATCCTGCGGGGCGACGAGGCGGAACCGGCCACCGACGAGTGGCCCATCCGGCAGCTCCCCGCCGACAACCGCGTGTTCACCGGCCGCGACGGCACCGTCGACGAGCTGACCGCGCTGCTCACCGACCCCGGCGGGCTCCCGGTCGTGCTGACCGGCGAACCGGGCGTCGGCAAGAGCACCCTCGCCGTCCGCGTCGCGCACCGCCTGCAGACCGCGTTCCCCGACGGCCAGCTCTACGCCCACCTGGCGGGCGCCACCGCACCCCGTCCGGTCGGTGACGTCCTCGCCGACCTGCTGCGCAGCCTCGGCGTCACCGGTCCGGCCATCCCCGACGACGTGCACGCCAAGGCCGCGGTGCTGCGCAGCAGGCTCGCCGACCGCCGGGTCCTGCTGGTCCTCGACGACGCCGCCGACCCCGGCCAGGTCCGCCCGCTGCTGCCCGGCACCGCCAGCACCGCGGTGCTCGTGACCAGCAGGCGCAGGCTGTCCGGGCTCCTCGGCGCGCACCGCGTCACCGTCGGTTCGCTCACCGAGGCCGAGGCGCTCGACCTGCTCACCGCCATCGCCGGGACCCGCGTGACCGCCGACCCGCACGGTGCCCGCCGGATCGCCGCGGCCTGCGGCAACCTGCCGCTGGCACTGCGCATCGCGGGCACCCGCCTCGCGCTGCGGCCACAGCTGAGGCTCGCGACCCTCGCCGACCGGCTCTCCGACGAGCAGCGCCGCCTCGACGAGCTGGCGGTCAGCGACCTGCAGGTCCGCGCCGGGCTCGCGCTGAGCTACGCGGCACTGACCGAGCCGGCCCGGACCACGTTCCGCCTGGTCGGCGCGGCGGCCGTCGCCCGTGTGCCCTCGTGGGCGATCACCGTGCTGCAGGACGGGGTCGCGGGGGACGCGGCGGTCGACGAGCTGGTCGAGTCGAGCCTGCTGCAGCCGGTCGCCGACGACGCGTGCGGCGAGCCGCGCTACGAGGTCCACGACCTGGTGCTCACGTTCGCGCGGGAACGTCTCCTCGCCGAGGACGGCACCGCCGCCTGCGACGACGCGACGGCCCGGCTGCGGTCCGCGATCCTGTCGGTCGCGGACCGGCTGGGCAGGCACCTGCCCGCGGTGTTCCCGGAGCTGCCGGTCGACGCGGTCCCCGTCGTGCCGATGCCGGAGGAGAGCCTGGCCCGCTACGCCGCCGACCCGGGCAGCTGGTTCGCGACCGAGCACTCGTCGCTGGTCGCGGCCATCGGCGGACTCGTCGAGCGCGGCCGGTACCGGCACGCGGCGCGGATCTTCGAGCGGGTCGCGCGGTACCTGTGGCCGCAGGGTGCGTACACGGACCTGCGGACCTGTGCGTCGGCGCTCGCGGACGCGGCGCGCGCGGCGGGGGACGAGCGGGTCGAGGTGTGGGCGGAACTCGTCCACGCCCGCGTGCTGCACGTGCGTGGCCGCTACGCCGCCGCCGACGCGAAGTACCGCTGGTGCGCCGACCGGCTCGACGGGCCCGCGCTGGCGTGGGTGCTGACGCACCTCGCCGACTGCCTCATCGGCCTCGGCGTGCCGGAGGAGGCGCTGGCGCTGACGGACCGCGCCGCTTCGCTGTCCACTGAGGACGCTGTGGCGGCGACGCGGTCGGCCGCGTTGAACCGGCTCGGCCGGCCCGCCGAGTCGGTGCGGGTGGACACGGGCGCGCTCGCGGTCGCACGCGAGTCCGACGATCCGCGCGCGGTGGCCGACGCGCTGCAGAGCCTGTCGTGGAGCCTCGCGCTGACCGGGGAACTGGACCGGGCGGCAGCCACCGCGCGGGAGGCCGTGGCGCTGTTGCGGGACACGACCGCACGGCGTGCGCTGGCCCGGTCGCTGCGGACACTGGGCGCGATCCAGGCCGGACGGGGGGAACGCGCCAGCGCGCTGGCCGCGTTCAGCGAGTGCCGCGCGATCGCGGAGGAGATCAACGAGGTGCCGCGGGCCCTGTCGAGCAGGCGCGCGATCGCGGCGAGCTGGGTCGGGGACGGCCGCACCGACGACGCGGTGGTGGAGCTGCGGGTGTGCCTGGCCGCGTACCGGGAGATGGGGTCGGTGTCGTCGGTGGCGATCACGTTGCGGCTGCTGGCCGCCGCGTACGACGCCGGAGGCGAACCGGAGAAGGCGGAGAAGGCACGTGCGGAGGCCGACCGTACGGCCGACCCCCGCGACAGCAACGCGCACGCACTCACCGCGTTGCTCATGAACCTCACCAGGGTGCCGGGCCCCTCGCTCTCGGCACCCTGAGCGCGCGTCAGGCCTTGAGCGCCTTGCCGTAGCGGCCGATCGGCGGCAGCCACGTGAAGATGATCGAGACGATGGCGCCCAGGATCGCGAGCATCGCCAGCCCGGCCATGGTGGTCGTGGTCTCGTCGCCGAGGATCACCAGGCTGAAGATCATGGCGAACACGGCCGAGATGGTGACCAGCACGCGGGTCCAGGTGGCGGCCTTCATCATGAGCAGACCGAAGATCAGCATCGCGGCGCCCGCGCCGAGGGCGAGGTAGCCGCGGGTGGTGAAGGTGCTGATGATCTCGTCGAACGAGCCTTCGCCCGCGAGCTGGGCGAACGCGTCGAGGTCGGCCTCGGTGACGCTCTCGGGCATGCCCGCCTGTACGAGCAGGTCCCTGACGAGTTCCTTGCCCCCTGTGGCGATCAGGATGCCGTTGACGATCGCCGCCAGCGCGGTGACCACCACGACACCGACGGCCGCGACGAGCATCCCCGGCCTGCGGACAGGCGCGGGTGCGGTCGGCGTAACCGGAATTGCGGACACGATTCTCCTTGCTGAGTAACGGAAAAGTGGCAAGGTGACCACGAACGCGACACCCCTCGAGATCGCGGTGATCACCCAGGCGGAGCAGGCTAGGAGACCCCGCCACACGGAACGAACACAGGTCCGCCACCCCGGGTTCAAAAGTGTTGGTCCCGACCGAGCACCGCAGGCGGTTGGTGGCTGAGCGCCGTCACGTTCCCCTGAGGTAACTGCTGACCAGGCCAAGACTTGTGTGCAAAGATCTCTGGGCGCGCCTGGGCGTGTGCCTAGTCCGGGCCGCCCGCGCCGCCGCCGGTCGGGGGCAGGACCACGATCGCGCGGTCGTCGCTGGAGCCGGGCTTGCCGCCGTCCTTGTTGACCGTGCCCACGACCGCCACCTGCGCGTTCACGGCGTCCATGCCACCGAGCAGGCCGAAGCCCTCGTCCTTCGCCAGCGAGATCTGCGGCTTGCCGGAGAACGACCCGTCCGGCGCCATCGGCAGCATCTGCGCGTTGCCCGCCTTCGACGTCACGACCAGCACGCCGGTCGCGCTCGCCGTGCAGCCCGCGACACCCGGCCGGTCCGGCCACGTCCACGCGGGGGTCGACAGGGGCTTGCCCGGCGTCAGCCGGTACAGCACGTCCTGCGCCGGGGTCCGGTCGGTCACCCACGTGCCGGACCCGTCGAACGCCGCGCACACCCCGCCCGGCGCCCGCAGTCCGCTCGCCACGACCAGCGAACCCGGCGTCGGGTTGCCTTCCGCGGGTTGCCCGGACGCGTCGAACCGCAGCACCTTGCCCGCCAGCGACTTCAGGTCACCGGCCGCCTTCGGGTTGCCCGCGTCGCCCGTGGCCAGCACCAACGCGCCGCGACGGTCGAGCGCCAGCGCGCCCCGGTTGTTGGTGGCGCCCCGCGGGATGCCGGTGATGATCGGCTTCGGCACGTCACCCGGCGCGATCCGCACGACGCGGTTGTCGGTCGCGGTCGTCACGTAGGCGAAGATCAGCTGGTCCTCGGCGTAGGTGGGGGAGAGGGCGAGCCCGGTCAGGCCGCCGTCGGTGCTCCCGTCCACCGGCACGGTCGCCACGACCTGCGGGTCGTTGCCCATCTTGACCCGCAGGATCCGGCCGGTCTTCCGTTCGCCCACCAGCGCGGTCGGGTCCCGGCCGTCCCCGGGCAGCGCCGCGACCGCGCTCACGGTGTCCATGCAGGTGCCGATGACCGCCGGGTTGTAGTCGGTGCACCCGTCGGGCGGCGGGATCTTCGACGGCCGTCCGCCACCGCCGCCACCCGGTTCCGGGGGCTGCCCCTCGCCGGGGACCTGCGGTTCCGGGCCGCCCTGCGGGGTGAGCTGTTCCTGTGGCCGCCAGGCCTCCGGCGGCGGCTGGTCCGTGAACGTGGCACACCCGGCCGTGAGCAGGACGCCGCACAGCACGCCCGCGAACAGCACACGTGACCTCGAGGACATGGCCCCACGCTAGGGTCCCGCCCGTGAACCTCGGGTAAGTAGGGTGCCTGACGTGACGATCACCGTGCTGGTGCCGGACGAGGCCGGCGAAGCCGCGCTGGCCGGCGTGAACGGCCTCGACGTGGTCCGCTACGAGGTCGACGGCGAGCTGCCGGAACGTGCCGAGGTCCTGGTGCCCGGCTTCCTCGCACCGGCCGACCCGGCCGCGTTCCTCGCGCGGCTGCCGAATCTGGCGCTGATCCAGCTGCTCACCGCGGGCGCGGAGGCCTGGGTGGGCCAGGTGCCGGACCACGTCATGCTGTCGGTCGCCAGGGGCGCGCACGGCGGCAGCACCGCCGAGTGGGCGCTCGCCACGTTGCTCGCGGTGTACCGGGACCTGATCCCGTTCGAGCACGAGCGGGTGGCGCGCACGTGGGTGCGCAGGCCGACCGAGACGCTGATCGACAAGAAAGTGCTGGTCATCGGCGCGGGCGACCTCGGGACCCAGCTGAAGCGCAGGCTGGACGCGTGCGACGCGACCACCACGCTGGTCGGCACGACGGCCCGCGACGGCGTGCACGGCTTCGACGAGGTGCCCGCCCTGCTGGGGGCGCACGACGCGGTGGTGCTGATGGTGCCGCTGACACCGGCCACCGAGCGCATGGTCGACGCGGGGTTCCTGTCCAGGATGCGGGACGGTGCGGTGCTCGTGAACGCGGCCCGCGGCAAGGTCGTGGACACCGACGCCCTCGTGGCGGAACTGGCGAGCGGCAGGCTGCGTGCCGCTCTGGACGTGACCGAACCGGAGCCGCCGCCCGCGTGCCACCCGCTGTGGACGGTGCCGAACCTGCTGCTCACCCCGCATGTCGCGGCGAGCGTCGAAGGCTACGAGCGGCGGGCGTACGCGGTGGTGGCCGAGGAGATCGCGAGGTTCGCGGCGGGCGAGCGTCCGCGCAACCTGGTGCTGGGTCACTACTGATCGCAAGTTGGGGGTCCACGCCGTTCGGGCTAGGCGTTACCCTCCCCCGGGTGAGTACTGAAGACGACCGTGGCTACTACACCACGGCTGACTCCTCGTCCACGACACAGAGCTTCGGCCCGCGCCCAGGCACCAGCTCGTCGTCGATGTTCGACGACGACGATGACGACGGCTACACGAGCGCGCCGACCACAGCCCTCTCCAGCTTCGACCACGAGTCGCCGCTGGAGGCCTCCGCACGGGAGAGAACGCCGGAGTGGCACCGCGGGCTGGACTTCGGCCTGCTGGTGCTGCGCGTCGTCGTCGGCGCCCTGTTCGTCGCGCACGGCGCGGACAAGCTGTTCGGCTGGTTCAACGACGGCATGGGAATGGAGGCCACCAGGGAGATGCTCGTCGGGTTCGGGTACACCGAGCCCAGCGCGCTGGCCCTGGTCGTCGCGCTCACCGAGACCGTCGGTGGCGTGCTCCTCATCATCGGCCTGTTCTTCCCCGCCGGTGCCGCGGCCATTCTCGGCGTGATGGCCAACGTCATCGTCGTCAAGGGTGACTGGAACCTCTTCCTCGGCGGTGTCGAGCTGGAGATGGTCTACGCCGCCGCGGCGTTCGCCCTGCTGTTCACCGGTCCCGGCCGGTTCGCCATCGACCGGCACACGCACTGGTGGCGCAAGGCCCCGGCGTACGGCTTCGTGTTCCTGATCCTGGCCGCGGGCCTGACCGTGGTCACGCTGGTCGTGTTCCGCTGAGATACTGGCGGAGTGCCATCAGCACTACCGGACGGTGACGTAGCTCCCCCGGACGGCGCGCTGCCCGCGCAGGCCCTCGAGGGCCTGGGCAGGCGCCCGTTCGGGGTCTACGTGCACGTTCCCTTCTGCGCCACCCGCTGCGGCTACTGCGACTTCAACACGTACACGGCGGCGGAGCTGGCGAGTTCCCGCGCGTCCCCGCGGTCGTGGCTCGACGGCCTGCGGACGGAGCTGGCCCTGGCGGCGTCGGTTCTGGGCACCCCGCCACCCGCCGACACGGTCTTCGTCGGCGGCGGCACCCCGTCCCTGCTGGGCGCCGACGGCCTGCGCGACGTGCTGAACGCGGTCCGGGACACGCTCGGGCTGGCACCGGACGCGGAAGTGACCACGGAGTCCAACCCGGAGTCGACCGGCCCGGCGTTCTTCGAGGGGATTCGCGAGGCCGGGTACACGCGGATCTCTCTGGGCATGCAGTCGGCCGCCCCACACGTGCTGACCGTGCTCGACCGGAACCACACCCCGGGCAGGGCGACGGAAGCGGCCCGCGAGGCCCGCCGCGCGGGCTTCGACCACGTGAACCTGGACCTGATCTACGGCACCCCCGGAGAGAAGGAAGCCGACCTGGCCGCGTCCCTGGACGCCGTGCTGGACGCGGGCGTGGACCACGTCTCGGCGTACGCCCTGATCGTCGAGGAGGGTACGGCCCTGGCCCGCAGGATCGCCCGCGGTGTCCTGCCAGCACCGGACGACGACGTGCTGGCGGACCGCTACGAACAGGTGGACAGGGCGCTCTCGGCGGTGGGTCTCCACTGGTACGAGGTCTCCAACTGGGCCACCGAACCCAAGGCCTGGTGCAGGCACAACCTGGGCTACTGGCACGGCGCCGACTGGTGGGGCGCGGGCCCGGGCGCGCACAGCCATGTCGGCGGCGTCCGCTGGTGGAACGTCAAACACCCGGCCCGCTACGCGGCGACGCTGGCGGAAGGGATCTCGCCCGCGGCGGCCCGCGAAACCCTCACCCCGCAGGACCGCCACCTGGAGCGGGTCATGCTGGAACTCCGCCTGGTCGACGGTCTGCCGGTGGAGGTCCTGTCCGAGGCCGCGCAGAAGGAAGCGCACCAGGCGGCGGAGGAGGGCCTGCTGGACAGGGACGCGCTGGCAGGCGTCAACGGCCGCTTCGGCCGCTGCGTCCTGACCTTCAAGGGCCGCCTGCTCGCCGACGCAGTGGTCCGCCGCCTGACCTGACAACACCGCGAGTCGCGTTCTCCAACATGGCGAGTTGTGTGTTTCGTGCAGGTCTCACTGCACGAAACCGACAACTCGATGTGTTTGAGCGCGCGACTCGCCGTGTTTGCGTGTCAGGTCGGTTGTGGTGCTGCCAGCCCGGCCAGCATGCGACCGATGACCGTGCGGTACTCGTCTTGTAGCCGCGGCTTGTCGGCCTCGGTCGCCTTCGACAACGCCTGTCCCGCGCCGCCCAGCATGCAGAACGCGAGCCGGGACATGGTCTCCACCGGCAGGTCGACGACGTAGCCGCCCTCGACGAGCGCCCGCACGTACTCCTCGATCAGCCCGAACGCGAACTTGTTCTCGAGCTCCTCCCACCGCACCCACCCCATCGCGATGGGCGCCTCCTGCCACACGATCCGGCCGTACACCGGGTCCGCGCAGGTCTCGAGGAACGAGTCGAGCGCCAGCAGCGCCCGCTGCCACGGGTCCTCGCCGCGGTCGCCCGCCTCGGCCGACTGGCGCACCGCCTCGGTCTCCAGCTTCTCGAAGACCGCTTCGAACAGGGCTTTCTTGCTGGGGAAGTGGTGGTAGACGGCGCCGCGCGTGGCGAGGATGTCGGCCGCGACGTCCTCCAGCGAGGTCCCGGCGAACCCCAGCGTCGCGAAACGGCGTGTGGCCGCTTCCAGCAGTGCGGCCCTCGTCGCCTCCGAGAACTGGTCGCGCCTGCTCTTGCCCGTTGACATGCACGGAGTATAAGACATACGCTGTGTATGTGACCGACGCTGAGTAGGTGAATGCCATGTCCATGGCCTGGGAGAGGACCCACCGGCGGTACGCAGTGACACAGGCGGTGCTCGCGGCAGTGGCGAGCACCCGACGGCCGGACATCCCGGCCGACCTGCTGGGGGAGATCGACACGCTGTACGGCGACCTGGACACGTTCCTGTCCGACCTTCGCCGCCGCTGGTACCTGATGTTCGACGCACGCCTTGACGCGCTGCTCGAACAGCCGCCGCCCGACATGGCGCGCGCCACCGCGGATCTGCACCGCGACCTCGACCGCGAGCAGCCCGCGTTCCGCATCCTCTTCGAGGCGCACCCGGACCGTGTCGCGGTCCACGACCACCACACTGCCCACGCTCGGACGAGGAGGGTGTCGTGACGGACACCGAGCTGCTGTTCAACCCGTTCCTGCCCGACTTCAACGCCGACCCGTACCCGCACTACCAGCGCATGCGCGACGTCGACCCCGTGCACGAGCACCCGCTCGGCTTCTGGCTCGTCACCAGGTACGACGACGTCACGGCGTTGCTGCGCGCGAAGCTCTCGGTCGAGAGCCGCAACCTCGCGGGCGGCCTGATCGCCGACCAGTACGAGCAGCTCGACCCGGGAAGCGCCCGGGCACTGTCCATGCTGGACCGTGATCCGCCCGACCACACGCGCTTGCGGGCACTCGTCACCAAGGTCTTCACGCCCAAGGCCATCGCCGCGCTGGAGCCGATGGTGACCGAGCTCGTCGACCGGTCCCTCGACCGGGTCGCCGACGGCGGCGAGGTCGACCTGATCGACGAACTCGCCTTCCCGCTCCCGTTCGCGGTGATCTCCGAGATGCTCGGCACGCGCCCGGCAGACCACGAACGGCTCCGGGAACTGAGCGGCACCCTTGTGCGCTCGCTCGAAGTGCAGACCGACCCCGCCGTGATCCAGGCGATCGCCGACGCCGAGACCGAGCTGACCGAGATGATGCGGGACATCATCGCCTGGAAGCGCGACAACCCGGCCGACGACCTGCTGACGGCGCTGATCGCCGCCGAACACGACGGCGACCGGCTCACCGAGGACGAGCTGGTGGCACAGGTGCTGCTCCTGTACGTCGCGGGGCACGAGACCACGGTCAACCTGATCGGCAACGGCGCCATCGCCCTGCTGCGCAACCCGGACCAGCTCGCGCTGCTGCGGGCCCGCCCGGACCTCGCCGCGAACGCGGTGGAGGAGCTCCTGCGCTACGACAGCCCGGTGCAGCAGTCGCGCCGCATCACCATCGCTCCGTACACGATCGGCGGCCGCGAGATCCCCGCGGGCGCGTTCGTGATCGCCGGCCTGGCGTCCGCCAACCGCGACGACCGCCACTTCGGTCCCGACGCGAACGTGCTGCGCATCGACCGCGAGGAGGCCAGGACACACGTGTCGTTCGGCGCCGGCCCGCACCACTGTCTCGGCGCGGCGCTCGCCCGTCTCGAGGGCCGCCTCGCGTTGGGCAAGCTGGTCAGCCGCTTCCCGGACCTGTCGCTGAACGGCGACGTGGAGTGGAACGGACGGCTGAACCTGCGTGGCGCGGCGAAGCTCCCGGTCGCGGTCTGAACCCGGACCACGACCCGAGCGGCCGCGGGTAGCTCACGACGCGGCCGGACGTGGTGTGCACACGGTGGCCCGCGGGAAGTGGTCAGGGCGTCCGGCCGGGGCGGACAGTTCGCCGTAGACAGTCCCGGTTACGTGGCTGGTCGCCGAGGCTGGAACGCGCCGACGAGCCCAGCGAGGAACACGTCCAGCCCGAACTCGAACCGCTCCTCGGGCGTCGCCTCGGAGAGGATCTGCCCGACGCCGAGCAGGTTGGGGAACTGGGCGGGACGTGCCGCCATGTAGGCGCCGATCTCCTTGCCCCGCGCGGCGATCTGTGCCGGGTCGGCGTCCCCGGCCCTGGCCGCGCCCAGCTCGAACGCGAACGCCGCGCACCACAACGCCAACGTGTCGAACGCGAGTACCGCGACCCGGTCGGGCAGCCCGCCCGCGCGCAGCACGGCGAGCATCGCCTCACCGTAGGCGAGCGCGTTGGGGCCGGCGGGCACGATCGTCTCCAGGCCTACCCGGGCGATGCCCGGGTAGGACGTGAGCATCGCCAGCTGCGCCCTGGCCATCTCGACGACCTGCTCTGTCCACCGGCCGGGGTCGGGCGCCGGCCGGGGAAGCGTCCCGAGGAGCCGGTCGAGCATCAGCTCGTGCAGTTCTTCCTTGTTGCTGACGTGCGCGTACAGCGACGCCGGGCCCGTGCCCAGCTCCTGCGCCACCCGTCGCATGCTCACGGTGTCCAGGCTGCCCTTGCCGAGCAGCTCGAGCGCCGTGTCGACGATCAGGTCCTGGCTGAGCACCCGGCGCTGCTGCGCCGCCGCCCGCGACCTGGGCCATTCGGCCGCCAACCCCACCACCTCCGTAGTCGAGCAGCCTACTTGACACGAACACCGTTCGTGAATAGAACGGTGTTCGACACAACGAACACTGTTCGCGAGGAGTGAGTGATGACTGACGAGCGACACCCGGTGCTGGTCGTCGGCGCGGGGCTGGCGGGCCTGTCGGCGGCGATGTTCCTTGCCGTGCACGGAGTGCGTCCCCTGGTGGTCGAACGCCATCCGACGACGTCCGTCTACCCGAAGGCGAGAGGCCAGTTCCCGCACGTCATGGAGGCGCTCGCGGTGGCGGGCGTGGCGGGACGGATGGTGGACGCGAGCCCGCCCGAGACCGGATTCCGCATCGCGGTGGCCGAAAGCGTGACGGGCCGGGTCTACAACGACGTGATGGTGGACCGAAACCCCGACTTCGGTGAGCTGAGTCCGGCGGGCTGGGCCAACGCCAGCCAGGAACGTGCCGAACCCGTCCTGCTCGCCAGGGCGCGCGAACTGGGCGCGGACATCCGGTTCGCGACCGAGCTGGTGTCGTTCACGCAGGACGAGTCCGGGGTGCGCGCGGTGATCCGGGACGAGCGGGGTGAGCGGACGGTCCTGGCCGACTACCTGGTCGCGGCCGACGGTCACCGGAGTCCGATCCGGCACGCGCTGGGCATCGGTGTCCACGGTCGCGGCGACCTGAGCCGCTCCGTCGGCATCGTCTTCGAAGCCGATCTGGGCAGGAGTGGCTTCGGTCTGTTCTACCTGCGGAACCCGGAACTGCCGGAAGGCAGCGGTGTGGTGGTGAGCACCGACGAGCCACATCGTTACGCGCTCGCGGTCGGCTACCGCGAGGACGTCACGGACGCGGAGTGGCTGGACCTGATCCGCACCGCCACCGGTGTCCCGGACCTGAACCCGAGGCTGGTCACGAACGGCGTCACCAACGGCTACACCGCCGCTCGCGTGGCCGACAGCTTCTCGCGCGGCCGGGTCCACCTGATCGGCGACGCGGTCCGCGTGATGCCGCCGACGGGTGGTTTCGGTGGCAACACGGCGATCATGGACGGCTACTACCTGGCGTGGAAGCTCGCGATGGTGCTGAAGGGCGAGGCGGGGCCGGCGTTGCTGGACAGCCACGACCTCGAACGTCGCCCCTACGCGGACATCCTGGTCGAGCAGCAGTACGCGGCGTTCGTCCAGCGCATGCGCCCGGATCTGGTCGACGACACGGTCGCGGCCCCGATCGACCCGATCTCGACCTTGTTCTTCGGCTACCGGCACCTGTCGAACGCCGTGGCCGCGGAACCCGCCGAGGACGGTGCGCCGCTGGAGAACCCAGAGCAGCCGACGGGCCGGCCTGGTTCGCGTGCGCCGCACGTCCCGTTGCGCGGGAACGACAGTGAGCTGTCCACACGGGACCTCTTCGGCAGGAACTTCGTGTTGTTGGTGGCGTCGGCCGGGGAGAAGTGGTCGGAGGCGGCCCGGAAGGTGAACCTGAGCCTGACGGTCTACCGCGTCGGCACGGATGTGGAGGACTCGGAGGGGCGGTTCACGAAGACGTACGGCATCACGGAACGGGGTGCGGTGCTGGTTCGTCCGGACGGGTTCGTGGCCTGGCGCGCGGAGGCGGAGGACGGGGATCTGGCGGGCGCGGTGAACAGGATTCTGGCTCGCGAGTGACGGTTCGTCCCGAGTGGAGGCAGAGATGGAGCCAGGAACGCGCGGGAGGAACAGCGGAGGAGACGGCAGACGAGGGAGAGAGAACGGCGGGCTGACGAGGGAGGAGTCGATGGAGCGACAGGGGTGGGCCGCGACCGGTGTGATCGAGGTCGAGCCGGAGCGGGTGTGTGACGTGTTTCTCAGTGTGCGCGAAGGGGCGGTGGGCGCCGGGAACGCGCTGCTGCTGCGGGCGTTACCGGGTGCTGGTCGACTGATGAGGTCGGCGAGCCTGTGGGGTGGTCCTCGGGAGTTCGCCCTTCGCTACGGGGCGCATCCCGGCGGAATCGTCGAGGAGGACGCCGCCGCCGGGTACTTCGCGTTCCAGGGTGGGTACAAGTTCCGTGCCGAGTACCGGTTCTCGCCGCATCCCGCCGGCACCTTGCTGACCTACACGGCTGTCAACGTGGCGCCTGGAGCCCATCAGAGCAGGGCTTTCGTCCGGTTCCAGTTCTGGCTCGGGGGAAAGCTGAAGGTGGGCCTGCGCGGCGCCCTCAAACAGATCGGGAGGAGGTTCGGTTGTCGCGCGTACCCGGTGAGCTGACCTCCGGTCGTCGTCGGAAGTCGCCACGTGAATCGATTCAGGGTCGAGGTCGGATCGGCTGGCTACGCGGCTCGGCTCTGGTTGGTTGAGCCCCCTCGGGGCAAGTCGCGGACTCCATTTGGCACCGGTTCGACCGGTACTCGCCCGGACCTCCGTAAACTCGTGGTGAAGACGGGAGGTGACCTGATGGCGAGCACGGACGAGCGGCGGTTCGCGGTGCTGCGTGCGATCGTGGCCGACTACGTCTCCAGTCAGGAGCCGGTTGCCTCCAAAGCGATCGTCGAGCGGCACAACCTAGGGGTGTCCAGCGCCACCGTGCGCAACGACATGGCCTCCCTCGAGGAGGACGGGTACATCGCCCAACCGCACACGAGCGCCGGGCGGATCCCGACCGACAAGGGCTACCGGCTGTTCGTCGACCGCCTCACCGACGTCAAACCGCTGTCCTCGGCGGAGCGGCGCGCGATCCACTCCTTCCTGGAAGGGGCCATCGACCTCGACGACGTGATGCGGCGCAGCGTTCGGCTGCTCGCGCAGCTCACCCGGCAGGTCGCCGTGATCCAGTACCCGACGCTGACGCACTCGACGGTCCGGCACATCGAGCTGGTCCAGCTGACGCCCGCCCGGGTGATGCTGGTCCTGATCACCGACAACGGGCGGGTCGAGCAACGGACCGTCGACCTCGGGGACGTGACCACCGAGGAAACGATCTCGCGGCTGCGGAACATGTTGAACTCCACGCTCGTTGACCATCCGTTGACGGAGGCCGCGGCCAAGGTCAGCGAGCTGCTCGAGGACGCGCCGTCGGACCTGCGGGACGCAATGACGCGGCTCGCGACCGTGCTGGTGGAGTCCCTGGTGGAGCACCCCGAGGAGCGCCTGGTCCTGGGAGGCACCGCCAACCTGACCCGCAACGCGGCCGACTTCCCCGGGTCGCTGCGCCAGGTCCTCGAAGCACTCGAGGAACAGGTGGTGGTACTGAAGCTGTTCGCCGCCGCCAGCAAGCCTGGCACCATTACGGTGCGGATCGGGGAGGAGAACGAGGCCGCCGAGATGCGCAGCACCTCGGTGGTCTCCATCGGCTATGGCGCGCACCACACGCTTCTCGGCGGCATGGGCGTGGTCGGGCCGACGCGGATGGACTATCCGGGCACCATCGCGGCCGTGCGCGCGGTCGCCAACTACGTGGGAGACATCCTGTCCGGGCGATGATGCCCGCGACCGGACCGATCAGGGAGTGAGACCCCGGAGCCCTCCGGGGCAGGAGGACGGGAACACGGTGGCGAGGGACTACTACGGCACTCTCGGGGTGCGCCAGGACGCTACGTCCGACGAGATCAAGCGTGCCTACCGCAAGCTCGCGCGCGAGCTACATCCCGACGTCAACCCCGACGAGTCGGCCCAGGAGCGGTTCCGCGAGGTCACGGCGGCCTACGAGGTGCTCTCCGACCCGCAGAAGCGCAAGATCGTCGACATGGGCGGCGACCCGCTCGGCAACGGCGGCGGGGGCGGTGCCCGCGACCCGTTCGCCGGGTTCGGGCTCGGCGACATCATGGACGCCTTCTTCGGCGGCGGCGCCGGTGGCGGGCGAGGGCCCCGCAGCCGCGTGCAGCCCGGCTCCGACGCGCTCATCCGCATCGAGCTGACCCTCGAGGAGTGCAACACCGGTGTCTCCCGTGACCTGACCGTCGACACCGCCGTCCTCTGCGACCTGTGCCGGGGCGCGGGTACCGCCGAGGGCACCTCCGTCCAGGTCTGTGACACCTGCGCCGGCCGCGGCGAAATCCAGTCCGTCCAACGCTCGTTCCTCGGCCAGGTCGTCACCGCCCGGCCGTGCCCCGTCTGCCGCGGCGTCGGCGAGGTCATCCCCGACCCGTGCCGCCAGTGCGGCGGCGACGGTCGCGTCCGAGCCCGCCGCACCATCACCGCCAAGGTCCCGCCGGGTGTCGCCGACGGCATGCGGGTCCGGCTGTCCGGGCAAGGTGAGGTCGGCCCCGGAGGCGGGCCCGCCGGCGACCTGTACGTCGAGGTCGTCGAGCAGCCGCACCACACCTTCGAACGCAACGGCGCCGACCTGCACTGCACGGTGCGCATCCCCATGACCACCGCCGCGCTCGGCGCCGTCCTGCCGCTCGAGACCCTCGACGACACCGTCGAGCTAGAACTCGAACCAGGCACCCAGCCCAGCACCGAACTGCTCCTCACCGGGCACGGCCTCCCGCGGCTGCGGTCCTCCGGGCGCGTCGACGGACGTGGCGACCTGCACGTCCACGTCGAGGTCGAGATCCCGAACAAACTCGACGCCCGGCAGACCGAGCTGCTCCGCGAACTCGCCAACCTCCGCGGCGAAGAGGAACAGATCGTCGCCACCACCAACAACGGCCGAGGCGGCGGGCTGTTCTCCCGGCTCCGCGCACGGCACCGCTGAGCGAGGCTCGCGGAGCGAACCAACGTCGTGAGCGACACCGCACCCGTCTTTCTCGTCGACACCGTCCCGTCGGGCACCACCACGGTGCTCGACGGGACGGAAGGCAGGCACGCCGCCGCCGTTCGCCGACTGCAGCCCGGCGAGGAACTCGTCATCGCCGACGGGCACGGCACCGCCGCCGCCTGCGTCGTTGAAACGGTTCAAGGTAAAGAAAGTCTGACCCTGCGCCTCGTCCGGCGATGGACGGAACCCCAGCCACAGCCCCGGATCGTGCTCGCACAGGCACTCATCAAAGGCGACCGGGGCGAACTCGCCGTCGAGCTCGCCACCGAAACCGGCGTCGACGTGATCGTGCCGTGGCGCGCCGGCCGCAGCATCGTCAAATGGGAAGACGGCCCCCGCGGCGCCAAGGCCCTCGCCCGCTGGCGCAGCACCGCGCGCGAAGCGGCCAAACAGTCCCGGCGAACCTGGATCCCCGACGTCACCGAACCCGCCACCACTCGACAACTCGCCGAACTGGCAAGGAAAAGCGCCGCCACCGTCATCCTCGACGCCGCCGCCGAGACCGGCATCCGTGATCTCGAGCTGCCCGCCGACGGTGACCTGGTCCTGGTCGTGGGACCCGAAGGAGGTATTTCCGAAAGTGAGTCCGACACCCTCCGCACCGCAGGTGCGCAGGTAGCGAGGCTGGGTCCCACCGTCCTGCGGGCCTCGACGGCCGCTGCCGCCGCTATAGCAACGCTTGGAGTCCTGACGCCACGCTGGCGCTGAGCGTGCACAACGGTCTACTCTTTGCACAGCACCACTCTTGAAAACAAACGTGGGGCGAACGAGCTACCGCCGGACACCTCCCCCCTCGGTCCGGCGGCGTCGCGTCGCGGTGGAGCGACCCCCAGGCTTCACCGCGACGCGACATCCCCTTCCCTGTTCGGTGGTTCCCACCTTCCCGGGGGCCCTTGTGTCTGCCGGGGGGCCGAGCCCCCCGAAACCCCCCACGGTGCGGTTGGTGTCTGACCCAGCGTGGGCGCTTGAGGTGGCGCTTGAGTGGGGCCTTGAAGTGGGGCCTTGAAGTGGGGCCTTGAAGTGGGGCCTTGAAGTGGGCGCTTGAGTGAGGTCTTGAGTGGGCGGTTCTTGGGTGGGGTTCTTTGGGGTGGTGTTTGGGGTGGGGGTTGGTTGTGTGGGTTTTCCTTCTTGGCTTGGGTTTCTTCGGTTGGGGTTCGGCACTAGGTTGTTGTTGTGGCTGGTGGTGCTCCTGCGGTTGAGCTCGAGGTTGGGGACCGGGTTGTTCGGGTCAGCAACCCGCAGCGCGTTTACTTCTCCGCTCGGGGTGAGACCAAGCTCGACCTTGCGCGGTACTACCTGGCCGTGGGGGACGGGATCGTCAACGCGCTTCGTGAGCGGCCCTGCATGATGCACCGGTTTCCTGATGGGGTTGACGGGGAGAAGGTGCACCAGAAGCGGTTGCCGCGCGGGGCGCCGCCCTGGGTGGAGACCGTGCGGGTGCACTTTCCGCGTTATGGGCGGCATGCGGACGAGTTGTGTGTCACCGAACTCGCCAGCGTGATCTGGGCCGTTCAGATGTCCTGCGTCGAGTTCCACCCGTGGAACTCGCGACGCTCGGACACCGAGAAACCCGACGAGTGGCGGATCGACCTCGACCCCATGCCCGAGGCCACCTTCGACACCGTGCGGAAAGTGGCGCTCGTCGTGCAGGAGGTGCTCGCCGAACTCGGCGCCGTCGGGTTTCCCAAGACCTCCGGCGGGAAAGGGCTGCACATTTACGTTCGCATCCTTCCTTCGTGGGGTTTCCACGACGTGCGGCGGGCCGCACACGCGTTCGCACGGGAAGTCGAGCGGCGGGCCGACGGCCTCGTCGACCTCTCGTGGTGGCGGCGGGAACGAGATCCCGCGACCGTGTTCGTCGACTACAACCAGAACGCGCGGGATCACACGATCCGGTCGGCTTATTCCGTCATCGGGGTACCTGAGGCGCGGGTGTCGACACCCATTCGGTGGGACGAGATCCCGGACGTGGACCCGCGCGAGTTCACCATCGCCACCGTGCCCGCGCGGTACGCCAGGCTGGGGGACCTGCACGCCGACATCGACGCGCACGCGTTCGACCTGACACCGCTGCTCGAATGGGCCGACCGTGACGGGCAGGAGATCCCCGACCTCGACCAGAACGACCAGCCGACCGGCTAGCCTCAGCGCATGCCCGAGAACGACTGCCTGTTCTGCAAGATCATCGCGGGGGACATCCCCTCGACGACGGTGCTCGAGACCGACACCACCTACGCCTTCCGGGACATCAACCCGCAGGCAGACGTGCACGTCCTCGTGGTGCCGCGCACGCACCACGAAGACGCCGAGGCCCTCGCGAAAGCACCGAGGGAGCTGGCCGACGTGATCAGCACCGGCGTCGCCGTCGCCAAGCAGGAAGGCATCGACGCCGCCGGGTTCCGGCTGGTCTTCAACACCGGCGAACACGCAGGCCGCACCGTCTTCCACGCCCACCTGCACGTCCTCGGCGGCGAACAACTGGGCATGTTCGGACGCCCCGGCCACTGAGCACCCATAACGTCGATGCGAACTGTCGGTGGGGGCGACTAACATCGAACCGACAGCGACGACCGAAATGGCGCGACCAGGCGCAGAAGGCAGGACCGAAAGCACGTGACCGGTACCGCACGGGGCAGCGCGAGCCCCTCTTCTGCACCGACCCCAGCCGACCCGGCACAGTCCCGGTTCAACGTCCCCGACCAGGCCGTTCTGGCCCTGCTCGGCTCCCGTGACGAGAACCTGAAGGTGGCCGAGGAACTCCTCGACGCGGACATCCACGTCCGCGGCAACGAGGTCACCCTCTCCGGGGCACCCAGCGACGTCGCGTTCGCCGAACGGGTGTTCGCCGAGCTGGTCACCCTCGCGAGCCGCGGCCAGCAGCTCGGGCCCGACGCGGTGCGCCGCACCGTCGCGATGCTGTCCGCCGGCGGCACCGAATCGCCCGCCGAGGTGCTGAGCCTCGACATCATCTCGCGGCGCGGCCGCACGATCCGGCCCAAGACGCTGAACCAGAAGCGTTACGTCGACGCCATAGACCAGCACACGGTCGTGTTCTGCATCGGCCCGGCCGGCACCGGCAAGACCTACCTGGCCATGGCCAAAGCCGTCCAGGCGCTGCAGGCCAAGCAGGTCAACCGCATCATCCTGACCCGGCCCGCGGTCGAGGCGGGGGAGCGGCTCGGCTTCCTGCCCGGCACCCTGTACGAGAAGATCGACCCGTACCTGCGGCCGCTGTACGACGCGCTGCACGACATGGTCGACCCCGAGTCCATCCCGAGGCTCATGCAGGCGGGCACTATCGAGGTCGCGCCACTGGCCTACATGCGGGGCCGTACGTTGAACGACGCGTTCATCATTCTCGACGAGGCGCAGAACACCTCGCCCGAGCAGATGAAGATGTTCCTGACCCGCCTGGGCTTCGGCTCGAAGATCGTCGTGACCGGTGACGTCACACAGGTCGACCTGCCGGGCGGCGCGCAGAGCGGTCTTCGGGTCGTGCAGAACATCCTCGGCGACGTCGACGACGTGCACTTCGCGACGCTCTCAAGCAGCGACGTCGTGCGGCACAAGCTGGTCGGCGACATCGTCGACGCCTACGACCGGTGGTCGGCCACCCAGGACAACGACCAGGACGCGCGCCGCTCCGGCCCGCGTGGACAGGCGCGGCGAGGCCGGTAGTCATGAGTATCGAAATCGCCAACGAGTCGGGCGTGGCGGTTGACGAACCGTCCATTGTGGCCGCGGCCCGGTTCGCGCTCGACCGGATGAAGGTCAGCCGTCTCGCCGAGCTGTCGGTGCTGCTCGTCGGGCTGGACGAGATGGCCGACCTGCACGAGCGCTACCTCGACCTGCCAGGCCCGACGGACGTCATGGCGTTCCCCATGGACGAGCTCGAGTCCGCGCGCAGACCCGACGCGCCCGACCTGGGGCCGACGCTGCTCGGTGACCTCGTGCTGTGTCCGCGGTTCGCCCGCGACCAGGCCCGCAAGGCAGGCCACTCGCTGATGGACGAGCTGCACCTGCTGACCGTCCACGGTGTACTCCACCTGCTCGGCTACGACCACGCCGAGCCCGCCGAGGAACGTGAGATGTTCACGCTCCAGAAGCGGATCCTCGCCGACTTCACGAGCGAGCGGGCCGCCGCCCAGCGCCGGGCCGCGCAACGCCGCGAGGACGACAAGCTGCTCGGCGCGGCCGGGTTCATGGAGTCCGACGACCGCAAGCCGGACTCCGACGACACGGCCGGATAACCCTCGGGGGTCGAAGTGAGCAGCTCCGCGGGACTACTCGTGATCGCGGTACTCCTCGTGGTTCTCGCCGGTTTCTTCGCGTGCGCCGACGCCGCCATCTCGGCGGTGTCCCGCGCACGTGTCGACGGCCTGGTCCGCGGGAACCGCACGGGGGCCCGGCAGCTCCTCGCGGTCGTCGCGGAACGGCCCCGGCACATCAACCTGTTGCTCCTGCTGCGGCTCGGCTGCGAGCTGGCCGCGACCGTGCTGGTCACCGTGGCGTTCATGCGGATCATCGACTCGAACTGGGTCGCGGGGCTCGTCGCCGCGCTGTCCATGATCGTCGTGTCCTATGTGCTCGTCGGGGTCGGGCCACGCACACTGGGCAGGCAGCACCCGTACTCGGTCGGCCTCATCGCGGCCGGGCCGGTGCGCGCCCTGGGCACCGTCCTCGGGCCGTTGTCGCGTTTCCTGATCGTCGTCGGTAACGCCATCACGCCCGGTCGCGGGTTCCGCGAGGGCCCGTTCTCCTCCGAGGTCGAGCTGCGTGAGCTGGTCGACATGGCGCAGGAGAGCGGCGTCGTCGACGCGGGCGAGCGCGAGATGATCCACTCGGTGTTCGAGCTGCGCGGCACGATCGCGCGCGAGGTCATGGTGCCGCGCACCGAGATGGTGTGGATCGAGCAGACCAAGACCGTGCGGCAGGCGCTCGCGTTGTCGCTGCGCACCGGCTACACGCGACTGCCCGTGATCGGCGAGAGCGTCGACGAGGTCGTCGGCGTGGTCAACCTCAAGGACCTCGTCAAGGCCACAGTGGACCCGCGGGCCAACGGGCGTGCCGAACGCGGGCTGGTCAGCGAGTTGATGGGTGAGGCGACGTTCGTGCCCGACTCCAAGCGCCTCGACGACCTGCTGCGCGAGATGCAGCTGTCCCGCAACCACATGGCGATCGCCGTCGACGAGTACGGCGGCACCGCCGGCCTGCTGACCATCGAGGACATCCTGGAGGAGATCGTCGGCGAGATCACCGACGAGTCCGACACCGAGGACCGTCCGCCGGTCGAGCACCTCGACGACGGCGCCGTGCGGGTCAGCTCCCGGCTCCCGGTCGAGGACCTCGGCGAGCTGTTCGGCATCGAACTGGACGACACCGACGTCGAGACCGTCGGCGGCCTGCTCGCCCAGCAGCTCGGCCGCGTCCCGCTGCCCGGCACCGAGGCCGAGATCGAGGGCCTGTCGATGCGGGCCGAGGGCGGCAAAGACGGCCGCGGCCGGATGCGGATCACGTCGGTGGTCGTGCGCTGTGTGCCCGCGGCCGACGCGGCGGAGAAGGAAGGAAGCGAGAGTGGCTGACCTCGACCCCGAGGACGCGAAGCTGATCACCCTGGCGCGGTCGGCGCGAGCCCGCAGCGGGGCGGCCGAGGGCGCCGCCGTGCGTGACGACACCGGCCGCACCTACGTCGCCACCACCGTGGACCTGCCGTCGTTGCAGCTCACAGCCCTGCAGGGGGCGGTGGCGGCCGCCGTGTCCAGCGGCGTGCGCACGCTGGAGGCCGCCGCCGTGGTCACCGACCTGCTCGACGTGGACCGGGCGATCGTCGACGACCTCACACCGTCCGCGCCGCTGCTGGTCGCGGACCCGAACGGCGAGCCGCGCTGAGGCCGGACGACAATGGTGGGATGACCACACCGCACCGCTCCGGCTTCGCCTGCTTCGTCGGCAGGCCCAACACGGGCAAGTCGACGCTGACGAACGCGCTGGTCGGCAGCAAGGTGGCCATCACCTCCAGCAAGCCGCAGACCACGCGGCACGCGATCCGCGGCATCGTGCAGCGCCCCGACGCCCAGCTGATCATCGTGGACACCCCCGGCCTGCACCGCCCCCGCACGTTGCTGGGGCAGCGGCTCAACGACGTCGTGCGTGCCACGTGGTCCGAAGTGGACGTGGTCGGGTTCTGCGTGCCCGCCAACGAGAAGATCGGGCCCGGTGACCGGTTCATCGCGGCCGAGCTGGTGAAGCTGTCCCGGCACACGCCCGTCGTCGGCATCGTCACGAAGACCGACGTCGCGACGAAGAACCAGGTCGCCGACCAGCTCGTGGCGCTCCAGGAGGTCATGGAGTTCACCGACCTGATCCCGGTGTCCGCTGTGGATGGTTTCCAGGTCGACCGACTTGCCGACGTGCTGGTGTCCCGGCTGCCCGAAGGCCCCCAGCTGTACCCGGACGGCGAGCTGACCGACGAACCCGAGGCCACGCTGATCGCCGAACTGGTCCGTGAGGCGGCGCTCGAAGGTGTGCGCGACGAGCTGCCGCACTCGATCGCGGTGACCGTCGAGGAGATCACCGAACGCGAGGACCGCGACGACATGCTCGACGTGTGGGCGAACCTGTACGTCGAGCGCGACAGCCAGAAGGGCATCGTGCTGGGGCACAAGGGCGAGCGCCTCAAGTCCGTCGGCGCGACCGCCCGCCGCCACATCGAGGCGCTGCTGGGCAGCAAGGTGTACCTGCACCTGCACGTCAAGGTCGCGAAGGACTGGCAGCGCGACCCGAAACAGTTGCGCCGCCTCGGTTTCTGATCACGACACCCTGATCATCACTGTGGTGCCGTTGTTGCGGAGGATGTCCATGTTCGTGCCGCTCGCCGTGCCGATCGTGCCGGTGCCGCCCACGGAGGCCACCGTGCCGGACGGCAGCACGAACGTCGCGCCCCGCGGGCTGACGCTCACCACGACGATCTGTTCGCCCCTGATGGTGAGCATGTCGCCGGACTTGACCTCGACCTCGCAGGTGCCGTCGGCGCAGGCCTGAAGGTTGGTCCCGTCGGCGGCCACCTCCGGCACGGGGGCGGTCGTGGTGGTCGTTGTGGTGGTGGTGGTGGTCGTGGTGGTGGTCTCCGTCGTGGTCGTGGTCGTGGTCGTGGTCGTGGTCGGTTCCGGTTCAGGGGCCGCCGACCGGCTGACGGTGCAGCCCGCGACCATGAGCAGGAGCAGAGCGACGGCGGACATGAGCAGGCGCATGTCCGGAACTGTGACAGCCACGGCCCGGGACAGGTCCCCGATGGCACGAAACTGTCGGTGCTCGAAGGTAAGCTCCGTCCGTGAGCCTCTACCGCGACACCGGGGTCGTCCTCCGGGTACAGAAGCTCGGTGAGGCCGACCGGATCATCACGTTCGTCACGCAGCGCCACGGCAAGGTGCGTGCCGTCGCCAAGGGAGTGCGGCGCACGACCTCCCGGCTCGGTGCGCGGGTCGAGCCGTTCGCGCACGTCGACGTGCAGTTCTACACCGGTCGCACGCTCGACGTGATCACCCAGGTGCAGACGATCGACGCGTTCGGCGCCGGCATCGTGACCGACTACCAGCGCTACACCGCGGGCTGCGCGGTGCTGGAGACCGCCGACCGGATGTCCGCCGAGGAAGGGGAGCCGGTCCTGCGGCTCTACCTGCTCGTCACCGGTGCCCTGCGCGCGCTCGCGGACGGTGAGCGGGATCCCTCGCTCGTGCTCGACGCGTTCCTCATCCGGGCGATGGCGTTCGCCGGGTGGGCACCGGCGGTCAACGAGTGCGCACGGTGCAACGAGCCGGGGCCGCACCGCAGCTTCTCCGTGCAGGCCGGTGGTTCGGTGTGCCCGCGCTGCCGCCCACCCGGGTCGGCCGCGCCCGCCGAGGAGACACTCGACCTGATGAACGCGCTGGCGCTGGGCCGGTGGGACGTCGCGGAACGGTGTTCCGGCAACGCCCGCCGCGAGGGGTCCGGGCTCATCGCCGCGCTCCTCCAGTGGCACCTCGAACGACAGCTCCGTTCCCTCCCGCTGGTGGAACGCAAGGGCGTCCAAACGACTCAGTAGGGTCCCTCCCATGCTCCGCCGTCGTACCCGACCACAACCCCCCGAGCCCCACCCGTCCGGCGAGAAGCCGCCCGCCATTCCCGCGCAGTTCGTGCCTCGGCACGTCGCCATCGTCATGGACGGCAACGGGCGCTGGGCCAACCAGCGCGGCCTCACCCGCATCGAAGGGCACAAACGCGGCGAGGCGCAGGTCGTCGAGGTCGCCAAGGGCTGCATCGAACTGGGCGTCAAATGGCTGTCCCTGTACGCGTTCTCCACCGAGAACTGGCGCCGCAGCCCGGAAGAGGTCCGGTTCCTCATGGGCTTCTCACGCGAGGTCATCCGCAACCGCACCGACGAGCTGGACACCTTGGGCGTGCGGGTGCGGTGGGCCGGCAGGCGGCCCAAGCTGTGGCGGTCCGTCATCGCCGAGCTGGAGTTCGCCGCCGAGCGCACCAGGCACAACGACGTCCTCAACCTGGCCATGTGCATCAACTACGGCGGCCGCGCCGAGATCGGCGACGCCGCCAGGGAGATCGCGCGGCTCGCCGCCGAGGGCAGGCTGAACCCGGAGAAGGTCTCCGAACGCACCATCGCCAAGTACCTCTACCAGCCCGAGATGCCGGACGTGGACCTGTTCATCCGCCCGTCCGGCGAACAACGGACCTCCAACTTCATGCTGTGGCAGTCCGCTTACGCTGAGCTGGTGTTCCAGGACATCCTGTGGCCCGACTTCGACCGGCGCCACCTGTGGCGTGCCGTCGAGCAGTACGCCCGGCGCGACCGGCGCTTCGGCGGGGCCAAGGACAGCGACGAGGTCACGGCCGCACTCAAGGGAGATTCATGACTGAACAGGAAGCGTTGAGCACGGCGGACCTGCTCACCAAGGCCCGCACGGCGCTCGAGGCCTTCCACGACGTCCACGTCGACGACGACGGCGCGCTCACGTTCCGGCACGTGGACGTCCCGTGCGCGGTCCAGGCCATGCAGCTCGCCGAGGGCCTCACCGTCCTCAGCCTCACCTGCGTCGTCGCCTGGGACCTGCCGGATGATCCCAACCTCGCTCGTTCCGCCGCGGAACGCGCTGGTGAGGGACTTTTCGGCACGTTGGGCGTCGTGCACACCGAGCGCGGCATGGACGTCACGCTGCGCTACGCGTTCCCGGCCGACGGGATCAGCGAGTCGGCGCTCGGCACGTTGCTGATGCTCGTCGTGTCGACCGCGTCGCAGCTGCGCACCGAGCTGATCGGTGAGGCCAGGGGCGAGTGACGGAGACAGTCCAGGAGTCACCCCGGCAGACGCGGCCGCGGCGGCGGATCACGTCACTGGAGATCCTGTGCGTGCTGCTGGTGCTCGCGATCGTCGGGCAGGGCTGGCTCGCGGACCTGCTCGACGTGAAGGCCATCCAGACCGGGGCCACCATCTTCGTCGCCGTGTGCGTGCAGGCGCTCCCGTTCCTCGTGATCGGGGTGCTGATCAGCGGTGCGATCGCCGCGTTCGTGTCCGCCGACCGGCTGCGGAAGCTGCTGCCGAAGCGCGCCGCGCTGGCCGTGCCGGTCGCCGGGGTGGCCGGGGTCGCGCTGCCCAACTGCGAGTGCGCCGCGGTGCCCGTCACACGGCGGCTGATCCAGCAGCAGGTGCCCGCGTCGGTCGCCGTCACGTTCCTGCTCGCCGCACCGGCCGTGAACCCGATCGTGCTGGTCGCCACCGCGGTCGCGTTCCCCGGTGAGCCGAGGATGGTGCTGGCGCGGTTCCTCGGCTCGTTCGCCACCGCCGTCGTCATGGGCTGGGTGTGGGCGCGGTTCGGGCGGATGGAGTGGTTCGCGGAACGGGCGCTGCGGCGGCTGCCGGACCAGCACGACGACCGCGACCGGTGGGGCGTGTTCTTCGAGACCGCGCGGCAGGACCTGGTCGACGCTGGCGGGTTCCTCGTCGTCGGCGGACTGACGGCGGCGTTGCTCAACGTCGTCGTGCCGCCGTCGTGGACGGACGCGCTCGGCGAACAGGTGCTGCTCGGCGTGGTCGTGATGGCGGTGCTCGCGGTCGTGCTGGCGTTGTGCAGCGAGGCGGACGCGTTCGTGGTCGCGTCGCTGTCGACCATGCCACTGCTGCCCAAACTGGTGTTCCTGGTCGTGGGGCCCGCGATCGACGTCAAGCTGTTCGCGTTGCAGGCGGGCACGCTCGGCAGGCGGTTCGCGCTGCGGTTCGCGCCCATGACGTTCGCGGTCGCGGTGTTGTGCGCGGTGGTCGTGGGAGTCGTGGTGTTGCCGTCGTGAGGCGCGAGACGCAGAACATCCTGCTGGTCCTGCTCGGCGGCGCGCTGCTGAAGATCTCGTTCACCGGCACCTACCTGCGGTACGTGAAGCCGAGCCACCAGTGGCTGCTGATCGCGGGCGGCGCGATCATGATCCTGCTGGCCGCGGTGTCGATCGTGCGGGAGATACGCGGCGGCCGCGATCTCGACGACCACGGACACTCCCATTCGGCGCGCAGTGCGTGGCTGCTGGTCCTCCCGGTGCTCGCGGTGTTCCTCGTCGGGCCGCCGCCGCTGGGGTCGGACTCGGTCGAACGCGCGGCGGGCAACCGGCCGGAGGTGCCGTCGACGGAAGGGGAGGGCTCCGCGCTGTTCCCCGAGCTGCCGCCGGGCGACCCGATCGCGTTGCCGCTCAGCGACTTCTCGTCGCGCGCGGCGTGGGATCGCGGCCACTCGCTGGACGACCGGACCGCCCGTCTCACGGGATTCGTTGTGCAGGAAGGCGATGACACGTACGTGGCGCGCCTCGCGATAGGCTGCTGCGCGGCGGATGCCTTCCCGGTCAAGGTGAAGCTGCTCGGGCAGGAGCTGTCACACCTGGTGGACGACAGCTGGATCGTGGTCGATGTCGTGCTGCGTCCCGGGTCGGCGACCCGCGCCAACGAGTACGTCCCGTCCGCCACCGTCCAGGCGGTGCGCCCCATTCCGGAGCCCGAGGATCCCTATGAGCACTAGACGGGAGCGCAGGCTCGTGGACAGGTTCGAGCACGCGCGCGCACTCCACGAGGCAGGCAGGGTGCGCGAGGCCGAGGCCGAGTACCGCGCCGTGCTGTCCGCCCGCATGAAGGGCGGCGAACCGTTCCACCCCGAGACCCTCGCCGCGTGGCAGCAGCTGGCGTTGCTGATCTCGGTCGACGGCCGCGCCGACGAGGCCGCCGACATCGCCGCGAGGACCACCGAGTCGTATGCCCGCGAGTACGGGCTCAACCACCCGGAGACGTTGCAGAGCCGGGTCGGCCTCGCGCTCGTCCGGTTCACACAGGGCCGGTTCGCCGACGCCGCCGCACTGCACACGTCGGTGTTGCGGGAACGCGAACGATCCCTGGGCGAGGACGCCGCCGCCACGGTGGAGAGCCGCCGCCTCCTGGCCGGCACGCTCGCCCGTGTGGGCCGCGCCGCCGAGGCCGAGGACCTGTTGCGCCTCAACGTCACCCTCGCCCCGGACACGCACCGGCAGCTCGAGGCACGCACCGTCCTCGCCGACCTGCTGTTCCAGCTCGACCGGCTGCGGGAGGCACTGACCGAGTTCACCGCGGTGGCAGACGCGGCCCGCCATGGCCCGATCGCACTCGTGGCGCGGCAGGGCCGGGCGGGCGTGCTGTTCGCACTGGGCCGGCTCACCGAGGCGCTGACCGTGTACCGGTCGCTGGAGTTCGCGTCCGGCGACCAGAACAACGACCTGGTGCGCGCGTCGATCGAACACCTCCGCGCCGCCATGGGTGACGCGGAGACCGCGGTCGTGGAACTGCGGTCGCTGCTGGCGGACGTGCGGGAGCGGTGGGGCCCGACCGCACCCGTGGTACGGGCGACACTCCTGGTACTCGGCGACGTGTTGTTGATGGCGGACCAGCCGGCGGCCGCGGTCGAGGCGTTCGACGACGCGATCGACGCGCTGCGGCGCACGTGCGGCCCACGCGACTCGATGACGTTGTGCGCCCGGCACATGGTGGGAATCGCGCTGGTGCGGGTGGGGCAACTCGACGAGGCGGAACAGGAGTTCGTGGCCGCCGCGGACCGCGACGACCGCCCACCGGCACACAGCTGCGCGCTCGCGGTCCGGCAGGGGCTGGCCCGCATCGCCGCCGCCCGCGGCGAGTACAAGGCGGCCGCCACCACCCAGGCGGAGGTCGTGGCCGGGCTGACCGCGCTGTACGGACCCGACCACCCGAACACCCTGGAAGCCCGCTTCGACGCGGCCAACCTGTTGCGCCACCGCGCGTACCCCGTGGAGGCGGCGGCCGAGCACCGCGAGATCCTCGCCGCCCGCACCCGCGTACTCGGCGAGGACCACCCGGACACCCGCAAGAGCCGCGCGGCCCTGCGATGATCGACAAGGTGGCCTGGCTCCGCGTCGAGGACGGGAAGATCCTCAGCACGCGGTCGCGCGGCAAGGACGTCTTCTACCTGCCGGGCGGGAAACGCGAGCCCGGCGAGAGCGACGTCGAGACGCTGGTGCGCGAGATCGCCGAAGAGCTGACCGTGACGATCGCGCCCGAGAGTGTCGTGGCGGCCGGTGTCTACGAGGCACAGGCACACGGGCACGCGACGGGGGTCGTGGTACGCATGACGTGCTACGCCGCCGACTACGAGGGCACGCTCGCCCCGAGCCACGAGATCGAGGAGGTCGCGTGGCTGACGTACGCGGACCGCGACCGCGTGTCCCCGGTGGACCAACTGATCTTCGACGACCTGCACCGCTCCGGCCGCCTGCGACAGCCGTGACCGAACGGGTCGCGCGGATTCACGTGGCTGGGCTGGCTGACGGAACTCGAAGTGGCCGAAGCACCCACAGGAACCGCACGTCAGGCCGAGTCGCGGATGGCCAGCGTGACCGGCAGCACCGTCGTCTCCGGTCGGATGACGTCGCCAACCAGCAGCGACATCAGCTTCTTCACCATCTCGCGGATCTGCTGTCGCGGATCCTGGTGAATCGACGTCAGCGGGGGCTCCATCGCGGGCGCCAGCGTCGGATGGTCGTCGAACCCGATCACCGCGACGTCGTCCGGGACCGTGCGGCCGGCCGCACGCAACGCCTTCATCGCCCCGGCGGCCATCAGGTCGCTCGCCGCGAACACGGCGTCCAGGTCCGGGCAGCGAGCCAGCAGCTTCGCCGTCGCGGTCTCGCCGCTCGCCATCGTGAAGTCGCCGTGTTCCGACAGGTCGACCGGGTCCAGGCCGAACGACTCCAGCGCCGTCTGCCAGCCCGCCAGCCGGTCCGCGGCGGCCGGGTGGTCGAGCATGCCCGTCACCGTGCCGATGCGGCGGCGGCCGGAGTTGTACAGGTGCTCCACCGCCAGCCGGGCGCCGCCCTCGTTGTCGAAGTCGACCGCGTGCGCGCCCCGGCGGCCGGTGCCGGGCCGGCCGCCGTAGACGACCGGGATCCGTGCGAGGCGCAGTGCGGTCGGCAGCGGGTCGCCCTTGTGCGGCGCGAACACCAGCGCGCCGTCCGCGTGACCGCCTTCGAGGAACTTGATCGTGCGCGGGACGTCGTCGCGGGTGTCGACGAACATCAGCAGCATCTGCACGCCCGCGTCCGACAGCTCCCGGAACGCGCCGTGCATCACCGACGCGAAGTACGGGTCGTCGAGGACGTTCGCCTCGGGCTCGGACAGCACCACCGCGACCGCGCCGGTCCGCCGGGTCACGAGCGATCTCGCCGCCTGGTTGGGGGAGTAGCCGAGTTCGCGCGCCGCACCCAGCACTTTCTCCTTCGCACGGGTGCTCACGTACGCGTCGTCGTTCAGGGCGCGTGACGCGGTCGAGCGGGAGACGCCCGCGTACGCGGCAACGTCTTCCAGCGTCGGGCGCTCGTCCATCGGCATGACGGAAGTGTAACGGATTCTGGGAGCGCTCCCGGAAGGTCCTTGACACTTCGCCGTAACCAGGACCACACTCGGTACTCCCCAACTGGGAGCGCTCCCAGAAATCTGGACGCAAAGGGACAACAGACGTGCGAAGCAACCAACGACGGGTGTTCGCCGGCGCGATCGCCCTTGCCGCGGCGGTGGGCCTGACCGCCTGTGGCGACTCCGACGCCGACTCCGGATCTGGTTCGGGGCAGATCGAGCTGAGTATCGGCACGTTCACGGAGTTCGGGTACGAGGACCTCATCAAGGAGTACGAGGACCTCCACCCGAACATCAAGATCACCCATCACAAGACCGGGCAGGGCGGGCCGTACCACCAGCAGCTGCTGACCAAGCTCGCCGCCAACTCCGGCCTCGAGGACGTGGTCGCGATCGAGGAGGGACACCTCCCCGACGTGCTCGACAAGCCACACCTGTTCAACAACCTGGCCGAGATCGGCCCGAAGGACGTCAAGCCGGAGCGGTGGCTCGACTGGAAGTACCAGGCGGGCACGGCGAAGGACGGCACCTGGATCGGTTACGGCACCGACATCGGCCCGCTCGCCATGTGCTACCGCAAGGACCTCCTCGAGGCGGCGAAGCTGCCGACCGACGAGGCCTCGGTGAAGGCCATGTTCGAGTCCTGGGACTCGTACTTCGAGGCGGGCGACAAGTACGTCGAGGCCACCGGCAAGGCGTGGTTCGACTCTGCGTCGCAGATCTTCAACTCGATGCAGAACCAGCTCCCCGAGGGCTACCTGACCAAGGACGACAAGCTCGCCATCGAGTCCAACTCCGCCATCAAGGACAACTGGGACCAGGTGACCGCGGCGGTCGAGGGCAAGCAGAGCGCCAAGCTCGTCGCCTTCAGCCCCGAGTGGAACAACGGGTTCAAGCAGGGCGCCTTCGCGACCAAGACGTGCCCGTCGTGGATGCTCGGCGTGGTCAAGGAGCAGGCCGGCCCGGAGAACGCGGGCAAGTGGGCGGTCACCGACGCCTTCCCCAACGGTGGCGGCAACTGGGGCGGCTCGTACCTCGCGGTGCCCAAGCAGTCCCAGCACCCCAAGGAGGCCGCGGAGCTGGCGGCGTGGCTGACCGCGCCGGAACAGCAGGTCAAGGCGTTCGAGAAGACCGGCAACTTCCCCAGCCAGGTCGAGGCGCTCGACTCGCCGGAGCTGCTCGGCAGCACCAACGACTACTTCGGTGACGTGAAGGTCGGCCAGCTGTTCGCCACCATGGCGAAGAAGGTCGGCAAGGCCCAGTACAAGGGCCCCGGTGACGGCAAGATCCAGGAGAACGCCACGAGCCCGGCGCTGCAGGCGGTCGAAGCCGGCAAGTCGCCGGAGGAGGGCTGGCGGCAGGCGGTCGATGCCGCGAAGAAGATCGTCAAGTGATGACCACGGTAACCGGGCGGGCGTCTCACCAGGGGGTGGCGCCCGCCCCACCGCGGCCACCCGACAAGCTCACGTGGCGACAGCGACTGTCCAACATGGACGTCAAGTGGTCGCCCTACCTCTACATCGCGCCGTTCTTCGTCGTGTTCGGCGTGGTGGGGCTGTTCCCGCTGCTGTACACGTCGTTCCTGTCGCTGTACGACCGCGACCTGCTCGACCTCGAGGGCACGTTCATCGGGCTCGGCAACTACACGGAACTGCTGGCCGACAGCCAGTTCTGGAACGCCCTCGTCAACACGCTCAGCATCTTCGTGCTCTCCACCGGTCCGCAGATCGTGGTCGCGGTGGGGCTCGCCGCGCTGCTGAACACCCGGTTGCGTGCCCCGACCGGGTGGCGCGTCGGGGTTCTGCTGCCGTACGTGGTCAGCCTCGTCGCCGTCGGGATCATCTTCGCGAACCTGTTCGGGCCCAACTACGGGCTCGTCAACAGCGTCCTGGAGCTGCTCGGCATCGACCGGATCGACTGGCAGAGCAACCGGTTCTTCTCACACCTCGCCATCGCCACCATGGTGAACTGGCGCTGGACCGGGTACAACGCGCTCATCGTGCTGGCCGCGATGAAGGCGATCCCGAAGGAGATCCACGAGGCGGCGCTGATCGACGGCGCGTCGGCGGCCCGCCGGTTCTTCTCGGTCACGCTGCCGTTGCTGCGGCCCACGCTGATCTTCGTGGTCGTCACGTCGACCATCGGCGGGTTGCAGATCTTCACCGAGCCCAAGCTGTTCGACGCGATGCCGGGCTCCAACAACGGTGGCTCGTCCAACCAGTTCCAGACGATCACCTTGTACATGTACCAAACCGGCTTCGAGACGCAGCGGCTCGGCTACGCGTCGGCGGTCGCGTGGGTGCTGTTCCTGTTGATCATCGTCATCGCGGTCGTGAACTTCCTGTTGACGCGTCGGCTGGCGTCGACCGGAGCGGAGGACGAACGATGACCGCGATCTCGATGCGCACGATCCGCCGCAGGGCGCAGACCGGTGACAAACGCGCGTCGTTCTGGGTCTACGGGCTGCTGATCGCGTTCCTGCTCGGTTCGGTGTTCCCGTTCTTCTGGTCGTTCCTGGTGGCCTCGCGGGACAGCTCGATGCTGACCGAACGGGTGCCGCCACTGCTGCCCGGCGGGAACTTCCTCGCGAACGCGGCGCGCGTGTTCGACTCCGTGCCGTTCTGGAAGGCGCTCGGCAACAGCATCATCGTGTCCGGCACCGTCACGCTGACGACGGTGCTGTTCTCGACGCTGGCCGGGTTCGCGTTCGCCAAGCTGCGGTTCCGCGGCCGCGACGGGCTGTTCCTGTTCGTGGTCGCCACGCTGGCGGTGCCGACACAGCTCGGCATCATCCCGCTGTACATGGCGATGGCGGAGTTCGGCTGGGCGGGCGAGTTGCAGGCGGTGATCGTGCCGAACCTGGTGACCGCCATCGGGGTGTTCTGGATGCGCCAGTACACCGCGCAGGTGGTGCCGTACGAGCTGATCGAGGCGGCACGTGTCGACGGCTGCTCGATGATCCGCGTGTACTGGCACGTGTGCCTGCCCGCGGTGCGGCCCGCCGCGGCGTTCCTCGGCATGTTCACGTTCATGACGTCGTGGAACGACTTCCTGTGGCCGCTGGTGGTGCTCAACGCGGAGAACCCGACCGTGCAGATCGCGCTGGAGCGGCTGCAGAGCGGTTATTACATCGATTACTCCCTGGTGCTGGCCGGCACGACGCTGGCCACCATTCCGATTCTGATCGTGTTCGTCGTGCTCGGCCGCCAGATCGTGGCCGGGATCATGTCGGGCGCTGTAAAGGGGTGACCATGTCAGTTCTGCCGGAACAGTCGGAGTCCACTGCACTCCGCTTCCCGACGGGTTTCGTGTGGGGTGCGGCCACCGCGTCGTTCCAGGTCGAGGGCTCGACCGCGGCGGACGGCCGCGTGGAGTCCATCTGGGACGAGTTCTGCCGCCGTCCCGGTGCCGTGCACAACGGTGACACCGGCGAGCCGGGGGCGGATCACTACCGGCGCTACGCCGAGGACGTCGCCATGATGCGGTCGCTCGGGCTCGGCGCGTACCGGTTCTCGGTGGCGTGGCCGCGGCTGGCCGACCTCGGGTTCTACGACCGGCTCGTGGACGAGCTGCTGGCGAACGGGATCAGCCCGTGGGCGACGCTCTACCACTGGGACCTGCCGCAGGCCCTGGAGGAGAAGGGCGGGTGGACCAACCGCGACACGGCCTACCGGTTCGCGGAGTACGCGGCCGCCGTGGCCGGCAAGCTCGGTGACCGGGTCGCGGGCTGGCTGACGCTGAACGAGCCGTGGTGCTCTGCGTTCGCCGGGTACGCGAGCGGCAGGCACGCGCCGGGCGTGACGTCGGGCGACGCGGCGATCGCGGCGGTGCACCACCTGCTGCTCGGGCACGGCCTGGCGATGCGGGAGATCCGCGCGGTGGCCCCGGAGATCCCGGCGGGCATCACGCTGAACCTGTTCCCGGTGCACCCGGCGTCGGACGCGCCGGCGGACATCGACGCCGCCCGCCGCGTCGACGGCCTGCAGAACCGCATCTTCACCGAGCCGGTGTTGCGAGGCGTGTACCCGGACGACCTGCTGGTCGACCTGGCCCCGTACGGTCTGCCGTCGCTGATCCAGGACGGCGACCTCGACGTGATCAGCGCACCGATCGATCTGCTGGGCGTGAACTACTACCGCGCGTACCTGGTGGCCGCCGGTGGTGAGCCGGACGGTCCGTCGGAGTGGGTGGGCGCGGAGGACGTGCGGTTCCTGACGTCCGGGCACCCGAGGACGGAGATGGACTGGGAGGTCCAGCCGGAGGGGCTGACGGAGTTGCTCGTGTCGCTCAACGAGCAGAGCCCGGGCCTGCCGATGTACATCACGGAGAACGGCGCCGCGTACCCGGACACGCTGACCCCGGACGGCGCGGTGCGGGACGCGGACCGGATCGCGTTCCTCGACGGCCACCTGCGCGCGGCGCACGCGGCCATCGAGCAGGGGGTCGACCTGCGGGGGTACTTCTGCTGGTCGCTGATGGACAACCTCGAGTGGGCGGCCGGGTACGCGAAGCGGTTCGGGTTGGTGCACGTGGACTTCGAGACGCAGAAGCGGACGCTGAAGGACAGCGCGCGCTGGTACGCGGGTGTGATCGAGCGGAACGGGTTGCCCGCGGAGGGCTGACGGCTACCGGGGTCGGCCTCCGGCCCCCGGTTCCAGCGTCTCACCGACCACCGACAGCGAGGGGGTGCGGCGCGGCGGTTGTACACAGGCCAACCGCCGCGCCCGCGGTACCCGTCCACGGGCGGCCGGCAGCGGCGGCGTTTCTGTCGGTGCGCGGCACCAGGCTTGACATCGGGGCCGGAGGCCCGGGTTCTGCGCCGTGAGCGGGCAGCGTCGCGCGTCAGCTGGTGCAGGCCGCGCAGGCGGCGCAGGTGCCGAAGACCTCGACCGTGTGGCTGATCTCCGAGAAGCCGTTCTCCGCGGCGACCTTCTCCGCCCACTTCTCCACCGCTGGGCCCTCGACCTCGACCGTCCGGCCGCAGGCTCGGCAGACGAGGTGGTGATGGTGGTGCTGGGAGCAGCGGCGGTACACGGCCTCACCGCTGTCGATGCGGAGCACGTCGATCTCGCCCGCGTCCGCGAGGGACTGCAGCGTCCGGTACACCGTGGTCAGGCCGATGCCCTCGCCCCTGGTGCGGAGTTCCTCGTGCAGGTCCTGCGCGGAGCGGAACTCGTCCAGCTGCTCGAGCAGGCTCGCCACCGCGGCGCGCTGTTTCGTCGAACGCCTCCCCGGGACTGTCGGGGTGCGGCCCTCGCCCTTCGTCACTTGGCAGCCCCTTCCTCCACGTGCGCCACCGCGTCGACGACGATGTGCGACAGGTGTTCGTCGACCAGACGGTAGACCACCTCGCGACCGTGGCGTTCACCGTTGACCACACCGGCCGATTTCAGCACGCGCAGGTGCTGGCTGATCAGGGGTTGGGCCACCCCCAGCGTCTCCACCAGCTCGTGAACGCAGCGGTCGTGCGCGCGCAGTTCGAGCACGATCGCGATGCGGACCGGCGCCGCCAGCGCGCGGAGCAGGTCACCGGCCGCTGTCAACGTGTGCACCGGCCGGTGCTCGGCGCGGGTGGCCGTCGGCCGGTCGACCGAGTGCGGGACGGCCAGATCCGGTGACGAGGCGGCATCCGAGGTCACGGGAGCATCGTCCTCTCGGTCGGTTGCTGAAACGGATATTGGTTACCGTGTTCAACATCCTAGGCGGCCGGGCTATTTCGTCAGCAGCACCGACACAGCGACGGCCACCAGAACGGCCAGGATGAACACCCGGCCCACTCGCTCGCTCGGCGACAGTGCTCGCCACGTCACAGCGAGCAACACGCCGATGCCCGCCGCCAGCACACCCAGGACCACCGCGCCGACGGTGCCGCCGACCACGACCCCGATCACGAACACCACCGCGACCAGCAGGAAAGCCGCGAGCGGGGGCATCCGGGACAGCGGGCCGTCGCCTTCGACCAGCTTCGCTTTCGTCGAGCGCCTCTCGCGCACGCGTCCTCCTTGTGGCGGTATCCGGCTACCGTCGGCAACCTCGATGTGGGGTTTCGACGACTGGAAATCACTCGTTCGGGGCCGCCCACCGCCGAGTAATCTTTACCGGCCGCGCCCCGTCAACCGCCATTGAACGCCATGGCCGCGAGCGCGCGGCAGTTGGAGTGCTCATGCCCGCCGATCGCATCGACACCGTCGTCAGCCTGTGCAAGCGCAGGGGCTTCGTCTACCCGTGCGGGGAGATCTACGGTGGTACCCGCTCAGCGTGGGACTACGGCCCGCTCGGTGTCGAGCTGAAGAACAACATCAAGCGCGAGTGGTGGCGCACGATGGTGCAGCGGCGCGAGGACGTCGTCGGTATCGACTCGTCGGTCATCCTGCCCCGGCAGGTGTGGGAGGCCTCCGGCCACGTCGCGACCTTCCACGACCCGCTGGTGGAATGCCTGGCCTGCCACAAGCGGTTCCGGGCCGACCAACTCGCTGAGGACTACTCGGCACGGAGCGGTACCGACACCACGGAGGCCGACCTGTCCGAGGTGCCGTGCCCGTACTGCGGCGTCCGCGGCAACTACACCGAGCCCCGCGAGTTCACCATGATGGTGAAGACCCAGCTCGGGCCGGTCGAGACCGACGAGGGCCTGCACTACCTGCGGCCGGAGACCGCGCAGGGCATCTTCGTGAACTTCCTGAACGTGCTCACGACCTCCCGGCGCAAGCCGCCTTTCGGCATCGGGCAGATCGGCAAGTCGTTCCGCAACGAGATCACGCCCGGCAACTTCATCTTCCGGACCCGAGAGTTCGAGCAGATGGAGATGGAGTTCTTCGTCGAACCGGGCAGCGACGAGGAATGGCACCAGTACTGGATCGCCGAGCGGATGCGCTGGTACACCGACCTCGGCATCAAGCCCGACAACCTGCGGCTCCACGAGCACCCGGCCGAGAAGCTGTCGCACTACGCCAAGCGCACCGTCGACATCGAGTACCGCTTCGAGTTCGGCGGCCAGGAATGGGGCGAGCTGGAGGGCATCGCCAACCGCACCGACTTCGACCTCACCACGCACTCCAACCACTCCGGGGTCGACCTGTCCTACTTCGACCAGGCAACCAACTCCCGCTACAAGCCGTTCGTCATCGAACCGGCCGCCGGTGTCGGCCGCCCGCTGATGGCGTTCCTGCTCGACGCGTACCGCGAGGACGAGGCCCCCAACGCCAAGGGCGGCGTCGACAAGCGCGCCGTGCTCAGCCTCGACCGCAGGCTCGCGCCGGTGAAGGTCGCGGTGCTGCCGCTGTCCCGCAACCCGGACCTCACCCCCAAGGCCCGCGACCTCGCGGCGTCCCTGCGCCAGTACTGGAACGTCGACTTCGACGACGCGGGCGCCATCGGCCGCAGGTACCGCCGCCAGGACGAGATCGGCACCCCGTTCTGCGTGACCGTCGACTTCGACACGCTCCAGGACCAGGCCGTGACCGTCCGGGAGCGTGACTCGATGACCCAGGAACGGGTGTCGCTCGACAAGCTCCAGAGCTACCTCGGGGGCCAGTTGCTCGGCTGCTGAGCACAGGGCGGTACGTCGGCCCGGCGCTCGGCCGAGCCGTTCCGACGGGTGCTCAGCCGCGGACGTGCACGTGCCCGGGTAACGGCCACGGCGGTGTCGCGGGCAACGTCTCCCGTAACGGGAACCCGGCCTTCTCGGCGACCCGGCAGGAGGCCACGTTGTCCACCTGGTGACGGATCTCCAAGCCCGGGCCTCCCTCGTCGTGCGCCCAGGCCGCCAGTACGCGGACCGCGCGGGTCGCGACGTCACGGCCGCGTGCGTGCGCCGCCGTCCAGTAGCCGATCTCGCGCCCGTGCTTCAGGACCACGCATCCGGCGAGCCCGCCGTCGTCGAGGACGGCGAAGCTGTGCCGGGTGTTCGCGGCCCAGCCCTCCTGCTGCGCAGCCACCCACGCCGTCGCGTCCTCGGCGGTGGTGACGTGACGGGTGGTCCAGCGGCGCATCGCGGGATCGCGGTGGATCTCCACGAGTGCGGCCGCGTCGTCGTCGCTCCACGGGCGCAGGACGAGTCCTTCCGCCGTGAGTGTGGTCATCGGGCACCCTCCTGGCGAAGCGGATCGGCAGGTGTGGGAACTGTCAGGTATTCGCCCCGCTTGGCTTCTTCCGGGGTCACGTTCACGAGATCACCTGCTGATCCCGGTGCCAGGGATGGCGCGTGGTCATGGCTTCTTCTCCGATGGGGCAGGGAGGGGGCGTTCCTCCGGTTCCGGGTGCGTGCGGGGTGGTTCGTGAGCGGGATGGTGCAGGAGCGCCAGCAGGTGGGCGGCCGCCGCTTCGTTGGTCAGGATCTCGGGATCGTCAGACATTGACCCGCACGTCCGGGCGAGGGCGGGCGGCGGCGCGTTCGTAGGCGGCGCGCAGCAGTTCGATCACGGCGTTCGGCTCGTCGCGCAGTTGTGCCGGTGGGGTGTGCAGCACCAGCACACCGCACGCGGTCAGCCGCGCGGCTCTGCGGAGCACTGCCTTGGCGTCGTCGGGGGAGAGGTCGAACGCGTACGAGTCGACCTCCCATGCCAGACCGACCTCGTCCCACCACGCGTCGGCCGTCGCCACGTGGGAGCCGTTGGCGGACGTGATCGGGACGTGCCACGCCGGTGCGGGCAGGCCGAGCCGCTGGACGAGGCGTTTCGCCAGGCCCTGCGCGATCGAGCGGACCTTGTCGTCGATCTCGGCCAGCACGCGGCGGGGGAGCGCGGTGCCGCGGCTGCCCGCGCGGTCCAGTTCGTCCCGCAGCGTCGCCGGGGTGATCCTGCCCTGGGAGATCGTCTCCGCGAGCAGTGCCCGGACGTGCTCGGCCGCCTTCGCTCTGCGGCACGTGTCGATCGTCGCTCTCGGCAGCGGGGCCACCGGGAAGCCGGCCAGGTGCAGTGGGTCCGGGAGCTGGTGGGTGCGTTCGAAGTAGACGCCGTCCACCAGCCTGGGTTGTCGGTGCGGCGGCACGAGCAGGTGGACCGGACCGTCGAGCCTGCCGGCCGTCATCCCGTGCAGTGCCAGCGCGTCCACCCCGCTCAGCACCGCGTCCTGGCCCGCGACGGTCAGAGCGGCCTGTATGCGCTGGGTCCGGTTCGGCGGCTGGTTCGTGAGCAGCACGAGCCCCGATTCCAGCCGTTGCCACGGGCCGCCCGCCTGGCAGCGGTCGCGGATCACGCGGCTGGTGAGGCCCAGCGCGATCAGTTCGGTGGCCGGTGCGACGAGGTGGTCGAAGACGCGGGGGATCGCGTCGAGGTCGAGAGTTGCGCGGTTGTCGTTCACGCCGCCAAGCAAACCCGACGGCGCAGCCCTCCGCGCCCCGTCAAGATCAACATGTGGACAACTCGACCGGCTGTGGACAACTTGGCCCAAGCAACCATCGCCACCCCGAAATCGTCTGTCCTCGCGGGTAGCATCCGAACCTTTACGTGCGGTGTCTGGAAGGATGGCCGAAGTGAGTCACGACGAGCCGAGACCCGTGCGCCGGTTCCTCCGGCGCCTCCTCATCGGCGTGCTCCTGGTCGGCTTCCTCGTGGTCGGCGGCACGAGTTTCCGGGTCTGGCAGGTCGCCCGCGGGGACGACCGGGCGAGCGCCGACGTCGTGCTCGTCCTCGGCGCCGCCCAGTACGGGGGCACCCCCTCGAAGGTCCTCGAGGCCAGGCTGCGGCACGCCAAGAACCTCTACGACGAGGGCGTCGCGCCCTACATCGTCACCACCGGCGGCAACCAGCCCGGCGACACCTACACGGAGGCCACCGCGGGTGTCCGCTGGCTCACCGAGCACGGCGTGCCGGAGGACCACGTCATCCCCATCGGCAAGGGCAACGACACCCTGGGCAGCATCGAGGCGGCGGCCGAGGAGATCCACGGGCGGGGCTGGCGGTCCGTCGTGATCGTGAGCGACCCCTGGCACTCGCTGCGGGCCAGGACCATGGCGTCCGACGCGGGGCTCGAGGCGCGGACCTCGCCGACGCACAGCGGCCCGATCGTCCAGACCAGGCAGACGCAGATCCGCTACATCCTGTACGAGACCGCCGCGCTGCTGTACTACCGCGCGACCAAGGCGTCGGCGGACAACATCGGTGTGCCCGGCAATGTCGGGGCCGACAAGTAGCCTCCCCGCATGACCACGGGGTATGCCGAGCACGATGTCGCGCGCAGGTACGCGGAGCAGGAGAAGTCCGCGCCGCTGCCCGGCTCGCTGCCGTCGCTGCGCAGCTCCTTCTCCCGGGACCGCGCCCGCGTGCTCCACTCCGCGGCGCTGCGGCGTCTGGCGGGCAAGACGCAGGTCGTCGGCCCTGGTGAGGGCTCCGAGGTGAGCGGTGTGCCGCGCACCCGGCTCACCCACTCGCTCGAGGTCGCGCAGATCGGCCGCGGCATCGCGGAGGATCTGGGCTGCGACCCGGACCTCGTCGAGATGGCGGGGCTCGCGCACGACATCGGCCACCCACCGTTCGGCCACAACGGCGAGCGTGCGCTCGACGGGGTCGCCGAGGCCTGCGGCGGGTTCGAGGGCAACGCGCAGACGCTGCGGATCCTCACCCGTCTCGAGCCCAAGATCGCCGATCACGGGCTCAACCTGACCCGCGCGTCCCTCGACGCCGCCACGAAGTACCCGTGGCCACGCACCGAGGGGACCGTCAAGTTCGGTGTCTACGCAGACGACCTGCCGGTCTTCGACTGGCTGCGCGACGGTGCGCCCGCGGGCCGGTGCTGCCTGGAGGCCCAGGTCATGGACTGGGCGGACGACGTCGCCTACTCGGTGCACGACGTCGAGGACGGGGTGCGGGCCGGCCGCATCTCCGTCCCGGAGCTCAGCGACCGGGGCGAGCGGGCGGTGGTGGCGGAGCTGGCCGCCAAGTACTTCAGCGCGGAGCCGGTGTCCGCGCTGGAGGACGCGGCACGGGAGCTGCTGCGGGTGCCGGTCGTCGCCGACCTGACCGCCGCCGAGTACGACGGTTCGCTCGGCGCGCAGGTCGCGTTGAAGCGGCTGACCAGCGAACTCGTCGGCCGGTTCGTGTCCGCCGCGGTGACCGCCACCCGCGCGGCACACGGGGAGGGCGGGCTGACCAGGTACGCCGCCGACCTCGTCGTGCCACCGAGGGTCGCGGCGGAGGTGGCGCTGCTGAAGGCGGTGGCGCTGCGGTACGTGATGAGCGACCGGCAGCGGCTCGCGCTGCAGAGCCGTCAGCGGGAGCTGGTCGCCGAGCTGGTGGCGGAGCTGACCCGCCGCGGGGCGGACGCGCTGGAAGCCGCGTTCGCGCCGGCCTGGGCGCAGGCCGCCGGAGACGCGGAACGGCTGCGCGTCGTGATCGACCAGGTGGCCTCGCTGACCGACGCGCAGGCGGTCAGCTGGCACCGCGCACTCGTCGGGAGGCGGACAGTGTCGGAGTGACGTGGCACACTCGGGAACATGGCAGACACGACGCGTCCGCAGCCGACCCGCGACGGTGAGGGGTGCCGGTGACGCACCTCGCGTTCACACTGAGCCTGCACCGCGCCACCGCGCCGGACCTGGGCGCCAACGCCTGCTGGTCACCGTTCTCGGTGGCGAGCGCGCTGGGGCTGGTCGCGCAGGGGGCCCGCGGGCTGACCCGTGACGAGCTGGCCGTGCTGTTGCTGGGGGAGAAGTCCGGCGACCTGACCGAGCTGGGGGCGTTGCTGACCCGTGCCGGTGTGCTGCAACAGGCACGGGACAACGAGGACGAGCCGGTCATCGCCGTCGCCAACACGTTGTGGGCGGACGAGTCGATCGACGTGCACGCCTCCTACGTGGACGAGCTGGGGCGCTGGTCGAGCGGCATGGTGCGGGAGGCGCCGTTCCGGACGAACCCGCTCGGCGCCCGCGACATGATCAACGTCGACGTCGCGAAGACGACCCGTGACCTCATCCCCGAGTTGCTGCCGCCGGACGCGATCCGGGACGACACCGTGTCCGCGCTGGTCAACGCGCTGTACCTGAAGTGCGCGTGGAAGCACCGGTTCGGCGAGGGCGCCACGGCGCCGAGGCCGTTCCACACGCCAGGCGGCGCCAGGGACGTGCCGACCATGGAGCTGACCGAGCGGGTCGGCTACGCCAGGACGGACGGGTGGCAGGTCGTGAGCCTGCCCGCGGTCGGCGGTGTCGACGCGGTCGTGCTGCTGCCGGACGGCGACCTGACGGCCGCCGAGCCAGGGCTGGACGCGGACCTGCTGGGCCGCCTGCTCGCCGCGCCCCGGCCCGAACAGGTGCACCTGCTGCTGCCGAAGATCCACGTGAAGAAGCAGGCCGAGCTGACGCCACCGCTCAACCAGGTCGGGGTGCGGACGGTCTTCACCAGGGACGCGGATCTCGGCGGGATCACCGCGAGCGAGCTGGCCGTGCAGGCCGTGCTGCACGAGGCGGTGCTGAAGCTCGACGAGCAGGGCCTCGAGGGCGCGGCCGCCACCGCGGTGATGATGCGGCTCATGTCGCTGCCGGTGGGCGAGCCGGTCGAGGTGCGCGTGGACCGGCCGTTCCTGCTCGTGGTCAGGCACCGGGAGACCGGTGTCGTGTACTTCCTCGCCAGGGTGGTCGATCCGGCGGAGTGACCCTGTCACACCTCGGCGCCCCTGCTCGTCCAGACGATGACACGAGGAGGAGATCATGCCGAGAATCCCAGGGGTGGCGACGAAGGACGCGAGCCCGCTGATCCGGATGGGTTACTGGTTCGCGCGGCGGCGGTACACGGTCGTGCCGGAGCCGTTCTCCGTGCTGGCCCGGCACCGGAAGCTGTTCATGACCGCGGCGCGGCACGAGATGTCCGCGGAGAAGGCCAGCCGGACGCTGCCCGCCAACGTCCGCGAGCTGGCGGTGTACCGGGTCGCGCAGCAGCTCGGCTGCTCGTGGTGCGTCGACTTCGGCACCATGCTGCAGAAGCACGAGGGCCTGGACATCGAGCGGCTCAAGCGGATCGACGACTACCAGACGTCGGACACCTACTCGCGGCAGGAACGCCTGGCCGTCGCGTACGCCGACGCGATGACGACGACCCCGGTCAGCGTCACCGACGAGCAGGTGGCGGAGCTGCGCGAGGAGTTCGGCGACGAGGGCGTGGTCGAGCTGACCTACCAGATCGGCCTGGAGAACCAGCGGGCGCGGATGTACAGCTCGCTCGGCATCCGGGACCAGGGGTTCAGCTCCGGCGACGCGTGCCGCCTCCCGACGGCCGACGTCACCCAAGCGGAGCGACGGAGTTGAGCGGAGGACCGCGGCGAGCGGTTCACTCCAGCGACAGGTGCGTGAGCTTGTCCGGGTTCACGATGTCGTAGATCCGGCTGACCCGCCCGCCCTGGACGTCGAAGCTCATGACCCTGCGGTCGAGTGCCCACAGTCCGTCCTCGGCGGGCCGGGCCGGGATCGCCATCCCGATGTCGCCGTTGACCAGCACCAGCTCGCCCTGGATGAGGCGGTGTGCGCCGTACATCTCGACGAGACCCGCCAGGAACCGGCTGATCTTGTCGGCGCCGACCATGCGGCGGCGGGACGTGCGGGCCTTGCCGTTGCTGTCGCCGATGAGCACGGCCTCGGGGTGCAGCAGCTCGACGACCCCGTTGAGGTTGCCGGACAGGATGGCGCCCAGCAGCTTCTCGACGAGTTCGCGTTGGGCGCCCAGGTCGGTGTGGTCCGGCTTCTCCGCCTCGGCCGCCGCGCGCCTGCCCCGCGACGCGTGCTGGCGGGCGGTCGACTCCGTGACGCCGAGGATCTCCGCGATCTCCGAGAACGGCACGGAGAACGCGTCGTGCAGCACGAACGCGACGCGCTGCTCCGGGGTCAGGTTGTCCAGCACCACGAGCGCGGCCATCCGCACCTGTTCGTCGCGCACGACCGTCTCGAGTGGATCGTCGCCGGGCTGCGCGCCGTAGGGGGTGACGACCGGTTCCGGCAGCCACGGGCCGACGTACTTCTCGCGTTGCACGGCGGCCGAGCGCAGCCGGTCGAGGCAGATGCGCCCGACGACGGTGGTGAGCCAGCCGCGCAGGTCCCGGATCTCGGCGCGGCGCGCGTCGTCGAGCCCGGACAGCCGCAGCCACGCCTCCTGGACCGCGTCCTCCGCGTCGGAGATCGTGCTGGTCAGCCGGTAGGCGACGCCGATCAGGTGCGCGCGGTGTGCCGAGAACTCCTTGGCCAGAACCTCGTCGCTGACGGTCACACCCGCAATCCTACTGTCGGTCCGGACGCCTAGACTCGGACAACGTGGCAGGACGGATCCGGGAAAGCGACATCGCCGCGGTCCGAGACCGCAACCGAATCGACGACATCGTCGGCGAGTACGTGTCGCTGCGCCGAGCCGGTGGCGGCGCGTTGAAGGGCCTGTGCCCGTTCCACGACGAGAAGACACCGTCGTTCAACGTGCGGCCCACCCACGGCACCTTCCACTGCTTCGGCTGCGGCGAGGGCGGCGACGTCATCGCCTTCCTCATGAAGATCGACCACCTGAGCTTCGTCGAGGCGGTCGAGCGGCTCGCGGAACGCAGTGGCATTCAGCTGACCTACGAAGGCGGCGCACCCAGCCGCCAGCGCGACCGGGGCACCCGCACGCGGCTCATCGACGCCCACCGCGCGGCCGCCGAGTTCTACGCCGAGCAGCTCACCACCCCCGACGCGGTCAAGGCCCGGGAGTTCCTCGCCGAGCGCGGGTTCGACCAGGCCGCGGCCGTGCAGTTCGGCTGCGGGTACGCGCCCGCGGGCTGGGACAAGCTCACCAAGCACCTCCTCGGCCGCGGCTTCGACATGCAGGAGCTGATCAAGGGCGGGCTGTCCCGCGAGGGCAGGCAGGGGCCGATCGACCGGTTCCACCGCCGTCTGCTGTGGCCGATCAAGGACCTCGGCGGCGACGTCGTCGGGTTCGGCGCGCGCAGGCTCTACGACGACGACCAGATCCAGGCCAAGTACCTGAACACGTCCGAGAGCCCGATCTACAAGAAGTCGCAGGTGCTGTTCGGGCTCGACCTCGCCAAGCGGGAGATCGCGCGGCGCCACCAGGTCGTGGTCGTCGAGGGCTACACCGACGTGATGGCGATGCACCTCGCGGGCGTGCTCACCGCCGTCGCGTCCTGTGGCACCGCGTTCGGCGCCGAGCACATCACGGTGCTGCGCAGACTGCTGATGGACGACGACGCGTTCCGCGGCGAGGTGATCTACACCTTCGACGGCGACGAGGCGGGCCAGAAGGCGGCGCTCAAGGCGTTCGACGAGGACCAGAAGTTCGCCGCGCAGACGTTCATCGCGATCGCACCGGACGGGCAGGACCCGTGTGAGCTGCGGCAGGCCAAGGGCGACGTCGCGGTGCGTGACCTGGTCGCCCGGCGCCGACCGCTGTTCGAGTTCGCCATCAAGACCGAACTGGGGTCGCACAACCTCGACAACGCCGAGGGCCGCGTCGAGGCGCTGCGGCGGACCGTCCCGATGGTGGCGCGGATCAAGGAGATGGCGCTGCGGGACGAGTACGCGCGCCAGCTCGCGGGCTGGGTCGGCTGGGAGGACGTGGCGACCGTCGTGCGCCGGGTCCGGGAGACCGCGGGCGGCGGGCAGGCGCCCGCGCGGCGGGCCACCAGACCGGTCGACCCGGGGCAGGGCGCGCTCGCGGTCGACGTCGACGGGCCGCCGCGGCCGAACCCGCGCGACCCGCAGCTGCACGTCCAGCGCGAGGTGATCAAGCTGGCGCTGCAGGAACCGGCGTTCGCGGGGCCCATGTACGACGCGCTGCCGCAGGAGGTGTTCACGCATCCCGCCTACGCCGAGCTGCACCGGTCGGTGCTGAAGGCGGGCGGCACGGCGAGCGGCCTCGCCGGCGCGGAGCTGATCGACGCGGTGGTGAAGTGCTGCGAGTCGGGCATCGGCCGCAACCTGGTCACCGAGCTGGCCGTGGAACCCATTCCCACCAGGCAGAACATGATCGAGCGGTACGCCGCGGGCATGCTCGCCGCGCTCCAGCGGCAGCTGCTCGCCGGGCAGATCGCGGACATCAAGTCGCGGCTGCAGCGGCTGTCGCCGATCGAGGAACCGGACGAGGCGCGTGCGCTGTGGGGTGACCTCGTCGCACTGGAGCAGTACTACAAGGCGCTGGGGGAGCAGGCAGCCGGAGGCATGGCGTGAGCGTGTTGCGCAAACTGCTCGACAAGGTGATCGGCGACGGGACGCCCGCCGGGTTCACCGGCACCCTCGAGAAGGACGAGAGCGTCGCCGAGACGGCCGAGGTCCGCGGCGGCGGCCACCTCCTGGCGACGTCGCTGGGCCTGTGGGTGCCGGCCGAGGACGGGTACCGGCGCATCGGCTGGCACCTGCTCAGCAAGGTGACGTGGGGCGACGGCGTGCTGGTGGTCATCGAGGCCGACGAGACGGGGGAGGCGGGCGACGCGGTCCTGCTGACCGACCGGGCGCCGCGCCGGTACCCACTGGTCGATCCGGGCAAGCTGCCGCACGCCGTGCACCGCCGCGTGACCGAGTCGATCAGGTCGCGCCACCATCGGGACCTGCCGGGCGGGGGCGCGTGGTTCGTGCAGCGGAAGGTGCCGGGCCGCGACGGCATCGTGCTGCAGGTCAGGGCCGACCCGGGCACCGACGGGGACGCCGTGCGGACGGTCGCGGCGGAGGTGGCCGTCAAGATCCGGGAAGCGCTACAGTAACAGTACGTACGTACGGTTTGCTGGAGGCGTGCTGTGTGGGACCCCTCGAAGTACCTGGCGTTCGCCGACCACCGCTCGCGCCCGTTCTTCGACCTCGTCGGCCGGATCACCGCCGAGGCGCCGCGCCGGGTCGTGGACCTGGGCTGCGGGCCGGGCAACCTGACCGAGACGCTCGCGCTGCGGTGGCCGTCGGCGACGGTCGAGGCGTCGGACTCGTCACCGGAGATGGTCGCGGCGGCGCGGCAACGGGGGATCGACGCGACCGTGGCGGACGTGCGGGACTGGCAGCCGTCACCGGACACCGACGTGGTCGTGTCGAACGCCGTGTTGCAGTGGGTGCCAGGACACGAGGAACTGCTGGCGAGCTGGGTGCCGCGGCTGCCGCCGGGGGCGTGGCTCGCGTTCCAGGTGCCGGGCAACTTCGGCGCCCCGTCCCACGTCCGGGTGCGTGCGCTGGCCGCGACGCCGCGGTGGCGGGACCGTCTCGAGTCGGTGGTGTTGCGTGAGGACGACGCGGTGCTCGACCCCGAGGGCTACGCGAGCCTGCTGTCCGACGCCGGATGTGCCGTCGACGCCTGGGAGACCACCTACGTGCAGCGGCTGACCGGCGACGACCCCGTGCTGGAATGGGTGACGGGCACGGCACTGCGGCCGATCAGGACCGCTCTGTCCGATGAGGACTGGGCGGAGTTCCGGTCGGAGCTGGCGCCCGTGCTGCGCACCGAGTACCCGCGACGCGCGGACGGCACGACCTGGTTCCCGTTCCGGCGGGTGTTCGTCGTGGCGCGGGTTCCCTAGGGAAAGACACAACGGTCAGCGGCGGCGGATGCAGATCGTGTAGTTGAGGTACTCGCCCCACGCGCCGTTGTCCTCCCAGCCGTGCCAGCCGTCCGAGCCGCACAGGCTCGGGTCGAACGTGTCGGAGTCGTAGCCGGACACGTAGTGGGTCGCGTTGTCGCAGTCGGTGAACGTGGGGTCGGTGTCGTCGCCGGAGCCGACCAGCACGAGGCAGTGGTTCATCCGGGCGTAGGCGCCGTCGTTGCCGTACCGGAAGGTCATGCACACCCGCGTGGACAGGTCCGGGTCGTCCTCCTCCCGGTAGGTGCTGAGCCGCACCCGCACGTCGTCACCGCAGTCGTCGTGGGTGGACGTGCCGTGGAGGACGGTGAGCACCTCGAACACGTAGTCCTCGCACGGGACGACCTCCCACGGGGTGTCCGGGTCCTCGGCCCAGGCGCAGTCGCCCTCGTCGGCGTCGTAGACGGAGTCGTACTCCTCCTCCTCGGTGGTCGTTTCCTCGGTGTACTCGGGGGACGGCTCGTCGGTGGTGGTCGTCTCCTCCTCGGTCGTGGTGTCCGTGGTCTCGTCGCTGTAGGCGTAGGTCGGCGTGTCCTCGGTCGTGGTCGTCGACGACGAGTCCGCGCTGCTGTCGGTGTCCCGCTCGGGCCACAGCGCCCACACCACGAGGCAGGCGATGACCACGAACCCGGCGACGGCGGCCCAGATCGGCCCGGCCGGGTTGGTGGCGCGGGGCCGCGCCACGGCGACCGGCTCCGGGGGCAGGTGCCGAGTGACGGCCATCGTCACCGGGTCGTGCGGAACGGCGACGGTCTCGTCGTCCCTCGGCGCTGACAGGAGGGCGGCGACCTCGGCTTCCTGGTGCGTGATCAGGTCGTGCACCGGCCGCGGCCACGGCTTCGTGGCCGGGGTGATCAGGGGCGCGAGGTCTTCGAGCAACCCGGCAGGCGTCGGCCGCTCCGCCGGGTCCTTGGCGAGGCAACGCTCGACGACGCCGCGCACCTCGTCGGGGACCGCGCTCAGGTCGGGCTGGGAGTGCACGACGTTGTACAGCGTCTGCGGGGTCGACGGCCCGACGAACGGGCCCTTGCCGGTGCACGCGAGGAACAGCACGCAACCGAGGGAGAAGACGTCGCTGGCCGAGGTCAGCGCACCGCCCTCCGCCTGCTCGGGGGACATGAAGCCCGGCGAGCCGATCAGCCAGCCGGTGTGCGTGATCTCGCTGCCGCCTTCGCTGTCGGCGGCGCGCGCGATGCCGAAGTCGATCACCCGTGGGCCGTCGGCGGACAGCAGCACGTTGGACGGCTTCAGATCGCGGTGCACCAGGCCCGCGCCGTGCACGTCCACCAGCGCCGCGGCCAGCCCGGCCGCGAGGCGCACCGCGGCGTCCGCGGGCAGCGGGCCGGCCTGCGCGATCACGTCGGCCAGCGACGGTCCCGGCACGAACACCGACGCCAGCCACGGGGTCGGCGCGTCGGCGTCCGCGTCGACCACGGCCGCGGTGTAGGCACCGGACACCCTGCGGGACGCGGACACCTCACGGCGGAACCGGGACCGGAAGTCCTCGTCCTCGACCAGCTGCGCGCGCACCAGCTTGACGGCCACCAGCCGTCCGTCGGGGCCGGTGCCCAGCAGCACCCGGCCCATCCCGCCCCGGCCCAGCTCGGCCAGGATCCGGTAGCGCCCGATCTCCCTCGGGTCCGACGCACCCAGCGCTTTGATCACGTTTCCTCCGTAGCGACAAGCTCCGGGGAGAACGCTAGGGACGGCACATGAGGTTCTTCTGACACGCGAAGGCCCCTCGCGCCGGGTGTGGCACGAGGGGCCGTCGCGTGGTCAGCCGACCGAGACGGGATCTCGTTCACTCGCCGACGGCGGGGGCGGGGCCTGCGCGCGGTCGCCGTGACCCGGCCACCAGGCCGCGTGGCCCAGCAACGCGGTGAGGCTCGGCACCAGGAACATCGACATCACGAACGCCGCGATCAGGATGCCGACGGACACCGCGAAGCCCATCTCCATCAGGAACGAGACGCCGGCCAGCAGCATCGACGCGAACGTGCCCGCGAGGATCACGCCCGCCGCGCCGACGGACGGGCCGCCGTGCTCGACCGCCAGGTCCGCGGCCGTGCGCGGGTCGTTGCCGAGCTTCGCCTCCTCGCGCAGTCGCGCGATCATCAGGATGTTGTAGTCCGTGCCGATCGCCACCACGAACAGGTACACGAGCATCGGCAGCATGAACGACACCCCTGGCCGGTCACCGATGCCCTGGAACACCAGCACGGTCGCGCCCATGGTCGAGAAGAACCCGACGACCACGGCCAGCATCAGGTAGAGCGGCGCCACGATGCTGCGCAGCATCAACCCGAGCACGAGCGCGATCAGCACACCCGCGACCGGGAAGATCACCCACAGGTCCCGGGTGTTGGCGTCCCGGATGTCGGCGAACGCCGAGGTCAGGCCGCCCACCTTCGCCTCGCTGCCGTCCGGCGCCTGCGCGTGCGCCACGTCCCGCAGCTGACCGTCCACGAGGTCCAGCGACTCGTTCGCGTACGGGCTCGTGTCGAGCAGCAGGTCGATCTTGGCGATGTTCCGCTCTTCGTTCAGCGTGGCGGGCTGCCCGGTCGGGCTCGGCATCACGCCGCCGACACCGGGCACGTCGTCCAGCTTCTTCGCGTAGGCGGCGAGCTCCTGCTCGTCGAGCGTGCCGCTGTTCGCCTTCACGTACACCGACGTCGGGTTCAGCGCACCGGACGGGAAGCCGGTCTCCATGTACTCCAGACCGCGCGCGGACTCGGTGTCGCTGGGCAGCTGACCGGTCTGGTCGTAGTCGGTGTCGAACCCGAACATGCCCAGCGCCAGCGCCACCATCACGCCGCCGGACGCGACCGCCACGACCCCGGGACGGCGGCCGGTGAACGTGCCGAGCCGCTGGAACACCGTGCCCTTCGGCGTGCGCTGCCAGGACTTCGACGGCCAGAACACCTTGGTGCCCACCAGGGACACGACCGCGGGCACGAGGGTGACCGACGCGAACGCCATCAGCACCACCGCGATCGACAGGCCCGGCCCGAAGCTCGTGAACGCGCCGAACACCGCCAGCAGCAACGCCATGAACGCGATCACGATGGCCGCCGCCGCGGACGCGATGACCTCGCCGACCCGGGCCACGGCCGCGACGAGCGCGGTCTTCGGGTCGTCCCCGGCCCGAAGCCGTTCGCGGTAGCGGAACAGCAGGAACACGATGTAGTCGGTGCCGACGCCGTACAGCACGATCGTCATCACGATCTGCACCGACTGGTCGACCTGGAAGTCGAACGCCTGCGCCAGCCACGCGACCACCCCCGGTGCGATCGCGCTGACCACGCCGACCGTGACGATCGGCAGCAGCGCGGCGACGGGGCTCCGGTAGATCAGCAGCAACAGGCCGATGATCAGGACGATGGTAGCCGCGCCGACGATCACCAGCGCGGTGTCGAACGCGTCTGCGTTGTCGGCGAACATCGCGACGTCACCGGTGACCGCGTACTCCAGGTCGGTGCCGTCGAACCCGTCGGTGGCCCGCTCGCGGATCTCCTCGATCGCGTCGACGAGCTTCGGATCGTCCCCCATGCCTTCCAGCCCGACGCTGACCAGTTGCACATTCTTGTCGGGGGACAGGAGCTGGTCGCCGGTCATCGCTGCGGTGACCCGGTCGATCCCCGCGTCGGTGAGGTCCTTCGCGAGTGCCCCGATCGCGGTCCGGTCACCCTCGGACAGCGCCTCGCTGTCCTGCCGCTTGACCACGATCGTCGCGCTGGCCTGGTCGGTCCGCCCGAACGACTGCTCGGCCAGTTCGCCCGCCTGCACGGACTCGTAGTCCGCGGGCAGGAAGTTGGCCTGGTCGCGGGTGGTGACGTCGGCGAGCGTCGGCGCGAACGCGACGATCGCGACGGTGATCAGCAGCCATCCCGCGATCACTTTCCACGGGTTGTGCACGACCAGACGCCCCAGTCGTTCGAACATCATGCCTCCCCTGTCGATATGCGGCCCCCGAATCCACGCACCAGTCTACCTGCCGCCCGGTAGATAAGATCGTTTGAGGGGCTCAGCCGGGCGAACGCTAACGTGAGCGGGCTGAGAAACTGCTGAGGAGGAACGCGGATGGACGGGGACACCCGCGAGACGATTCGTGCGGTTGCCCTGGAGCTGTTCTCGGACAAGGGGTTCGAGCAGACCAGCCTACGGGAGATCGCCGAACGTGTCGGGCTGACGAAGGCCTCGCTGTACTACCACTACCCGTCCAAGCAGGCGCTGCTGCTCGCGGTCGTGGATCCGGTGATCACGGGCTGGCGGTCGATCGTCGACGACACGGCGAGGCTCGAACGCAGCCCCGACACCGTGCGATCGGTCGTCGAGCGGTGCCTGGAGGTGTTCCTGCGCAACCGGTCGGTGGCGGGGATCTTCCAGCGTGACGCCGCCGGGGTGGCCGTGGTGCTCGGTTCGCTGTGGGACGACGTGATGGACCTCGGGAAGCGGCTCGTCGCGTGGCTCGCCGGCCCGTCGCCGACGTCCGCGGACCGGTTGCGTGCGATCGCCGCGATGGAGGTGCTCGGCGCGGTCCTGTCCTCGGCGACGTACCAGGACGACGGCGAGTTCACCGACGACGAGATGCGCGCCGTGTTCTCACAGGCGGCGATGGACGTGCTCCGGCTGCCCGTTGAACCCGCCGGGTCCGGTACGCGTTAGTCGGTATGACCCTGTCTCTCCACGCATAGGACTTCTTCGATGTTTCGACGCGTTGGTGTTGTACTGGCCGCCCTGCTCGTGTTCTCACCCGGTCTTGCCGCCGCGGCCCCGGCGTTCCCCACGACGATCGACCTGCCGAACGGGTTCCAGCCGGAGGGCATCGCGATCGGCCCAGGCCCGGTGGCCTACTTCGGGTCGCTGGCCGACGGCGACATCTACCGGGCCGACCTGCGGACCGGTCGCGGGAAGGTGATCAGCGAAGGGCCCGGCACGCCGTCGGTGGGCATGAAGACGGACGCCAAGGGGCGTCTGTACGTCGCGGGCGGCGCCGCCGGGAACGCGCGGGTGGTCGACACGCGTACCGGCACGGTGCTGGCGTCCCACCAGCTGACCACGGCGGCCGCGTTCGTGAACGACGTGGCGCTGGCCGGCGGCTCGGCGTGGTTCACCGACTCGGTGAACCAGCGGCTGTACCGGCTCGATCGCGGCACCGTCACGATGGTCCCGATCACCGGCGACCTGGTCTACGGCACGGGCTTCAACGCCAACGGCATCGCGCCGACGCCGGACGGCGAGGCCCTGCTGGTGGTGCAGTCCAACACGGGCAAGCTGTTCCGCGTGGGCTTCGACGGCCGTTCGACCGAGGTCGCGCTGGACTACACGCTCACGAACGGCGACGGCCTGCTGCTGTCCGGACGGACCCTGTACGTCGTGCAGAACCGGCTGAACACGGTGGCGGTGCTGCACCTCGACCGCCACGCCACGAGCGCGACGCTCACGACCACGCTGACCGACGAGCGGTTCGACGTGCCGACCACGGTCGCCGCGTTCGGGCACCGGCTGTACCTGCCGAACGCCCGCTTCGGCACGACGCCGGGGCCCGACGTGGAGTACCAGGCGGTCGCTGTTCCGGCGCCGCGCTGAGCTTCCGGAGGACCTGCTCGGCTGTCCACTGCACGCGGACGCGCACGTCGTCGCGGTCGACCGCCATGTGGATGGGCCGGTCCCGCGTAGACGCGTCCGCGGGCTCAGGCCTTGCCCGCGACCTCGGCGCGCGCGAGCGCGATCGCGTCGGTCACGCGGCTGCGGGCGACCCCGAGCCTGCGCGCGAGCTCGGAGGCGCCGATGGGTTCCGGACCGGTGGTGTTGGCCTCCAGGAGCGCGTGGCGGCGTTCGTGGGAGAGCACCGCCTTGGTGACCTCGATCAGTTCCTTGGCGGCGCGGGCGCGCTCGACGGGGTCGAAGCCGCGGAGCGCGGTGAGGTCCTGGATCAGTTGTTCAAGGGTCCGGTCAGCCTTGGAGGGACGGCGGCGCTGGGGAGTGGTCATGAACCAACTGTGCTCCCTAGGCAGTGCGATGTCAAACTGCGGGGGAGCGCAGCGTGTCCGCCTACAGAAAACGCCCCAGGTGCGTGACCTGGGGCGGGAGCTCCTCCAGCTGGACTCGAACCAGCAACCCTTCGATTAACAGTCGAATGCTCTGCCAATTGAGCTATGGAGGATCGCCTGCCGGACCCCGTCCGGCGAGAGCTAACTCTAGCGCATGCCGGAACGGGGGTTCGCGCCACCCGGCGATCGGGGCGCGCGTGGGGGAAGATGGAGGGGAAACAGCAGGTCGAGCCATGGGAGGCGAGGACACATGAAGGCGTTCATCCTGGGCGCCGCGGTCGGGTACGTGCTGGGTGCGAAGGCGGGCCGTAGCCGATACGACCAGATCATGCGGACCTACCGCAAGGTCGCCGACCACCCGGCCGTGCAGGGCGCGGCGGGCATCGCGCGGGCCAAGGTCGGTGAGAAGACCGGCCTCGGCAACAAGAGCAAGACGACGGCCCAGCAGAGCAACGGCCGGCGTGAGCCTGCCTACACCCCGTCGTGATCCGCGGGGGCTGCCGAAGGCGCAGCTCCACCTGCACCTGACCGGTGCCATGCGGCCGGCCACGCTCCTCGAGCTGGCCGGCCGCCACGGCATCACGGTGCCCCCGCCACTCCCCGGTGGCGCCGGGACGTGGGCGGCCTTCCAGGACCGCTACGACGCGTCCCGCGCGACGCTCCGCACCCCGGCCGACATCGCACGCGTCATCGCCGAAGCGGCGGCCGACGACGCCGCCGACGGTTGTCGCTGGCTGGAGATCCAGGTCGACCCGACGTCGTACGCGCCCGTGTTCGGCGGACTCGAACCGGTGCTGGAGGCGGTCCTCGCCGGGGCCGCCGCCGCGCCCATCCCGGTCGGCGTGCTGATCGCGTCCAGCTGGCAGCGCCCGCCCGCCCACGCGGAGGCACTCGCCAAGCTGGCCGCCAGGTACGCCCCGCACGGGGTGGTCGGCTTCGGGCTCTCCAACGACGAACGGGGCGTGGACGTCGCCGACTTCGTACCCGCGTTCCGGGTCGCCGCCGACGCCGGGCTCCTGGGGGCGCCGCATTCGGGTTTCTACACCCCGGCCGCGCACGTGCGGTCCTGCGTGGAATTGCTCGGCGCGTCCCGGATCGGCCACGGGACCTCCGCCATCGTCGATCCTTCGGTGGTCGCGCTGCTCGCGGAACGACAGGTGGCGGTGGAGATCTGCCCGACGTCCTACCCGCCGTTCGGCGTGCACGAACTGGCCGCCATCCCCGTGCGCTCGTTCCTGTCGGCCGGGGTGCCGGTGGCGTTGTCGACCGACGATCCCTTGCTGTTCGGGGTCGGGCTGGCGGGGCAGTACGAGATCTGCCGGGACGTGCTCGGGCTGACGGACGCCGAGCTGGCCGCCGTCGCCGCGGGCGGCATCCGGGCCTCGGCCGCCCCGGATTCGTTGAAGAAGACGCTGCTCACCGAGGTCGACGAGTGGCGCTCTTGCGAAAGCAAGTAACCTTTCCGCACACACCGTTCACTGGGGGCGGTAGCTCAGTCGGTTAGAGCAGGGGACTCATAATCCCTTGGCCGTGGGTTCGAGCCCCACCCGCCCCACTGTCAGGTAATACGAAGGGACTCTATCCCGCATACAGCTTGAAGGTCAAGGGATTCGGGCCGTAGACTTCGCCGCATGAGCGACGACGTCGAGCCCCTGCGTCCCCTGATCCAGGACTGGGAGCGACACCTCCGGGCGAAGAACCGTGCGCCCAACACCATCACCACCTACCTACGCAGCGCCGAGGAGTTCGTCGACTACCTCGAGGGGCAGGGCAAGCCCGCGTATGCCGAAGCGCTGGACGCCGCGTCGGGCGGGCACAAGCTCGTCGAGGACTTCATGGTCTACATGCAGGCGCGCCCGCACCGACGCACCGGCAGGCCGATCACCGCGGGCCAGGCGGCCAAGCACTACCGCCAGCTCCAGCAGTTCTGCCGCTGGCTCGACGAGGTGGAAGACCTCATCGCCGTGACGCCGTTCTCGAAGACCTCGCCGCCGTCCATCCCTGACGTGCCGGTGGACGTACTTACCGCCGACCAGCTGCGGGCGCTCGTCGCGGCTGCCGCGGGCAAGGACTTCACCCACCGGCGCGACGAAGCGCTCATCCGGCTGTTCGCCGACACCGGCTGCCGGGCCGACGAGGTCGCGACGCTGCGGCTGGAGCGCGAGGGCCCGGACGGGAAGGTGTCCGACATCGACTTCGACCACGACACCATCCACGTCATGGGTAAGGGCCGGCGCCCGCGGGTCGTGCCGTTCGGGCCCACCACCGGCGAGGCGCTGCGGCGCTACATCCGGGCCCGGCGGCGCCACAGCTGGGCGGGGAGGTCGGATGCGGTCTGGCTGGGCCGCCAGGGGGAGCTGACGGCCGACGGCATCCGGTCGCTCCTGGACCGCCGGGCCGACCAGGCAGGGGTGCCACACGTGCACCCGCACATGTTCCGGCACACCCTCGCCCACCGCTGGCTGGCGGCCGGAGGCCAGGAGCACGACCTCATGCGCGTCATGGGCTGGCGCTCGCGGGAGATGGTCGCGCGGTACGGAGCCTCCGTCGCGGACGAGCGGGCCCGGGACGCGCACCGTCGCCTCGACCTGACGAAGGACCTCTAGTTCCACTCCGGCTGCTGCGCGTCGTCGCGGACCAGGTACAGGTTCGGCCCACCGACTGACCGCACCGGCTGTGCGGCCTGACACGTGTGCCCCTGCGCGGTCTCCAGCCGACGCAGCCGGAACGCGATGTCCGCCAGGTCGTCCTCGGTGCGGTCCTCCAGCGCGTGCGTGCGCCACGCCCAGCAGACGATCGGGCCGATGGTGCACGTGATGACCAGAAAGGTCAGGGCTGCCGAGAACACGAAGCCTTGGACCTTATCGGTCTCGACGACGCGTGTCAGCCAGAACAGCATCAGGGTCGCCGCGCCGGGGAGGGCGGTGGCGGACACCCACACACGGGCGGGTGCGGCGGCGCGGCGGGGGAGAGCGGTAGTCGGCATTGATCAGTCCCCACGAACGGTCGTTGATTTACGAACAATCCTTTGTGGAGAGCTATCCATGACGATCTACGCAGAGTTACTGCCGTGACCAATCTGAAACGTTACTTCCTGGTAGGCGCAGGCTATGACGCGGATGCACTACCACGCAGGGTAGCGTCCTCGTCGCGCATCTGTTCGATAACCGCCCAGAACGCCGTTGCCCCCAGGCGCTGACGGATCTGCCGGAGCTGGATTGCCGGGTCGTCAGCGTCGGCGGCCGTGATCGGGGTGTAACCCGGCGCCCGGAATGCCGGCGGCTGCCCGGCCACAACCGCCCTCGGGTCCACGGGCGTGGGCTCACGGGCCTCGTCGATCGCTGCGATGCTGCCCAGCGCCCACTGGAGCGCGGCCTCCACGTTGCGGATCGTCTTCGGGTAGCTGTCGCCGCCGCGCCGAATGCTCAACAGGGTGTTCTTGGAGACGCCCGCGGCCTGAGCCACCTCGTCCCAGCTCAGGCCCAGCTGTTTGCGGCGTTCGTCCATGAGTATGTCTCGCGAGGGGAGTCGCTTCGGCATGCGCCCAGTCTAGGCCCTCTCTGTGTGAAGTCTATACCCACCGTGTGCATCGCAATACGGGCCGACATCGTGAGGGGTCTTTCCAAGATTTTCGCAGAGCGGGTTGACTTTACGCGCAGACTGAACCTAGATTGAACTCATGCAAGCAACAGCCCCGGCCAAGCCGGTCACCGCGGAGGAGATCCTCGCCGAGTACGAGGTCACCCTCCCGGCCCGGGCGGCCAAGGAGACGTGCTCCTACTGCGGCGGCAGCGGCACCGTCCAGGTGTCCGACGACCGTCGCGACGGCGACACCACCTGCCCCTCGTGCGGCGGCACGGGCGAGCACTGATGACCAGCGACCGGGCCCGCGGTGCCGACGGCATGGTGCCGCTCGTCCAGCGCCCGCCGCGCCCGCGGGTCCGGTCGCCCCAAAACACGCCACAGATCGGAGTCCGCTGTGACTGAATCCGAGATACAGGACTACTGGCGGTCCTTCGAGGACCACCTACGGCCTGTGGCGCCCGAACCGCCCGAGCTGGTGGACGTGGACTGGCACACCGCGTTCGAGTAATCCCCCAACCGTCCCGAGTTGATCGACCCATCTCCTGGGTCTATTCGGGCTGCCCAAAACCTCACAGCTCCCTCGCTATCAGCGCTCGCCGGCTAGGACCCGGGTCGACGCGGAGGGGTACCGCATAGCTCGCAAGAGCAGCGCAGCGGGTCGACGCACCGAATATCGCCCGCACCCTCCGTCAGCGCTAGGAAGCCAGCCGTCCACACCGGACGGCACGGGGTTCGATTCCCCCTGACGGATCGCATTCCCTTTCGCAAACGAATCGAGTCCGTCATGAACATCCTCGCCAGCACCGCCTACCGGGGCCGGACCCTCGAAGTCGCCGAGGAGACCCGCCTTCGCGACGCCACCGACGAGCACGGCAACGAGGTCCTCATCAGCACCGGCCGCCGCCACATCCTCGTCAACGGCACCCGGCAGTTCGGCTTCGACCGCGACACCGACCCGGAGTTCATCCTCGCCGAGGCCCGCCGCTACATCGACGCCGCCGACATGGCCGCCGAGCGCAACGCCCAGCTGGCCGCGGCCGGGGGCTACGTGCCCACGCGTGACGCCCACTTCGCCTCCAGCTGGAGGGCCGCGGCGTGAAATGCGACCGACCGAAGTGCAACAAGCAGACGACGGGCGACGCCCTCTACTGCTCCGACCGCTGCTTCGACCTGGACAACGACCCGACACCCATCACGGTGCTGGCCCGAAACAAGGCGGGCGGTTTCGGCCGCGATCTCCAGTGGCAGGTGCCGGATGCCGTCATCCTCCCGGCGGTGGCCGAATGAGCCTGCACGACATCTTCGACCTCGGCGACGACCGCTACACCGCGCAGGTCGTGCCCGACGCCTACCCCGCCCAGCCGCAGCCCCGGCTCAGCAACTGGTCCGCCGAGGACCGCGAGGCGTTCTGCGGGGAGTACCCCGAGGAGCGGCTGCACCACTACGGCCCGGACCCCGGACATGGCGGACTGACCCGGCACATCGGAAGCCGGAAGAACTGCTCAGGGCCGGACTGCGACGACGAGGCGGCCTGACGTGTTCACCCCCGAGGACATCGCCGACCTGCACCGCGCCGCCGAGATCGTCCAGGCCGTCGCCGACCGCCACCACACCGCCGACCTCCGCGCGGTCTCCGCCCTCTGCTCGGCCCTCCAGGAACTCCGCCTGTCCGAGCGCTACGACGCCAACCCCACGACCACAAGGAGATGACCATGGCCAAGTTCGGCGGCTTCTTCTTCGCCCACGAGCACGAGAAGGACAACCGGCAGCTCGACTCCGAGATCCAGGAGGTCAACGCCGAGATCCGCAAGCGGACCAACAACGGCCTCGACTGCGAGGACCAGGAGGCCCGGCTGCAGAACCTCTACGACGCGAAGCACAGGAAGAACTGATGGGCTACGCGATCATCTTCCTCGTCGCCCTGCTCCTGGTCTGCGCGGTGTCGTCGTGATGGACATGACCCCCGAGGCCATCTCCGAGCGGAGCCTCCGCGCCCGGCTCGCGGCGCACGCCCGTTGGGCCAACACCCCCGACCGCGCCGCCGCGACGGCCGCCGCCCGGCAGGCCAACCTCGACCGGTTCGAGAAGCAGGTCGCCGACGCGCATCCCGACCTCGACCCCGCCACCGTCGCGAAGCTCGCCGACAACGCGAAGACCGCGCACTACACCCGCATGGCCCTGGCGTCGGCTCGGGCAAGGAAGAAGGCGTCATGAGCACGCAGACCCAGACGCTGCCGGAGCAGATGACCGAGACCGACTGGGACGAGGGTCTCGTGCACGTCTTCTGCGACTGCGACGAGAACGTGTCGATGTGTGGGGCTCCGCTGACGGGTCCGATCATCGACCACCCGACGGACGACGACTGCCCGCTGTGCGTGCTGATCGAGGACGACCCGTGCCCGAGGTGCGGACTGTGACCGACCAGAAGCCCCCGCCCACGCGGGTCACCCCCGACCCGGACAGCCGGCTGGCCCGCCTCGTCGCCGAGCGCGCGGCCCTCGCCCCGGCCGTGTCCGACGCCAAGAAGCGCCTCAAGGAGATCGAGGACGCCATCAAGGTCGAGCTGACCAACGCCGCCCCGGACTCCGCGAACACCGTCGCGACCGTCCCCGGGTGCAAGCCCGTCCGCCTGGCCTGGCAGCCCCGCCCGCAGTTCCAGGAGAGGCGGTTCAAGGAAGCCCACCCCGAGCTGGCGCGGCAGTTCACCGACCAGGACGCCGGGTTCTGGAGCCTGAGAGAGGTGTCGACGTGACGATCTTCAACGCGTACAACGAGTTCACCGGGGCCCGCAGCAAGGCCGTTCTGTCCGAGGTCTGGCACGAACGCATCCGGCAGGACGAGCGGTGGGGCGAGCAGAACCACCCGGACCTGGACCCGCGCCTACCGCGGCACGTGCCGCTCCGTGACTTCGCGGCCTTCGCCCGGCACTGGAAGGCGGCCAACGAGTACGCAGTCAGCCAAGGCGCAGAGTCCTGGGACGGCATCCTCCTGGAAGAGGTCTACGAGGCGCTGTCCGAAGAGGACCCCGCCAAGCTGCGCGCCGAGCTGATCCAGGTGGCGGCCGTCGCGGTTGCGTGGGTCGAGGCCATCGATCGGAGGTCGGCGTGACCCCGACGTTCTCATGGCTGGTGGCTGGTCCCGCCGAGACGTGGTGCTCGGACGGCTGGTGCCACTGCCGTGCCCCGGCCCACCGCCCTGAAGGGACCAACCCGGACGGACGTGAGTACATCGTAATCGAGGAGCAGCCGTGAAGCGCATCGCCATCGCCGTCGGGGGCTTCGTCCTCGGGTACGCCTACGCGTTCGTGTCGGCCCTCGTCGCGAGCAAGGGCGGGGCCAAGGACAAGGTCACCCTGCCGCACCCGCCCGGCACCTGCGCCTCGGACTGCCCGTGGCCGGACGGCACGCACCCGCACCAGTTGATCAGCCTGAAGGACGCGGCGGCCCGGTTCGGCATCAACCTCGACGGCTCGGACAGGCACGACGTGCTGCCGACGGACGACGAGATCGACGTGCCGCCCTGGGTGACGAGCCTCGCCTACCGCTCGGACGCGGACTGGGATCGGAATGGCTGAGCCCGGCGAGCACCCCCTGACCCGGCCCATCTACGACGCCCTCCGGCAGCGCGGAACCGCCCCGCCCCTGCCGCGCGCCTACGGCCTCCGCCTCGTGAGCGAGGTGCTCCGGGCCGTCGAACACCACCGTCTACTTGAGACCACAAAGGACAAGACATGACCGACTTCAGACCCGGGGACCGGGTGCGGGTGAGCTACGAGGCCGAGTACCTGCGCGCGCACCGAACGCAGGACGGCTGCCACGAGGTACGGGTGCCGGACGACACGAACACCCGCGTGACCTTGCGGTCGGCCACCGTCGAGCTGATCGAGCGGGCCGACGACCCGAGCAAGGACCCGGTGGGGACGATCCGCCGACACCCAAAGTGCGGCCCGTACATCAGGATGGACTACACCACCGCTAACCCGTGGCTCGGCTTCAACGGGCTGTGCTCCTGGAACGACCACGAGGGCATGGTCGGGTCGGAGGTCGTCGGGGCCGTGCCGGACACCCCGGCCGCCGAGAAGCAGGCCGAGCAGGAGCGTCCGCTGTGGACCGGCGACGGCAGCGAGGAGCCGCCCGAGTACGTGACCAAGGTGCGCTGGTCGCGGTACGACCCGGAAGCCAACGGCACCCCGTTCGCAGGGCGCGCTGAGGACGGCCGCTGGTTCTGGATGTACGAGGCCGACGAGTCGCCAACGCGCGGCAGCTACACCTTCGCCCAGTTGGCCGAGATCTTCGGAGGCGCGTACACCGAGGTCCGTGCGTGACGGAGATCTCCGTGGCCGACGCCATGTCCTCCGGGCCCCGGCCCAAGCCCCTGCGCGGCAACACCGCCTGGGCGGACCGCTACGCCGGGGAGCTGCGGGACATGGTCGTCAGCCACGCCCGCCGTGCGCCGCGGTCCGTGCAGCGCCACCTCGGGCCGTCGGAACTGGGCTTGGCCTGTGACCGGCAGGTCGTCGGGAAGATGGCCGGGCAGGCCAGCACCAACCACATCCACGACCCCTGGGCCTCGATCATGGGCACCGCCGGGCACGCCTGGATGGAGACCGCCCTGCACGACTTCAACCAGTCGGTGGGCCTGCGGTGGCTGCCCGAACGGCAGGTCACCGACCCGAACCTCCCGGACAACCCCGGCACCGGCGACGCCTACGACGGCTGGCAGCGGATCGTCGCGGACTGGAAGTTCCTCGGCCGCACCACCCTCGACAAGGTCCGCCGCGACGGCCCGCCGCAAAAGTACCGCGTGCAGCTCAAGATCTACGGGGCCGGATTCGCGGCGCTGGGCCTGCCCGTCGAGCGGGTCGTGCTCGTCGCCTTCCCCCGCACCGAGGCCACCCTGGACAAGCTCTACGTCTGGGAGCAGGAGTGGCGGGCCAACGACCCCGAGCTGCTCTGGGTGTACGAACGCACGCCCGTCCGCGCCCAGCTCGCCCAAGCCGTCACCTCGGGGGCCCTCGACCTCATGCAGGTCCCGGCCACCCCGTCCGACGACGACTGCCACTTCTGCCCCTTCTACCGCAGTGACGCCACCGAGGCAGGCTACGGGTGTCCAGGGACCAAGCTGTTAAGGGGGTCTCGGTGAAGACACCGGCGGAGGTACGTCACGGACAAACAGTCACGCCCGGCCCAAACGCCTGCTGGTTGTGGACGGGCGGGCTAGATCCGGCGGGGTACGCGCGGTTTCGCGACGACACAGGGCGGAAGGTCTACGTACATCGGTGGGCCTACGAGCACTACGTCGGGCCGGTACCGGAGGGTCTTGTCCTGGACCACCTCTGCCGCATCCGCCACTGCTCGAACCCGGCGCACCTGGAGGCAGTCACCCAGGACGAGAACATGCGCCGAGGTGCGCACGCCACGAAAACGCACTGCAAGCACGGCCACCCGATGTCCGAGGTCCTCCAGTACAAGGACGGCCCAAGGCGCGTGTGCCGGACGTGCAAGCGGGCGTCTGCCAGAGCCAGCTACCTGGCCCGCAAGAACCGACCCGAAGCCATGGCCGGGGGCTACGGCTGCCCCGGCACGAAGATGAGGAGCGCGGCATGACCCGCAACGAACTCGACCAGAAGCTCCGCAAGCAGCGCGGATACGGCCTCGGCGAACGCAACCCGGCCACCCTGTGCACCCGCGACGGCGGGGAGACCTACGACACCCACGTCCGACAGAGCGCGTACTGGGCCCGTCTCCGCAAGATCGTGTCCGGCCCGGCCGGTTTGGTCGGCCTGAAGTACTGACCCCCCGCCCCGGGGACAACTCCATACCGCACCGACCCGCCCACACCAGGCGGGCTTTTTCATGCCCACCAACAGGAAGAGATCAGACACAGTGGACCTCTCGAACCTCACCCCCGAGCAGCTCGCCACCATCCAGGCCGTGCTCACGGCTCAGCCGCAGGCCCCGACCAACGCCGGTGTGGCGGCCAACGTCACCCCCGCAGCGCCGACCGCCGAGCCCGCCCCGACCGTCGAGGTGTCCGTCGGCGACGTCCTCGGCAGCTCGGCGTACGGCCCGGCGCTGTTCGCCAAGGAAGACCCGATCGGCACCAGCTTCACCGGTGTCGTGGCCCAGCCGACGCGGGCCGTACAGCTGCGCGACTTCACCACCAAGGCCCCGCTGTTCTTCGACGACGGCCGCCCGAAGCCACAGCTGATCATCGGCCTGGACGTGCCGGTGTCCGAGCGTCACCCCGAGGGCCGCGCCACCTGGTACGCCAAGGGCAAGGACATACCGGAGATCAACAAGGCGATGACGGCGGCCGGCGTGCCCACCGAGGTCATCAAGCAGGGCCTCGAGGTCGGGGCGACGATCACCGTCACCTACGCCCGGGACCAGAAGAACCCGCGCTACCCGAACGCCAACCCGTCGAAGATCCGCGAGGTCGTGTACGTCCGGCCCGGCACGACCCCGCCGCCCGCGGCACCGACCGCACCGGCCCAGCCGGCGGCCCCGGTCACCCCCGCACCGGCCGTCGCGCAGGCCCCGGCAGCCAACGCCCCCAGCCCGGAGGTCGCGGCGCTGCTGGCCCAGCTGCAGGCCGGGCAGACCCCGGCGGCCTGACCCCACCCCGGAAGCCCCGTCCTCGGCAGTACGTCGGGGGCGGGGCTTTCCCCTACCGGAAGGACACGACCGTGAGCGACCAACACGCCCCGCCGTGGGTGGCTGCGGTGCTGCCCGAGGAGATCGGAAGGCAGCGCACGGCGAGCTGGCCGGACTTCCACCCCGAGGACTTCTGCCACCGGTGCGGGCGGCGCAACCCGGTCTGGTACGTCGATGCGGAGCTGTGGAACAAAGGTACGGCGGAGCGTCGGGCAACAACAGGCTTCGACTCCGTGCTGTGCCCATCCTGCTTCGTCGAGATGTACGAACGGAAGACCGGACAGCAACCTCTCTGGCGCGTTGACCCCTGCGGTCTGGAGACCGCGTGAGGCCCGACGTCTACGGCGACCTGTCCGCCGACGGCTCGTCCATCATCCTCGTACCCGGGTCCGGCGACGTGCACGCCCTCCGCGAGCGGGAGCTGGCGCTGCTGACCCCACTCGTCAAGCTCACCACCCCGCCCGTCGGGCTGACCCTGCCGCTGTCCTGGCCCGCCGTCGTGCAGCTGGCCGAGACCTACGGCAGCCGGTTAAAGCCCCAGGGGCGGCTCGTCGAGTGGATTCAGGCCGAGGCGTTCAAGCGGGCCAACCCCGTCGGCAACGAGCCGATCATGTACCGGCTGCTGTCCCTGCCGGACGGCCTGAAGCCCCGGCCCTACCAGTACTCAGGTGCCCGGCTGATCGCGGCGGTGGGCAAGGTCCTGATCACTGACGAGCCGGGTACGGGCAAGACCATCACCACGATCCTCGGACTGCTCAGCCGGGACCAGGACGTCGAGCTGCGCACCTTCCCGGCCGTCGTCGTCTGCCCGGCGTCCGTCGTGGACAGCTGGGTCAAGGCGTGGCAGACCTGGGCCCCGCACCTGACCGCCCTCGCCTGGCGCGGCACCCCGGCGAAGCGGCGCAAGCTGGCCGGGATCGCGGACGTCTACGTCGCCAGCTACGACACCGCGCGCATCGACATCGGCACGGCGGCCAAGCCCGGCCCGCTTACCGACCTCGCACCGGCGGCCGTGGTCGTCGACGAGTGCCACCTCATCAAGAGCCCCGACGCCGCGCGCAGCAAGGCAATCCGCCGCCTGGCGGCCGGAGCCGAGACCGTCGTCGCGCTGTCCGGCACACCCATCACCCACAACCCCGGCGACCTCTGGCCGACGCTGGTCTGCCTGGAACCCACCGCCTGGCCGTCCCGCGAGCGCTGGGTCAACCGGTACTGCACCGTCGTCCCCGGCGACTACTCCGACACCATCATCGGGCTGAAGCCCGGCCAGCCGGAGAACGAGTTCCGCACCGCGCTGCTCGGCGCGCACCGGCGCGTGGCGAAGGCCGACGTGCTCGACCAGCTGCCGCCCAAGGTCTACTCGGTGCGGACCGTCGAGCTGCCGGAGATCAACCGCAAGCGGTACGCCGCGATGGAGCGGGACATGCTCGCCGAGCTCGACGACGGCCAGGAGCTGTCGGCCTTCTCCGTGCTCACGCAGCTCAACTTCCTCTCGGCCCTGTCCTGTGCGGATGCCGACGTCGAGGTCACGACGAGCGTGGACGAGGAGACCGGCGAGGAGAAGCAGCACTACCACGCCGTGCTCAAGGCCCCGAGCTGGAAGGTCGACGCGCTGCTCGAAGTGCTGGAGGAGCGGCCCGGCTCACCCGTCGTCGCGTTCGCGCAGTCCCGGCAGCTGATGACCCTGGCCGGGCACGCGGCCGAGAAGGCGGGCTACAAGGTCGGGTACATCGTCGGCGGGCAGACCCCGGCGCGGCGCACCGAGAACGTCGACGCCTTCCAGCGAGGCGAGCTGGACCTGATCTGCGTGACCACCCAGGCCGGCGGCGTCGGCATCACCCTGACCGCGGCGAGCACGGCGGTGTTCTTGCAGCGCCCCTGGTCCCTCGTGGACGCCCTCCAGGCCGAGGACCGCCTGCACCGCATCGGGGCCGAGCAGCACGACTGCATCGAGATCATCGACGTGGTCGCGGCCAACACCATCGACAGCCGGGTCCGCGAGGCGCTGAGGGAAAAAGGTCAGCAGCTCTCCGACCTGGTCCAGGACCCCCGCATCGTCAGCGAGCTACTCGGCGGTGCGTCCACTTCAGACAGGAGAGCAGCATGAAGTACATCCGGACGCGCTGGTACCTGATCGGCCTGATGCTCGGCTCGGTCAACGGGACCCTCATCACCCAGGCGTTCTGGGGCGTGGGGATCTTCTCGTGATCCGCGTCCTCGGTATCGACCCCGGCGGGACCACGGGGCTGGCGGTGCTCGACTTCCCGGACGTCTACCCCGTCGGCGAGGAGTTCGGTCAGCTGCCCCCGGACCGAGTGCTGCAGCTCGTGCTGTGGTGGCTACGGGATGCCGGGCACCGGGTCAACCTCGTCGCTATCGAGAAGTTCGTCGTATCCCGGCGCTCCGGCCGCAGCTCGACCGCGCAGGCAGGCGAGCAGGCCCGGCTGATCATCGGCGGGGTAGCCCAGCTCTGCCAGCAGCACGGCGTCCGGCTCGTCCAGCGCCCGGCCGGGGTCGTCAAACCCTGGGCGACCGACCGGCGGCTCGACGCGGCGGGCCTGCTCGCACCCACCCGAGGCATGGGCCACGCCCGCGACGCCGCCCGGCACGCCCTCTACGCGGCCGTCCGAGACCTGCGGCTGCCCGATCCACTGTCCACGAAGGAGAGAACGTGACCGACTACCCCGCGTGGCTGGACTTCGTCCTGTTCATGTGCCTCGGCTACACCGTGTCGGACGTCACCGGGAAGGTGCTCGGCATCGTCCTGGACCGCAAGGAGGACGCGTGAAGATCGTCGGACTGACCGGCAAGAAGCGCAGCGGCAAGGACACCGCGGCGACGGCCCTCGTCGAGCAGCGCGGGTTCGTGCGCGTCGGGTTCGCGGACGCCGTGAAGGACCTGGCGCTGCGGGTGAACCCCCAGATCCTGAACGCCCCGGGGCCGTACGGACGGCTGTCGTGGGCGGTCAAGCACTACGGCTGGGAGATGACCAAGAACACCCCCGAGGTGCGGCGGTTCCTTCAGGAGCTGGGCATCGGCGTGCGGGACATTGAGGACGATTTCTGGCTCAGTGCATGGACCCGCGCCCTGGTCCGGAAGCACCCGCAGGCACAGCACGTGGTCGTACCTGACGTCCGCTTCGCTAACGAGGCTGAGGCACTGCGGTCCGACTTCTGGGTACGAGGCGACGCACTCCTGATCCGCATCGAGCGGCCCGACCTCGCCGACGACGGCGACCGGCACGTCTCCGAGACCGAGATGGACCGCATCGAGCCGGACCTCACGATCGTCAACGACGGCACCGCGGCGGACCTCCGGGCGAAGGTGCTCGCGGCCTACGACGAGTGGGTGGGCGCGTGAAGATCGGCTCCCTATGCACCGGGTACGGCGGGCTGGACATGGCCGCGCGCAACGTCTTCGGCGGTCAGCTCGCGTGGGTGTCGGACATCGAGCCCGGCCCGATCACGCTCCTGGAGCACCACCACCCCGGCGTGCCGAACCTCGGAGACCTCAAGGTCATCGACTGGTCGGCCGTCGAACCTGTCGACATCCTCACGGCCGGCTACCCGTGCCAGCCGTTCAGCAACGCGGGACTCCGGAAGGGAACCGATGACCCCCGACACATCTGGCCCTACATCGCCTACGGCATCGACCGACTCCGGCCCCGAATCGTGGTACTCGAAAACGTTGGGGCCCACCTCAAGCGCGGCTTCCGAGTCGTGGCCGCAGACCTTGCCGCGCTCGGGTACCGCGTCGCGTGGACACTGCTCCGTGCTTCCGACGTCGGTGCCGCCCACCGGCGGGAGCGACTGTTCATCGTTGCTGCCGACACCTCACGCGAACATGACGACTGGCCCGGGAACGTCCGGCCGGGACGGTGGGCTGAACATCCAGACGGCGGTGGCCCGGCTGGTGGGCTGAGCCTGCTTCCGACACCGACAGCCAGAGACTGGAAGGGCAGGAACCAACGGGACGACGAGACCTGCCTCCCCGGCGCGGTCTTCCCCCTCCTGCCGACGCCGACCGTCGGGAACGTCACGGGCGGCAACCTGACCCGGAGCGGGGCACGATCGGACGAACCCCTTCTGCCTGGCGTGGTGGCGCAGGCGACGCAAGGCGAGGCCGTCGACTGGCAGGAGTACGAGCCGGCCATCCGCCGGTGGGAGTCCGTGCTCGGGCGTCCGGCCCCGTACCCGGCGACCCGCGGCCCACGCGGCGGCGTGAAGGTGGCCCCCGCCTTCGGCGAGTGGCTGATGGGCCTGCCCGCCGGGTGGATCTCCGAGGTCCCCGGGCTGTCCATCAACGAGCAACTCAAGCTCGTCGGGAACGGCGTGGTGCCGCAGCAGGCAGAGCACGCGATTCGGTGGCTTGTCGACCAGATCGCGACAGCCCAGGCCGCCGCGGCCTGACCGTCCAACCCCGACAACTACACAGAGGAGCACGCGTGGGCGTGTACAGCGATGCCTTGGTGCCCTACGTGCAGGCCGGCTGGCCGTGCGTGCTGCCGGTGCCGAGCACGACCAAGCACCCGCCACCCGTCGGGTACACCGGGGCCGAGGGAGCCGACCCCACCCCCGAGCAGTACGCCGCGTGGCACGCCGCCTTGCCGAACCACTCCGTCGCGCTGCGCATGCCGGACGGGGTCATCGGCATCGACGTCGACCACTACGACAAGGGTGAGGTCCGCAAGCGCGGAGGCGACCACATCGCGGAGCTCGAGGAGCGGCTCGGCCCGCTGCCGCCCACCTGGGTCAGCTCGGCCCGCCCGGCGCCGTCCGGCATTCGCTTCTACCGCGTCCCGGCAGGGCGGTACCGGACCAAGCTGTCGGACTCCATCGAGATCATCCAGCGGCACCACCGGTACGCCGTCGTCGCGCCGAGCGAGCACGCCACGGCTGACCACGACTACGCCTGGTTCCAGGAGACGACGGTCGAGCCCCGGGTGTCAACGCGGTGGCCGGACGAGGTGCCGTCGATCAGTGATCTGGCCGTGCTGCCCGAAGCGTGGGTCGAGCACCTCCGCGAGGGGGCGACCGAGGCGGGCCCGGCGTCGGCGGCTGTCGGCGCGGGACAGGCCCTGCTGGCCGAGCTGGAGGACGACGACCGCGAGCCCTGCGCCGAGGTCTACAGCGCGCGGCTCAAGGCCCTGGAGATGATGCGGGCGGCCGACTCCGGCTCCCGGCACGACACCGCCACCGAGCGCGTCCACCACCTCGTCATGCTCGGCGCGGCCGGTCACCCCGGGGTCGGTCCGGTGCTCGCCGAGCTGGCCGAGGTCTGGGCCGTCGAGATCGCGGCGGGGGAGGGCCGGGAGGACGAGCACGCCCGCCGGGCGCTCACCTCCGCGCGCAAGGCCGTCACGGAGTTCGGGCCGCGCCAGGTACCGGCTGACCCTTGCCTGCTCGCCTCGGCGGTCGAGGTGGCGGCGCCCGCGGCGGAGTACGACAGGGTGAACGGGTCCCTCACCGACGAGGAAGCCGAGTACTGGTACGACCTGGACGACGACGGTACCGAGCCCGCAAGGCTGTGGTCGGTCCGCGAGGTCATCGGCACCCACGCCTTCGACCCGCAGGCCGGTCTCGACCTCACCCTCGCGCAGACCGTGCTCGAGCGGGTGGCCCCGGCGGTGCGCTACGCCGAGGACGCCGAGTCCTGGCTGCGCCGCGGGCCGGAGCTGTGGGAGCTGGCGGGTAAGGAGTACGCCGCCACGATCGTCACGCAGGTGGCGCAGCTCATGCCCGCGGGCAACCCCGATGGCGAGGGCGACGAGAAGGCCCGCGCGGACCGGCGCAAGCGATTCATGACCTCGGCGTCGGCCGGCGCGATCGCCAAGCAGATGGTCGCCCTTGCCCGCGACCCGGGCAGCCCCATCCGCACACGCCTGGCAGACCTCGACGCCGAGCCGTGGGTGTTCTGGGCGGGCGGGCAGGCGTGGGACCTCCGAGGCACCGAGCTGTCCGAGCTGGACCTCGACCCCGGCACCCCGCACCTGCACGCCGCGGCACTCGCCCCGGAGTGGATCGAAACGCCGCACTGGGATGCCTACCTGGCGGCAGTCCTATCCGATCCGGAGCTGCGGGCCTGGACCCTGCGCGTGCTGTCCATCGGCCTGACCGGCTACCCGGACGCCGCGTTGCCGATCCTGCTGGGCGAGCCGGGCGTCGGCAAGACCTCCCTGGTCAAGCTGATCATGTCCGTGCTCGGGACCTACGCCCATGCGGCCGACCCCCGGCTGCTCGTCGACGGCAACAGCCACGCCTCCATCGTCTACGCCCTCAAGGGCCGCCGGCTGTCCTTCATCGACGAGGGGCCGCGGCGCGGGCGGTGGGCGACCGAGCGGCTCAAGCAGCTGACCGGCGGCGGCGAGCTGACCGGCAACCGCATGAGGGAGAACCCGATCACCTTCAGCCCGACCCACACCCTCGTGCTCACCGCCAACGACGAGCCCCAGCTCACCGACGAGGGCCTGCGGCGACGCGTCCGGCTCATCCCCTTCAGCGGTGACCCCGCGGAGGTACGGGAGCGCAGGGCGGCCCTCGGGCCCATCGGCGGCGCGGTCTGGCGCCGGGAAGCCCCGGGCATCCTGGCCCAGCTGATGCGCGAGGCGGGGCTGTGGCTGGCCGACCCGGACAGCGCCCTCACCGCGGCGGCGCCTGCGAGCGTGCGGGACCTCGCCGAGGAGATCAGCCGGGAGCAGGACACCGTGCGGACGTGGGTCGAGTCCGAGACCGAGCCGGACCGCGAGGGCATGCCCGCCATGCGGCTGTACGAGGCGTTCGCCGACTGGTGCAAGCGCCTGTCCATCCGGGACGTCCCGAGCCCGACGGCGTGGGGCCGGAAGCTGACCGACCTCGGCTACCCGTCCAAGCACGGCAAGGCAGCCCGCACCCGCCCGCTGCGGCTGTCCTACGGCGGCGGGGTGACAGTCGGCAGCTCGCTGCCTGTCGCCGATTCGGTAACGACGCCCGTGACCTCGCCGTTACTGGTCCGTGACCGGGGTGACGGGTTGGTGACGGGTTTGGTGACGGGTTTGACCCCCAACCCGTCACCCACGTTTCCGCAGGTAGACCATCGTGCTTCTGTAGGTGGTGACGGGTGTGACGGGTTTACTCCGGTATACCCAGAAATATCTACTACAACATCATCTACAGAAAATCAGGGGAAAGGGGAGTTTTCCTCAAACCCGTCACCGCGCGACAGAACGACGGCACCTTTGCGCAGGTCAGAGGGCGGTGACGGGTTGGCCGCTGAACCCGTCACCAAGATCGATGATCAGTCACAGGACGGTAACGTCGCAGGTAGACCACCGTCTCGGTCCCGCAAGGCGGCTCTGACCCCCGAGGAGAAGGCCGCCCGGACCGAGCAGGCGCGGGCCAAGCGCGCGGCGGCTGCCGAGGAGAAGCGGCTCGCCGCGGTGGCTGAGGCCAACGGCCGGGCGCTGACCCTGCCCGCGGTTGTGGACCGGGTGCCCGGCGGCGTGGCCGTGCGGGAGGAGCCCCTCTTCGAGGCGGCCCGACTGGTCGAGGTGGCGATGGTCCGGTCCGGCGGCCTGACGGTGGACATCGAGCACACCGGCTACCCGGTCGGCCACCGCCTGCACGCGCTGCGGACCATCCAGCTCGGCGACGCACTGACGACCGTGGTCTTCGACGGCGCCGACCCCGACCACCGGGCCGTGGCCCGCGCGTTGTTCGACCGGTGTGGCGAGCTGGGCCTGAAGCTGCACGCCCACTCGGCGACCGCCGACCTCATCCCCCTCGCACACGCAGGAGTCCTCGATGCAGCTTGAGCGCGCCTGGGAGCTGATGCACGACACGGTCATCCCGGCCAAGCTCGCCGACCCGCAGTCCACCGGCTCGGACCCCGGGCTCAAGGCGCTCTCCGGGGCGCTGCTCGGGGACCTGGCCACCGCACCGGCCGCTGACGCCGCCCGCAAGGCGCTGTTCAAGGCGGGCCGCTGGAACGAGTCGACGGGCTGGGCGCACGTCAGCCACCACCACGAGACGATGGTCCGCTACGACGCGAGCGACGTCCTGGACACCGCGGCGGTCGCGCTGAAGGTGCCCTGGCCCGAGCCGGAGGTACTCGAGCGGGAGCGGCTCGCCCAGCGGATGACCGCGCGGGTGGCGCACCGCGGCCTGCGGATCGACGGCGAGCACGTGGACCGGATGCTGACCAAGCACGAGTTCGAGCGCAACGTCGCCCGGGACCACGTGCAGGGCTTCGGGGTCGACAACCCCGGGTCGGCCAAGCAGGTCGGGGACCGGCTGATCGAGTTGGGCGCGACGCTGCCCGAGACCGGCACCGGCAAGCCGAGCGTGGCCGCCGAGGTGCTGGAGGGCATGCGGGAGACCGAGGGTCCTGCCGGTGAGCTGGTCCGCGCGGTGCTCGACTACCGCCACCACGACAAGGCCGTCTCCGCGTTCCTGGAGCCCTACCGGGACCTCGTGGTCAACGGCGACGGCCGCGCCCGCCCGACGGTCTACACGCTGGCCGCCGACACCGGGCGCATGTCCTGCGTGCGGCCCAACCTCCAGCAGGTCCCGCAGAAGGGCGGCTTCCGGGCGTGCATCACCGCCGACCCGGGGCACCTGCTCATCTCCGCGGACTTCTCGGGCGTCGAGACCCGGGTCGCCGCGGCGCTGAGCCAGGACGCCAACCTGATGCGCTACATCGCGGACGAGGACGCCGGGCTGTCCGACGGCCTGCACTGGGCCATCGCGCGGGAGGTCTGGGGCCCTGAGGCCACGAAGGCGGACCGCTACCGCGCCAAGCGGATCGTGTTCGGGCGGCTCTACGGCGGCGGGGTGCCGACCTTGGCCAAGCAGGCGGGGGTGTCCGAGAGCGTGGCCGCGTCCGCCGTGGACGTTATCGACGCCCTGACGCCTCAGCTGGCCGCCTGGTCCGAGCAGACCCGCAGGGAGATCCGGGCCGGGCAGACCCAGTTCCGCAGCTACTCGGGCCGGGTCATCCACCTGCCGCGCGAGTTCCCGCACAAGGGCCCCAACTTCAAGATCCAGGGCACGGCGCGGGAGCTGCTGGTGGACGTCTTCCCGCGGTGGCGGGACACGCAGTGGGGGGACTGCACGCTCCTGCCGATCCACGACGAGCTGATCGCGATGGTCCCGGAGGACGAGGCCGAAGAGGCGACCGCCACGCTGGTCCGGTGCATGGAGGCCGAGCTGTTCGGCGTGCGGATCGTGGTCGAGTCCGACCCGCCGAGCTTCGCCTGGCAGGACGCCGTCTAGGAGGTGATCGACATGACCGCATGCAACCGGTTCGTCTACTGGTGGGACGGTGAGTACGAGGGTTACTGCGAGCTGCCGGACGGCCACGAGGGCCCGCACTACGACGGGCTGAGCTGGTTCAACGACGACAACGAAGAGGTTGAGGCCGAGTGACCGAGACGCTCTGCGTGATCGACGAGGAGCCCGCCGACGGCGCCCAGCTCTGCCGGGGGTGCCTCGACCAGCTGGCCGCGCGCCTGCGGGAGGTGCCGGGCCTGGTCGACGAGCTGGAGGTGACCATCACCCGGCAGGACAAGGTGGGCGTGCGCGGTGGCGGGGGCAGCAAGCCGGTCGACCCGCCGCTGCCGTTCAACCTGAGCGCCTCGGACGCCCGGACCGACCTCCGGGACAAGCTGCTGTCTTGGGCCGGTGACGTCGCCGAGCGGTCGGGAGCACGCCTGTGGCCGGTCTACAGCCGAGGCACCGCCGCCACCGCCTCTGTCTGGCTGCTGACTCACCTCCGGGCCGTAGCCCACCACCCTGCCGCCGGCGACCTCTACGAGGAGATCACCGAGGCGGTCTGGCGCGCGGTCAAGGCCGTGGACCAGAAGCCCGGCAAGGTGTTCGCCGGGTGGTGCTGTGCGGCCCTGTACGCCCCGCCTGGCCGCTCGACGGCGGTCTGCCGGGAGTGCGGCACCGAGCACGACGTGCAGGCCACCCGGGACGAGATGCGGGCCGCGCTGGAGGAGCACCGAGCTACCGCCGCCGACGCCGCCCGGATGCTCGAGGCCCTCGGGGTGTCAGTGACCCCGGCACGCATTCGGAAGTGGGCGCACCGCGGGAAGGTGGTCGCCGACGGCCGCGGCACCTACCGGCTCGGCGACCTCGTACAGGCCGCCGCGGCGTAATCAGCGCGTCGTCTGAACGCAGTCTTGACACAGACTGCACTGGAACGCTACATTAATCATGTTGGAGACATGTCCCCCGGGGTAAGACCGCGACAGGCGCCCGGGGGACATCTCCATGTCTGGAGGACCCATGGCGCTCTCGGAGCGACTGTCCGCCCCGCCTGCAGGCCCTCAGCGGCCGTGCGGTGTGCGGCGCATCCTCACCCGGCTGACCGACGCCGATCGGGCCGCCTTCGTGGCCGCCCTCGACGACGACCGCTGGACTACGACGGCCCTCCTTGCGGAGCTGCAGGCCGAGGGGCACGAGGTGTCCCACACGACCGTGCTCCGGCACAGGAAGGGGCTGTGCTCCTGTGGGCCTCGCTGACCGCCTGACCACTCCGGCCGCCGCCCCCGTCCACCGGGCCCGGGTCCAGCACCCGAAGGGCTTCGAGCCGGGCGTGCGGTACGCAGGCGGCCAGCCGGTCGAGGTGACGGCCCAGCTGTCGGAGATCCCCGAGACAGAGACCGCCTGGCGCGAACAGATCCAGCGTGTCACAGGGCACGCCCTGCCGGACGACCGCAAGGTCGAGCTGACGCAGGTGCGGTACTGGGGAGACCCCGCTAAGCCGTACGTCTACTGCAGGTTCACGATCTCCGACCGCGGGGGCGCCGGGGATCGGCTGGACCTGGAGGACATCCTCACCGCCACCAAGGCGTTCCGGCAGAGCTGCCCCCCGGCTTCGAACACCGGACGCGCCTTGGTGGTGGCCTGGGCTGACCTACAGGTCGGCAAGGTGGGGTCGCGCGGGGGTACCGAGGAGCTCGTGGCCCGGGTCATTGACCGGCTCGACTCCTTGGAGGCCCTCGCTGCGCGGTCGGGCTGCGACTCGGCCTACCTGGTCGACGTGGGCGACTGTGTGGAGTCCTTCGAGAACGTGCCCTCCCAGGCGTTCACCAACGACCTGAGCTTCCCGGAGCAACTCCGCGTGGCCAGGAGGCTCTACACCGAGGCCGCCCTGCGCTTGGCCCGGATCTTCCCGAAGGTCACCTGCGTGGGCGTGCCGTCCAACCACGGTGCGTGGCGGCGCGGCAAGGACGCCCTCGGCAGGCCTGGCGACGACTTCGGTCTCGAGATGCTGACCGCGGTCGCGGACGCCTTCGCCCTGAACGACTCGCTGTCCCACGTGGACTTCGTGGTGCCGGACGTCTGGCAGGAGGTCGTGGCGCTCGACGTCCACGGAACCATCCTCGCCGTGGCGCACGGCCACCAGGTCAACCGCCCAGACCAGCTGCCCCTCTGGTGGGCGAAGCAGGTGCACGGCGGGCAGGCTGCGGCCGACGCGGACATCCTGCTAACCGGCCACTTCCACCACCTGCGAGTGCAGCCCTCGGGCCGCTCGGTCCACACCGGACGGGCCAAGTGGTGGATTCAGGCACCGACCATGGACAACGGCAGCGACTGGTACCGCCTGAAGGCGGGCGACGACACCGACCCCGCGCTGCTGACCTTCGTGGTCGACGGCAACGGCTGGTCGAGCTTGGAGCTGCTTTGATCATCGAAGTCACGCTCGACGGCCGGGGTCAGGTCCGCATCGAGACCGAATACGCCGGGTCGCCCAAGCAGATCAAGGGCCTGGTGGACCACGCCGCACGGACCATCACGCGGGTGGAGGCCAAGCCGCAGGGCTACGGCTTCGGCGCTGGCGGCTCGACCCACCTCGGTCACGGTGAAGGCAGCGAGGCAGACCCCACTGAGTTCGGATGGGTGGTGCGGTGATGGGCATCTTCAGCAGGACTGGCACCGTGCCGCTGTCCACGCCTGCGGTGCAGGCCCGTGTGGTCATGAATCGCCGCGAGCAGCAGCGTGCCCGGGATCTCGGCGCCGACGCTCGCGAGCTGTACTTCGAGGAGCAGATGAACGTCTGGCTCGACGTGCTGTGCGAGCGGCTCGGGCTGTCGGGGGCTGTGGCCTACCAGCCGGGCGGGTTCGTTCCGGGGCCGGGCACTTCGTAGCGGGGCGGGGTTCGATGGGGGAGACCTACCGAACCTGCCCCACCTGCCGCACCCGGTTCGAGGTCAACCACCCACAGCAGCGCTTCTGCTCCAAGCCGTGCCGGCGACGCAAGGCAGGCAGCCCGCCGCCGACCGAGGCTGAGCGCACCAGGCTGAGGGCGAAGGCCCGGGCACGCGGTGCCCACCACTCCTCCACCTGGTACCGCAAGGTCAGGCCGAAGGTCCTCGACCGCGACGGCTGGACGTGCCGGATGCCGGTGTGCCGGATGCCCACCCGGGCCATACCCCGTACCCCACCCCGCCCCCGGCATCCCCTGTCCGGCAGCGTGGACCTGGTCATCCCCAAGTCACTTGGTGGAAAAGAATTCGATCTTAACAACCTTCGTGCCGCGCACTACGGCTGCAACGCTTCGCGCGGTAACCGCAGGTCAGAGCCCGCTCGATCCTCCACATCGGACGCGAACAGTCGCGAGTGGTAGGTAGGGGAGCAGGCCGGGGGAGGGGGGCCGGGGGTCCTCGAGGCCAGTTGATCAAGGCCAAGACGACTCCGGCCCCTTCCCTTTTTCCCCCCGCAAACTGGATCACTGGAGCGTCACGATGGCCGACAGCCCAGCCCTGCGGGCGAAGCGCTCCCGGCGGCACAAGGCCGGTGACCACCGTCTGTGCAGGTCAGAGACCTGTGACGCGGCTGGTACGCCGCAACGTGACGCTGAAACGGATCGTGACGACACGCGTGACGTTCCCGTCACGGAGCCCGGTACCCGCGGCGCGCGGCTGTGGCGGCAGATGAACGAGGGCGCCGGGCTGGCCCCGCCTCAGGTCGTGCTGCTCGAAGAGGCGTGCCGCATGGCGGACCGTCTCGACCAGCTCGACGCAATGCTCGCCGACCCACGTAAGTCCTGGCTACGGCTGGACTTGAACGACGGCGGTGAGATTTCCGTGATCGTCGACAAGCTGCTGTCCGAGACGCGCATGCAGGAGACCGCGCTGAAGGGCATCGTCGCCGAGCTGCGCCAGGCCGCCGAGGTTGAGGGCGCGGGAGCCCCGTCGAACCCGACACCGAGCACCACCAGCGGGGGAGGCGGCAACGTTGTCGGCATCCGTTCCCGCATTGCTGAGAAGCGAGCGCAAACCGCGGGTTGAGGTCCGTCCGGCTGGGATCGTCGGGTCGTTCGGCCCTGAGGCGCTGGAGCTTGGTCTCCGCGCGGGGATCGCCGCCGACGACTGGCAGGCCGACGCGCTCAACCTGCTGCTGTCGTTCCGCTCGGACGGGATGTGGGCCTGCCGCGAGTACTGCGAGTGGGTCGCCCGCCAGAACGGCAAGGGCGTCATCCTCGAGCTGCGGGTGCTGGCCGGGCTGTTCCTGCTCGGTGAGAAGACCATCCTGTGGAGCGCGCACGAGGTCAAGACCGCGAAGAAGGCCGCCCGGCGCATGCGCGCGCACTTCGGCCGGCTCGGCACGCGGTTCGAGCGGCGCGGCTCCGAGCACTACGCGATCGACCTGGACGGCGAGCGCTTCACAGTCAAGGTCGGGCAGACCAACGGCCAGGAGTCCTTCGAGATTCTCGAGACCGGGCAACTGGTGCTGTTCGTGGCGAGGAGCAAGGGCTCCGGCCGCGGCATCGACGCCGTCGACCTGAACATCATCGACGAGACGTTCGCGTACACGTTTGAGCAGCAGGACGCGATCGGCCCGACGCAGCGCGCCGCGCTGAACCCGCAGACCATCTACACCTCGTCGCCGCCGCTCGACGGTGTGTCGGGCGAGGTCATGCACCGCCTGCGCAAGCGGGCCGAGTCCGCTGACCCGGGTCGGCTAGGCTACCGCGACTTCGGCGCGGCCGGGCGGCTCGAGGACCTCCGCGAGCTGTCGCCCGCCGAGCTGGCCGCGTTCCTGTCGGACGTCGAGCGGTGGGCCAACACGAACCCCGCGCTGGGCACGGACCGACTCACGCTCGAGGACGTCGAGAACGACCTGGCGTCCATGTCCGAGATGGGCTTCGCCCGCGAGATCCTCGGCATCTGGCCCCGGCCGGTTGAGTCCGCGGGCGGCACGATCGACGCCGGGCAGTGGGCCGACCTCGAGGACACCGAGTCCAAGCTGGTCGGTCGCGTCCGGTTCGCGCTCGACACGTCGCCGGACCGCAGCCACAGCACGGTCGCGGTCGCAGGCCGCCGCGCGGACGGGCGCTTCCACGTCGAGGTGATCGACGCCAAGCCGGGTACGGGCTGGGTGGTCGCGAGGACCGCCGAGCTGTACCGGCGCTGGGACTGTGGCCCGGTGGTCATCGATCCGCGCAGCGCCGCGGGCGCGTTCATTCAGCCGCTGATCGAGGCAGGCGTCGAGGTCGAGCTGATCACGACGGCCGAGCTGGGCCAGGCCACGGGCGAGTTCATCGACGCGCTCACCAACGACCAGCTGCGGCACATCGGCCAGCAGAGCCTGACGACGGCCGCCCTGGGTGGACAGCTCCGCCCGGTGGGCGATGCCTACGCCTGGGCCCGCAAGGACATCTCCGTGGACATCACGCCGCTGGTCGCCGCGACCCTCGCCCTGCACGGCACTGCCGCCGCCCCCGAACCCGAGGACGTCGAGCCCTGGGTCATGACCGAGGACGACTGGGAGGACGACTGATGCGCGCCAAGCTCCCGAAGCTGTCGCCCGCCGCCGCCCGCGAGCTGGCGCTCGCACTGTTCCTGGTGCTAGCCGCCGTGTTCCTGACGGTTGGCACTGCCGCCATCTACCCGCCCGCGGGCTGGCTCGTCGCCGGGGTGTGCACCGCCGTGCTGGCCGTGCTGTTCCTGTTCGGGGATGAGGAGTCGCCGTGAGGCTGTCGCGCCGTTTGGTGACTGGCCGCAAGGCTTTGCTTCGCCCGCCCGGTTGGGATCTCACTGCGTCGCGTTCTGCGTTCGGGCTGCTGCCGTGGGATTCCCGGGAGCAGGCGGAGCCCGAGTTCGCCGGGATGATCCAGGCTGCTTACAAGAAGAACGGCATCATCTTCGCGCTGAACCTCACGCGCATGCTGATCTTCAGTGAGGCTCGATTCCAGTACCGCCAGATCCGCAAGGGTCGGCCGGGGGACCTCTTTGGAGGCCCAGCGCTGGCAAAGCTCGAGCGCCCCTGGCGCGGTGGCACGACGGGTGACCTGCTGGCCCGGATGATCCAGAAGGCCGACCTGAGCGGCACCGCGTTCTGCGTTGACCGTCCGCACGGCCTGGCTCTCCCCAACTCCCAGTACATGACGATCGTCCTGGGGTCGCACGGCGAGCCGGTCGAGAGCGGCGACGACCTCGACGCCGAGGTACTTGCCTACGTCTACGACCCGCGACCGGGAGTGGCCGAGCCCGAGATCCTGATGCCGGACGAGGTCGCGTGCTTCGCGCCGATCCCCGACCCTGACTTCCGGTTCCGTGGCATGAGCTGGGTCACGCCGGTCATGGACGAGCTGGAGTCCGACCAGGCCGCCACCAAGCACAAGTGGAAGTACTTCTCGCAGGGCGCCACCGGGCGCATGGTCGTCACGGTCGACAAGGACATGACGCCGGAGCGGTTCGAGAAGTACAAGCACGACATCGACAAGCGCACCAAGGGCGCCAGCAACGCCTACAAGACCCTGTACCTGGGCGGCGGTGCGGACGCGAAGGTCGTCGGGGCTGACCTGAAGAACCTTGACTTCCGCGCGGTGCAAGGCGCCGGGGAGACCCGGGTCGCCGCCGCGGCCGGAGTGCCGCCAGTCATCGCTGGATTCTCCGAGGGCCTGCAGGCCGCCACGTACAGCAACTACGGCCAGGCGCGCAGGCGATTCGCCGACGGCACGCTGCGCCCGCTGTGGCGGAACGTGGCCGGGTCGCTTGCGTCCATCGTGGACGTCCCTGCTGACGCCGAACTCTGGTACGACGATCGAGACATCGCGTTCCTCCGTGAGGACAAGAAGGACTCCGCGGAGATCCAGTCCACCGAGGCACAGACGATTCGCAACCTTCTGGACGCTGGGTACACGCCCGAGTCCGTGACTGCTGCCGTACAAGCCGGCGACTGGTCCCTTCTCACGCACACCGGCCTGTTCAGCGTTCAGCTGCAGAAGCCGGGTGAAACCGCCAACACGGGCACCTCGGCAGGGGGCCCCAACCCCGCCCCGCCGGAGGAGTAGCCACTGTGGACACGAAGAGTCTGCGCGTCGAGCTGAAGGACGCCGACGAGGACAAGGGCGAGGTGACCGCGGTCTTCTCGACCCTCGACGTCGAGGACAAGCACGGCGACGTCACGCTGAAGGGCGCGTTCGAGGACGGCGCCGAGGTGCTGATCTCGGCGTACCAGCATGAGAGCTGGATGGGTTCGCTGCCAGTCGGCAAGGGTGTCATCCGGGAGACCAAGACCGAGGCCGTGTTCAACGGCAAGTTCTGGCTGGACACCCAGACGGGTGCTGACCACTTCCGCGCCGTCAAGCACGCGGGTGACCTCATGGAGTGGAGCTACGGCTACGACGTCGTGAAGGCGTCCTTCGGGGAGCATGAGGACCGGTCGGTCCGTTTCCTCGAGAAGCTGAAGGTCCACGAGGTGTCCCCGGTGCTCATCGGTGCCGGAGTCAACACACGCACGCTGGCGACCAAGAGCGCCGGCATGAAGTTCACCGATGAGGGCCTGGCGGTCGTGGCCGCCGTGGAGTCCTACATCGATCGCGCCGCGGACGTCATGGCGAAGCGGCAGGAGAAGGGCAAGGCCCTGGGTGCGGAGAGCACCGAGGTGACCGAGCGCGTGCACGCCGCCCTGAAGCGGCTGGCCGAACTGCTCGACGCCGAGCCCACCCCCGAGAACGAGGCCGACATCGCGCGGGAGATCGCGCGACTCGCGGCCTTCGAACTCGGCTGACCACTTCCAATACGCCTGTCCAAGGAGGACACGTGGCATTCAAGAAGCTGGACGACGTCCAGTCCGCGATCACGGAGAAGTCGAAGACGCTGCACGCGGTGTTCGACGAGGCCGGCCCGGAGATGGACCTCGACAAGGTCAAGACGCTGTCGGGTGACTCCCGCGCCAAGGCCGCCGAGATCCGCAAGATGAACGACGAGCTGACGGACCTCGGCAAGCAGCGCGACGACCTGCTCGCCGTGCAGAAGGCCGCCGACGCCGCCCGCGAGCAGAAGGGCCAGGATGGCCCGGGCGAGCGCGAGGACCGCCGCCCCGACCGTGACCGCGAGTACAAGTCGTTCGGTCAGCGGTTCATCGAGTCCGCACAGTACAAGGCGTGGACCCCCAACTCGGGCGAGCTGAAGACCACGCACATCGACGTCGAGCTGAAGACGCTGTTCCAGCGCACCGACGGTTGGTCCCCCGAGGTCCTCCGGTCGGGCCGGGTGGTGCCGATCGCGACCACGCCGATCGACGTGCTGGACCTGTTCCCGGTCGTGACGACCAGTCAGTCCGCGAACAAGTACATGCAGGAGACCGTCTACACCAACAACGCGGCCGAGCTCGCCGAGGCGGGACTCTACCCCGAGTCCGCGTTCAAGGTCGTCGAGGTCACTGACCCGATCCAGAAGATCGGTAACTCCCTGCCGATCACGGACGAGCAGCTCGAGGACGAGAGCCAGGCGAAGTCCTACGTCGAGGGCCGTCTGCTCTTCGGTCTGCGCCAGCGGCTGAACACGCAGGTCCTCGTCGGCAACGGCACCTCGCCGAACCTGCGCGGTCTGCTCAACGTCGTGGGCATCCAGACCCAGGCCAAGGGTACCGACCCGGTGCCGGACGCCGTGTACAAGGCGATGGTCAAGGTGATGACCGGGACCGGCCAGGCCGTGCCCAACGCGTACGTGACCAACCCGCTGGACTGGCAGGAAGTCCGACTGCTGCGCACCGCCGACGGCATCTACATCTGGGGCTCGCCCTCGGAGGCCGGGCCGGACCGCATCTGGGGCCTGCAGGTCGCGCTCGCGCAGGGCCTGACCGAGAACACCGGTGTGGTCGGCGACTTCGCCAACTTCGCCGAGCTGGTGGCCCGTCGCGGCGTCGAGCTGAAGACGACCGACTCGCACGCCGACGACTTCCTCAACGGCAAGCAGCGCATCCGCGCCGACGTGCGCGTGGGCGTCACCTTCTACCGCCCGACCGCGTTCGCGACGGTCACCGGCATCTGATCCTCCGGCCCCGGGCTGTCTCCTGCCGACGGTCCGGGGCCGGACCCCAGTCCCGAAAGGACACTCATGGCTGTCATCGAGCCCGGCAAGGTTATCCCGGGCGCCGGTCTGGACGCGCCGCTGCGCAACGCGGGCGCCCCGACCGTCAACGTGACGTTCCTCGGGGTGGCGGTGGTCGGCTCGCTGTTGATCGACACGACCAACGGCAAGCTCTACATCTGCACCGCGACGAACGGGACGTCCACCATCACCTGGACCGTCGTGGGGACGCAGGTCTGATGCCGGACGGAAAGCGCCTGTGGCGCACCGCTGACGGCGGCCTGGTCGAGGACGGGCACCCCGCCGCGGTCTCGCTGGCGTATGGCGCGGACGACGCGCTGTCCCCCGAGGACGCCGCCGCGCTCGCCGAGCAGAAGGCCGCGAAGCCCGCCGCCAACAAGGCCCGCCGACCCGCCGAGAACAAGGGACGCTGAGCATGGCCACCCTCGACGTGCTGACCCTGGCCGAAGGCAAGGCCGCCGTGAAGCAGACCGCCACCACCGCCAGCGATGACGAGATCAAGCGGTGGATCACCGCCGTGTCGCTGCGGCTGGATGAGCTGGTCGGCCCGGTGGTACGCCGCGCGGTCACGGACGAACTCGACGGGGGTGACTGCTCCGTCTTCCTCACCAAGTACCCAGTCGCCTCGATCACCTCGGTCAAGGAGTACGACCGGGACGGTACGGAGACGGTGCTCACCGCGGAGACCAACCCGGTCAAGCCCGCCGACGGCTACCGGACCCGGAAGTACTCCGGCGACCCGACCCTGCTCGGCAACGAGCTGCTGCGCCGGGACACCGGCTACGCCGCCGAGTTCGCCGCGGGCGAGGGCAACGTCGTGGTCGAGTACACCGCCGGTCGGTTCGCCACCACGGCCGACGTCGACGAGCGGTTCAAGGCCGCCGCCAAGCTGATGATGAAGAACGTCTGGCGGTCGGAGATGACCGCGACACAGAACGTCGACGAGTACGACGTGCCGCAGTCCAACTTCCCGACCTACGTGATCAGCAAGGCCGTGAAGGACCTGTTCCCGGGCGAGCTGCAGGGGCACTACCTGTGAGCGGCGCGGGAACGAGTCTGATCGCGTTCAAGACCGCGCTGGTCGACCGGCTCGGCGAGCGCCCCGGACTCGCGGGTGTCGCCGTGTTGTATGCGCGGTCCGATGTGGATTCTCTGCCTGACGAGGCCATCTGGCTGGAGAAGGCCGAGACCGAGTCGCTGGAGTTCCCCGCGTTCCGGCCGACCAAGATGGAGCTGCAGGAGGTCTACGACCTCGACGTCACGGTCCAGGTCCGGCTGACGCAGGGCCAGACCCAGCGGCAGGCCGACGCCCGCGCGCTCGAGCTTCTCGCCGAGCTGCAGCAGCAGCTGGCCGAGGCTCCGCAGCTCTGCGACGACATCCAGTGGGCGAAGCCCGAGAGCTGGAAGTACCACGGCGGCCAGCTCGACTCGGGCCACGGCTGCCGCTTCGACATCGTCGTCCGCGTCCACGCGCGGATGGAATGACCCAAGGAGATACCAACATGCGCGTGGTCTACGTAGGACCGCACGACGCCGTCGAGGTGCCCGAGCTGGGCCTCGTCGTGCGCCGGGGCGAGCCGGTCGAGGTGCTCGACGGCGACGCCGAACAGCTGCTGAAGCAGGACGTCTGGGACGCCGCTCCCGCCGCGAAGGCTCCGGCCGCCAAGAAGGGGAGTGACGCCTGATGGCTGTCAGCGACAAGGCGCAGCTGGGCGCCAAGACCGAGACGACCTACGGCACCAGCGCCGCGCCGGTCGACAAGTTCTTCGACTTCGTGTCGGAGTCCGCCGCGTTCGAGCAGACCCGAATCGAGTCATCCAGCCTCCGAGCACAGTCCCGCGTGATCACCACGGACAACTGGGCGCTGGGCAGCCAGTCCGTGTCGGGTGACTTCGACATGGAGCTGCGGCCGAAGGGGCAGGCGTTCTGGCTGGCGCACGCAATCGGAACCGCGGTCACCTCGCAGCCCGACGCCGCCGGCAACCCGACGGTGTACCTGCACACGATCACCCCAGCCGCGCTCCCGCAATCGTTCACACTGCAGATCGCGAAGCCGGACATCGCCGACACGGCGCACCCGTTCACGTACACGGGCTGCCGGGTCAGCGACTGGGAGCTGACCTGCGAGGTCGACTCGTTCGCGCACCTGAAGCTGTCCTTCCTCGGACAGGCCGAGTCCACGGCGACCGCGCTGGCTGTCGCGTCCTACCCGACGGGCAACAAGCCGTACACGTTCGTGCAGGGCACGATCACGGTGGCGGGGTCGGCCGCGAAGGTGAAGTCGTTGTCGCTGCAGGGGGCCAACAACCTCACTGACGACCGGGTCTTCCTCGGCTCGACGCTCCGGGACCGCCCGGAGGAGAACGCGCTGCGGGAGTACACCGGGTCGCTGGAGGCCGAGTTCAACGGGCTCACCCAGTACAACCGGTTCGTCCAGGGTACCGAGGCCGAGGTCGTGCTGCTGTTCGAGGGCGCGACGATCTCCTCGACGTACAAGTACCAGTGCAAGATCACGATGAACGTGCGGTTCGACGGGGAGACCCCGAAGGTCGGCGGCCCGGAGATCGTGCAGGCACCGATGCCGTACAAGGTCATCAACAACGGGACGACCTCGATCAAGGTCGAGTACCAGACCACGGACACCACCGCGGCCTGACGCGTCGAGGGGGGCCCGCATGATCGATGTGTCGAAGACGTCCATCGACGACATGCGGGCCCTCCTCCGCGAGATCAAGAAGCTGGCCCCGGAGACCCGGAAGAAGCTGCAACGCAAGCTCCGCGCGTCCGTGAACAAGACCGCCGCGAAGATCCGCACCAAGCAGCCCAAGCAGTCTGGGTTGCTGCGGCGCCGGACCCGCGCGGGCGCACGGGCTGGCCGGGCCGAGATCCGCGCGCGGGCACCGTACTCGCGCATCGTCGAGCGCGGCGGCAAGCACCCCGTGTTCGGCGAGAAGGACAAGGCGAAGTGGGTCTACCAGGAGCCGCAGCCCGCCATCTTCCCGACGGTGGTCGAGGACCAGCCCACCTACTTCAACGACGCCAACCGGGCCCTTGCTGAGGCCCTGAGGGAGATCAAATTCCAATGACCCCGCGCAAGGCAGGCGCGGCCGACAAGGGCCGTGTGACCGTGGACATGAACGACCTCACATGCTCGGAGATCGAGCAGGTTGAGGACCTCATCGACGCGTCGATCGTGTCCGTGATGGACCCGAACGGTAGGCAGGGCAAGGCGATGCGCGCGCTTGGCTTCGTCGTCGCAAAGCGCACCAACCCGGAGCTGACCTACGAGCAGGCCGGTGACCTGCGGGTTTTTTTCAAGATGCCGAGCCCGGCCAGCGAGAAGGACAGCGCGACCGGCTCCTGACCAGCGTCACCCTCACCCGCCACTTCGGACTGTCCCTTTCGGACGTTCGTAGCTTGCGGCAGTGGGAGGTCCAGGCACTGCTTGACCTGCGCGACAAAGAACTCACCGCCGCGGCGCGGGCACAGCAGCAGAGGAGGTAGCGGTGGCTAGCTCCCAGCGCGACGTGGTGGTCCGGTTCCTCGCGAACACGCAGCAGCTGGACAAGGGCGGCAAGGCCGCCGAGGGTCGGCTGCAGGGGATCGCCACCAGCCTGCAGGGAATCGCCGCGCTCGGCGCCGTCGTCGCCGGTGTGAACTTCTTCAAGACCGCGATCGACGAGGCACGCGACGCCGAGCGCACCGGCCGCAAGACCGAGGCCGTGCTGCGGTCGACGGGGCAGCAGGCGCACGTCACCGCGGACCAGGTCGGCGAGCTGGCGGAGTCGCTGTCCAATAAGGCCGGTGTCGACGACGAGGTCATCCAGCAGGGCGAGAACGTCCTGCTCACCTTCACCAAGATCCGCAACGAGGTCGGCGAAGGTAACAACATCTTCGACCAGACGACCGCCGTCTCGCTGGACATGGCCGCCGCGCTGGACCGGACCGGCGACGCCGGAGCCTCGCTGCAGGAAAACATCATCCGCGTCGGCAAGGCGCTCAACGACCCGATCAGGGGGCTCACCGCCCTGACCAAGGTCGGCGTCAGCTTCACCGAGCAGCAGCGCGCACAGGTCACCGCGCTGGTCGAGTCGGGCGACATCCTCGGCGCGCAGAAGATCATCCTTCGCGAGCTGCAGACCGAGTTCGGCGGGATGGCCGAGGCGTCCGCGGACTCGACCGACAAGGCGATCGTCAGCTGGGGCAACCTCGCCGAGTCCGTCGGCATGAAGGTCATGCCCGCCGTGAACGCGGTGTCTGACTGGGCGCTGCGCACTGGCGTTCCCGCGCTGGGCAGTGTGGCCGACACGGTCGGGGACGTCGTGATCCCCGCGTTCGGCGGCCTGGTGTCGGTGGTCAAGGACGTCATCGAGCTGTGGCAGGACCTGCCGTCACCGGTGCAGAACGCCGCAATCGCCATGGGCCTGTGGGCCGTGGCGGGCGGCCGGGTGCAGAGCATGCTCGCCCCGCTCCGTTCCGGAACGCGCGGCTTCGGCGACGACGTTCGCACGGCGATGGGCGCGTTCGACGTGAACCGGGTGACCGGCACGTTCATGGCGCTGGAGGAGCGCCTGCCGGTCGTCGGCCGGATGGGCGAGTCGTTCCGTCGGGCGCGCGGCGACGTGTCCACCTTCGGCTCGACCATGAAGGGCGTCGGCGCCGCCGGGTTCACCGGCATGCGCGCGGCGGCCGGCGGGTTGATGGGCATCCTCGGCGGGCCGTTCGGGCTCGCGCTGGCTGGCGTCACCGCGGCTGTGTCGCTGTTCACGAGCAGCAACGCCGAGGCGGAGGCGCAGCAGCAAGCGTTCGCGGACGCCTCCAAGGATGTGGCCAAGGTTCTCCAGGAGGAGAACAACGCGCTCAACGAGAAGACCCGCACAGCGGGCGCCGCGGCGCTGGAGGAGAAGCGGCTCCTTGAGACGGCTGAGCAGCACGGCATCAACACGGCCTTGCTTACCGACGCGTACCTCGGCAACAACGAGGCGCGCAAGCAGGTCAACGAGTCCATCCGTGGGCAGATCCAGGCGCTGAACGATCTTCAAGATGCCGCGCTGGACCCCGATAGCGAGACGTTCGACCCGAACCGGGCTGCCGGATACCAGCGTGAGATCGAGGCCCTGCAGCGGCTGCAGACGGAGATCGACGGCGCGGTGGGCACGCGGGAGAAGTCGTCGGCCGCGATCGACCGCGAGGCTCGGGCCGCCAGAGAGGCCACCGCCGCGCAGTACGGCGTCGCCGGTGCGCAGTCCGCCGCGAGCCAGTCCACCAACCACATGAAGGTGGCGACGGAGGAACTCGGCGGCGAGTACGACGACACGAAGACCGCGCTAGAGAACCTCACCGAGGCCCTGCGTGCGTACAACGGCGAGGCCATCAACGCGATGGAGGCTGAGGAGCGCTGGTTCGCCACCGAGGATCAGCTCACCGAGTCGATCAAGCGTAACGGCACCACGCTTGACATCAACACCGAGAAGGGCCGCGAGAACCGGGACAACCTGCAGTCTCGCGCCCAGGCCGCGAAGGACATGTTCATCGCCGACCTCAACAACGGGGTGGCGATCGACAAGGCCACGGCCAAGTACCACAAGAACATCGGTCAGCTCAAGGCGTCCGCGGGTCAGATGGGCCTGAACGAGAAGGCCGCCAACGAGATCATCGACACGTACGGCGCCATCCCGAAGGATGTGTCCACAAAGTTCACGCTCAAGGGTGTGTCCGATGTGGACGCCAAGCTTAACCGGTACTCGGCGTCGCAGTACCTGCTGTCGCACGGTACGCCGATCACCCCGGCCAACCTGCGCGCCGTGCAGAAGGACCTGAAGATGGGGTCCTACGCGACGGGCGGCGAGGTCACCGGGCCGGGCTCGGCTACGTCGGACGACATCCTCGCGTGGTTGTCGAACGGCGAGTTCGTCCAGCGTGCCGCCGCGGTGCAGTACTACGGCCCGGGATTCATGGCCGCGCTGAACGACAAGCAGATCCCGCGCGAGGCGCTGCCGGGCTACGCCAAGGGCGGCGCGGTGACGTGGCCGTTCGGCATCGACATCTCGAAGACCAAGATCCCGGACCCGATCCAGGCCGCAATCGCTGCGGCCGGAAGCGTCGGCGGCGGTAGCGGGGTGCAGCGCTGGGCCCCGCTGGTGCTGCAGGTGCTGCGCATGCTCGGCCAGTCGTCCGGGCTGCTGCCGAACGTGCTGCGCCGGATGAACCAGGAGAGCGGCGGCAACCCGCGGGCCATCAACCTGTGGGACAGCAACGCCCGCAAGGGCACGCCGTCGATCGGTCTCATGCAGACGATCGGCCCGACCTTCGCCGCGTACGCCGGACCGTTCCGGTCGCGAGGGATCTACGACCCGCTGGCCAACATCTACGCGGGCCTGAACTACGCGATCAACCGGTACGGCTCGCTCAAGTACGCGATGGACAAGCCGGGCGGGTACCGCAACGGCGGTTGGTTGATGCCGGGCCAGCTGGCCTACAACGAGACCCGCAAGCCCGAGGCCGTCTTCAACGAGCGGCAGCTCAAGGCGATGGAGCAAGGCGGGCAGACGGTCGAGAAGCACTACCACCTGACCACGATCACGCAGGCCCACCAGATCGACGTGCCGACGCAGTTCGCGCGCATGGAAGCCATGGAGGTTCTGTGAGCGAGGTTGTGTCGTGGGTCGACGCGGATGGTGAGGTCACAACCCTGCCCGTCGAGTGGCGTGCGCGCGGCCGGTTCATGCCGAAGGTCATCATCCAGTCGGACAAGGTGCCGGGCCAGGCGGGGTCACGTCCTCGTCAGGTCCGGCACGACGACCACGAGTTCCTGCTGCCGTTGTTCTGGCAGGCTGCTTCGGACGTCGCGCTGCGCACCGACCTCCGGGACCTCATCCGCAAGATGAACCCGGCCAACGACGACGGCACGCCGCGGTACGGCAAGGTGCGTGTGGTCAGCCCGGTCGGCGACGTCCGGGAGATCACCTGCCTGTACACGGCAGGGCTTGAGCTGGACGAGACCGTCGACGACGCGTCAGGCCTGACCTGGCAGCGCGCGGCGGTTTCGTTCCTGGCGCACGACCCGTACTGGTACGACGCGTCGCCGGTGTCGTCGCCGGTGTGGACGATTACCGACACCCCGAACTTCTTCCCCATCCTGCCTATCAGCCTGACCGCGTCCGAGCTGGTCGTCGCCGAGACGATCACGAACGCGGGCGACGTACAGGCGTGGCCGGTGTGGACGATTACCGGGCCGGGCTCGCTGGTGAAGCTGAGCAACCTGAGCACGGGGCAAACGCTGTACTTCCCGTCGCTGTCGCTGGGCATCGGCCAGTTCCTGACGATCGACACCCGGCCGGGCGTGAAGTCCGTGTTGCTGAACGACGGCACGAACGCGTACTCACTGCTGGAACCAACATCCGCGCTGTGGCCGCTGCGTAGCGGGGCCAACCAAGTGCGGCTGGAGATGTCAGGTGTGGACGCGACGGACTCCTCGCTGCAGGTGACCTACTACCAGAGGTTCCTTTCGCCATGACGGCTCCCCCGTGGAAGGTCGAGGTGCGCACCCAAGATCTTCAGCGGGTGGGCGAGCTCGACGACTATCAGTCCCTGGACCTGACGTTGCGGTTCAACGACGTCAGCACCTGGCAACTCAAGATCGATCGGGAGAACCGGCTCGCTGCCGACCTCTGCCAACCGGGCGCCGGGATCATCGTCAGCCGCAACGGCGTCACGATCCTGTCCGGCGAGTGGGACGAGCAGCAACACCACACCAGCGACGACGACAACTCGTTGACGGTGACCGGGGTGGACGATACCGACTGGTTGCGCCTGCGGCTCGCGCACCCCCAACCGCTATCGACGGCACCGCCGTACTCGACGACCGCCGAGGACGTCCGCACGGGCGGGGCGTCGTCGGTGCTGCGGCAGTACGTCGGTGTGAACATCTCGATCGACGGGGCCACCCCGACGATCGTGCCGCGCCAGTACTCCGGCATGAGCCGGGGTGCTGATCCCGCCTACGGCGCGACGGTCACGGGCCGGGCCCGCTGGCAGGGGCTGCTGACGATGATGCAGGAGCTGGCTACGGCCGGCGCGGTGGACGGGCTGCAGCTCGGGTTCCGCGTGGTCCAGGTCGGGGACGCCTTGCAGTACCAGGGGTACGTGCCGGTCGACCGTACGGCGGACGTCGTGTTCAGCCGCGGCCGCGGCAACCTCAGCGACGTCAGCTACCGACGGACCCGGCCCCGCGCGAACTACTGGTACGTCGGCGGCGACGGCGAGGGCACGGCCCGCACGATCTACGAGTACGGCGACGCCGCGAGTATCGCGCAGTGGCGCCGGCGTGAGGGCGAGTTCGTCGACGCCCAGTCCGCGGCCACCGCCGCCGAGTTGCAGCAGGCCGCGCTGAAGGCCGCCGCCGACCAGGGCGAGACGTCCGCGCTGTCGGTCACCCCGCTGGACCTCGAGGGGCTCCAGTTCGGTGTGCACTACTACCTCGGCGACCGCATCACCGCCGTGCTCGACACGCTCGGTCCGGGCGGCCGGAACATTCCAGGCGACTCGGTATCGGACGTCCTGCGCGAGTGCAAGCTGAGCCTCACCCCGGACGGCTACACCGTCACCCCGGCTGTCGGTTCGCCGGGCACCACCGCCAACGCGGGCGGCAACTTCGTCCCCACACGCATGTTCCGTCGCATCTCACAGCTGGCGTCGCGTGTGATCAACCTCGAAAGGCGGTGAGCCGTGGCGTCCACTTTGGACACGTACGGCCCGTTCAACGGGACTCCTCAGTACGAGGACTTCTGGCGCGACATGATGAAACACATGCTGGGCAGCTCGTCCGGTGTGGTGCGCGGGTTCGGGTTCGACTTCCTGGCGTTCGGCGACAGCTCGGGTATGCAGGTCAAGGTCAACTCGGGTGAGTGCTGGGTGCGCGGCCACTACGGCAAGAGCACCGGCACGAAGACGATCCCCATCGCCAGCAACGCAACCGGCTCGACGCGCATCGACCGGGTCGTCTTGCGCGCGGACTTCGTCAACAACCGCATCGAGGTCGATGTCCTGACCGGCACGACATCCGCCCCGGCCGTCACGCAGAACTCCTCGATCTGGGAGACCTCCCTCGCGCTGGTGTCGGTGCCGAACGGCGCGGTGACGATCTCGGCGGGCAACGTGACCGACGAGCGCGTCTATACGACGGTGGTCGGCAAGTACGCCCGGACCTCGACCACGTCGGTGCCGGTGTCTGGCGGGTCCTACGCGGACGTCGTGCTGAACAGCACCGAGATCCCCACAGGCGACATCGCGCTGAACACGTCGACAGGGGTGATCACGCTCGGCCGGTCTGGCGTCTGGCAGATCAGCGCGATCGTCGGGTTCAGCGCGAGCGGCTCCGGCGGCCGCCGGGTGCAGATCACCACCAGCTCCGGCGCCACGGTGTACGCCCGCAACGATTGCCCCAACATGGGCACTACGGAGCCCACCTACATCGGCTGCTCGACGACGGAAAAGTTCAACGCCGGACAGACCCTGAAGCTGCGCGTGTGGCAGAACGGGGCGTCCGCCGTGAACACGATCGCCGGCGAGGCCACGCTATCTGCCGCGTGGCTGGGGCCGTGATGGACGAGACCCTGCGCACCCTGCTCGCCCGGCTCGAATCCAAGATCGACCAGCTCGACGACAAACTCGACCGCCACCGCGAGGACTACCTGCCGCGCGTCGGCCAGCTCGAGTACCGCGTCACCGAGCTGGAGAAGGCCGCCGACACCAAGGGCGTCCGCCGCTTCTCGACGAAGCAGATGTCCGGCGTGGCCGGGTTGTCCGCGGTCCTGGCTGTTGCCGTCGACTACCTCAAGACCCTGTTCGGAGGCTGAACCCGCGTGGCAACCATCGTCTACGTGACCCCGCACCAGGACGACGAGACGCTGTCCATGGGCGCGTCCATCCGTCGCCACCTGGAGTCCGGCCTGCACGACGTGCACGTGCTGCTGCTCACCACGGGCAGCGGGTCCGGTGCGCAGGCCATCGTCGGTCTGTCCGATGCGGACTTCAGCGCGGCACGGGACGACGAGCTGGTGCGGGCGGTGCGCGCGCTCGGGGTGCGTGCCGACCACATCCACTACGCCAGCAACCGGATCGTCGGCAAGTCGACCCTGTCGGTGTGTGAGGCGCAGTCCGCGATCGCTGCGTTCGTGGCCGCACACCCCGGCGCGTGGGTCAAGACCTACAGCAACCGCCCCGCCAGCGGCCGCCACGTCGACCACGTCAACGCGGGCCAAGCCGCGGTCAACTTGCTGACCGACGGGACGCTCGGCCCGAACTCGCTGCGCCTGTACGTCGAGCCGTGGGCGTTGCAGGCGTTCCGGTCCGCACACCCGAGCGTGTCGGTCGGCACCGAGGCCGCCGCGGGCTCGACTGCCGCCCGGGTCCGCCGGGCGCTGGACGAGTACGAGGACGTCGACCGCCCCGGCTACCGGTACGGCATCGGCGGGATCAGCGTGCCGTCGTACTTCGACCTGGTGCGGGCCAACCCCGTCAGCTACTACCACGTTCCGTAGGAGGCCCGCGTGGCACGCATGCCCGGTGTCGAGTTCCTCGGCATCGCCAACAACGGCAGCATGTCCACCTGGGACATCGTCTGCGTTCACACCATCGTCGGTTACCAGTCTGGCGGCAACGCCGCGCACTTCACCACCGGCGCCAGCGGGCGGATCGTGCAGGCACGCGACACTCGCCACCGCTCGGCCGCAAACCTGAACGGCAACTGGCACGTCATCGCGATCGAGAACGAGGACCACGGCTCGGCGTACGGCGCCTGGTCGGGCAGCAACGTGCCGCGTTTCACCGCCGCGCAGGCCGAGGCGATCGCGAAGATCCTGGTCTGGGCGCACCGCGCGCACGGCATCCCGCTCACGCTGGTCCCGGACTCGAAGGTCGGTCGCCGCGGCATCGCCTACCACCGCCAGGGCTGCGACCCCTACCGCGTCGCGGGCGGGGAGCTGTGGTCCTCGGCCTACGGCAAGGTCTGTCCGGGGGACCGGCGGATCACACAGCTCATCAACGAGATCATCCCGCGGGCCCGCGCGCTCGCATCCGGCACGGAGGACGACATGACCGAGGCCCAGGCGAAGCAGCTCGACTACACGATGCGCGTGGCCGTCGAGAACCAGAGCAGGATCAACGAGGCCAACGCGGCGCTGGGCAAGCTGGCCACCCGGCTGACCGGCATCGAGGCCAAGCTCGCCGAGGTGGCGGCCGGCGGCGGCACCGTCGACGTGCTCGCGCTGGCGTCCGCGCTGGCCGACGAGCAGGACCGCCGCGCCCGCGACGGCCTCCCGAACACGGGCCCCGTCAGCTGATGCCGTTCCTCTCCGGGCCGCCGCGCGTGGAGCAGGTGGACGCCAAGAGGTGGCGCCTGCTCCGGTCGGTGCAGTACGCGGGCGACCTCGGGGTCCTCGTGCCCGTCGGGTACGTGACCGACTTCGCTAGCGTGCCGCGGCTGCTGTGGTGGTTCACGCCGCCGTCGGGGGAGTACACCCTCGCCGCGATCGTGCACGACTACCTGATCTCCGACTCCCTGCCCGCCGGGTACGTATCGTCGCCCGAGGTCGACCGGGAGTTCCGCGTGGCTATGCAGTCGCTCGACGTCGGCTTCGTCCGCCGGTGGCTGATGTGGGCTGGCGTCCGCTGGGCCGCCGTGCTCAACCCCGTGCGGCGTCCGGGCTGGCTTCGGACACTGCCTCAGCTCCTGCTCGTCACCGCGCTGGCCCTCGCGCCGGTCGCGGCGGGACTTGCTTTCATCCTGATCTGAAGGAGGCCGCGTGGCGACACGACTGCCCAACGCATCACAGCAGGCCGCGGCTGACGGCGTCGTGGACCGGACCGACACCGGGACCGGCACCGCCACGGGCCTGCTCCGCATCTACACCGGCGCGCAGCCCGCCGACGCCGACACAGCCGCGAGCGGAACCCTGCTCGCTGAGTGCACCCTGGCGAACCCCGCGTTCGGCGCGGCCAACGCGTCCGGCACGGCGACCCTGCTGAGCGTCCCGCGCACCACGACTGGCCTCGCGACCGGCACCGCGGGCTGGTTCCGTGTGGTCAACCGCGACGGCGCCAGCGTGTACGACGGGCTGGTCTCGATGTCCGGTGGCGGCGGGGAACTGATCCTCGACAACACGAGCATCGCGTCCGGCCAGACCGTCAACATCACCGGCCTGACCTACACCCAGCCCGCCTGATCCTGAGGAGCCTGATGCCCCCGCCGACCGAGGACACCGTCCGCCCGCCGTCGACCATCCACCTCGCGTGCGCTGCGCACCCGGAGGTCACCTCGTACGGCTGGACCGACGCGTACAACCACCAGCTGGACGTGCACGGCGGCGACGAGACGACCGCCTGGAACCTCGTCACCTGAGAGTAGGTAGGGCATGGCCGTCGGGTACCGCTCCGCATCCAGCACCGGCGTCAGCGACAACCTCGTCTCCTCGATCAACGTGCCGGTCCCGTCCGGTGCCGCGTCGGGCGACGTCGCGCTCGTGGCGCTGGGGATGTGGGAGATCGGCAACCCGACGGTCACCGCCCCGTCCGGCTTCACCCTGCTGACGACGGTCCTGTCCGGCAGTCAGAAGCTCAAGATCTTCTGGAAGCGCCTGACCGGCGCGGACACCGGTAACTACACGTTCAGCTGGTCCGGATCGCAGTGGACGATCGGGCACGCGGCCTTGTTCACGGGCGTGCTGGCGTCGGGTGACCCGATCGGATCGAACTTCAACTCGGCGACGGCCGCGTCCGGCACGACGATCCCGAGTACGTCGGTCACGGTGGCGGGGGCGCACGGCCTCGCGCACTTCGTCGCCAACGAGAACTCCGCGACGCACACCCCGCCGACGAACTTCACCGAGGTGGGGGAGTCCAACTACCTCGCCAGCAACTACCGCCTGCCGGGCGCGTCAGGCACGTACACCGCCAGCGGCGGCACGCTCTCGGCGAGCACGCTGAGCCTAGCGCTGCTGCTCGCGCTGGAACCGGCGGCGGGCGGCGGGGGAACGGTCAGCGGATCGGGCGCCAGCACCGCACCGGCCGCGACGTCCTCGGGCTCCGGCACCGTGCGGGTCTCCGGCTCCGCCGCGAGCACTGCCCCGGCCGGGTCGTCGGGCGGGTCGGGCGGGGTGGTTGCCTCTGGCAGCGCAGCCTCGTCGGCTCAGCCCGGCACAGCCGCGGGCTCTGGGTCGGTCGTCGTGTCGGGGTCCGGTGCGTCGACGGCTCCGGCCGCTGTGTCGTCAGGCACAGGCACGATCGGCGCAACCCCGGTCACCGGCAGCGGGGCCTCCGTCGCACCGGCCGGTGTGGCCGCGGGGTCCGGCTCGGTGGTCGTGGCTGGCGCCGGCCAGTCCGCCGCGGGCAGCCCGTCGACGGCGGGTGCAGGCGCCGCGGTGGTCAGCGGGTCGGCCAGCAACACCGCCCTGCCCGGCAGCTCGTCGGGTACAGGGTCGGCCGTCGTGTCCGGGGCCGGGACGTCGGTGGCCGCGTTCGCTGTGACCGCCGGGACCGGGACCGTCAGCTCCGTGCCGCCCCTCACCCCGGCCACGGTCCGGGTCGGCCAGGCGCCGCGCGCGGTGTGGTCGGTCGCCGAGGTCGAGTCTGTCTGGTCGTCGGGCCGCGCGCCCCGAGCTGTCTGGAGGTGCGGCGCATGACGCCCCGCGACGTCCTGTCCCTCGAGCCCCTGCTGCTCGGCCCCGTCTCCTACCGCGTGGCCGGTGTCGAGACCAACCCCACCGCGTACACCGTCGAGGCCGCGGTCACGCCGCTCGGCACGGCGCCGTCCGTCTGGGTCTCTGCCAGCTGGGAGACGATCCCGACGGCGCTCGGCGGCTCGTCGTGGTGGGTGCGGGTGATGGTCGGCCCCGGCTCGGCCGTCGGCGCGCTGACCCCTGGCGACCACGAGGCCCGCATCCGCATCACCGTATCCGGCTCGGAGCAGCCGGTCCTACACGCAGGCACGTTCGCCGTGGCCTGATTCGTCACCGTGACAAAAGCCCCCTACCTCCTGGTACCCCTTGCGGGCCGGGAGGTAGGGGGCTTTTCGTCGTTCACGCGCAGTCCGCGCAGATGGCCTTGTCCTGGCCGCACCGCGGGCACCGCCACCCTCGCGGGCATCGCGCCACCGACTGCTGGAGCAGACGCTGCTCGGCGGTGAATCGGTCGATGTTCCGGCAGCGTTCGGCGGCCTGGTTCAGCTGGTCGGCCACCGACAGCCACGGCCCGTCACCGCGCATCATCACGTTCTGGCAGAGATCGTCGACCGCGCGTCGCAGGCTGTGCAGGACGCCGACCACGTCGACCTGTTCGGGGGTCGGGCCGTCGTAGGGCTGCCGCGTGCGGGTGCTGGCCAGCTCGACGAGCAGCCCCTCGTGTATGGCCGGGATCATGAGTCGGCCCGCCGGGTCCGGGGGCGTGGCGTGGCTTGTCCCCGGAGACCGCTGGCGGGCCTGGAGTCAAGCGACCTTCTCACGGCCGCGGCCGTGTCCGCTTGGGTGATCATGGAGTTGTCCTCTGTGCCGCTGCCCAGCCCGATGCCGGGCGGTCCACCGAGGGTAGCTCAGGCCGTGTCCTCTGTCACCACGTAGGTGGTGTGCCCGAACCACACCTCGTCGGCTCCGTCCTCGAGCAGGACCACGGCGCGGGCAGCCTCCTGCATCCGTCGATCACTGCGGCCTGGGGTGAGGGCTGACTGCGTGATCAGGTCGACGATCTCCTGTCGGGTGCCGTAGGCCCGGGACTCGTAGCGCACCCACCGGAGCCTAGGCCACCAGCACGCCGCCGACCAACGCCCACAGGATGACCAGGGCGACGAACACCCCGAGCGCCACCTGCACGGTGACCCGGAGCTTGTAGGTCTGGACGGCCACGACGTACAGCATCTGGGTCTGCGGGTCGTCGGCGCTCAGCGCCAGCTGCTCCCACCGCTCGACGACGGCCGGCTTCTTACTGAGCTTCGGGTACTCGGTGACGATGGTCTTAGGCATGTGGACTCCTCGGTTCGCGGATCTCATGGCTACGTCGTCTCGATCTTGTCGGGCGTTTCCGCAGTGATGCGAGATCCAAGGGATTCGACCCGTCAGGCTCGACCTCGAACTGTCTTTTCACAGGTCGGCACAGAGCTAAGGTCGTGAGGTCTCATAATCCCTTGGCCGTGGGTTCGAGCCCCACCCGCCCCACGCTTGGCATGTTCGGCGCTGGCGCGCCTTCCCGATGTCCTTGTCTGTTGTGGGGGGCGACCCCCCACACCCCCACGGTGCGGTTGGTTCCTGACCCGGCGTGTTTGGTTTGGGGGCTGTCCGGGCCGGGGCGGAGGAAGAGGCGCGTCGCGCGGAACAACCTCTCGTGGCCCATCCAACACCGCCCGTGGATAGCCACGCCGGAACCGGTGATAGCAGTCGGCCACCTCGTCGTTGTTGGCCGGGTACCCGGCCGGTGTCGCAAGACCCAGCGGCGGGAAGAGCGAGTACTTGATCAGGTGGAACAGAGGCAAGTTACCCGTCGGTATCTAGTGACTTGACCTTCGTCGTTACGTATAACAGGTTCTAATCCCTGCGCACGTGAGGAAGCTCACCTCATGAATACAATGGTGTCTGGCAACGTATCCCCGCGCGTCTCGCGACGACTGTTTCTCGCTGGAACTGGTTCTATTCTTGCCACCGCTGCCCTCGCCGGCCGGGCCTCTGCCGCGATTGGGGACGGGGCGCACGTGCCCGTGCTCGTCATCGGCACCGGCTACGGCGGGGCGGTGACCGCGCTGCGCCTCGCCCAAGCCGGTGTGGACGTCCACATGCTCGAGATGGGCATGGCGTGGGACGTGCCCGGAGCCGACGGCAAGATCTTCGCCAACACGACGTCCCCCGACTACCGGTCCTACTGGCTGCGCACCAGGACCAAGCAGCCACTCAGCAACTTCCTCGGGTTCCCGCTCGACAAGGACGTGCCGCGCTACACCGGCATCCTCGACGCGGAGGAGTTCGGCGGCATCGTCGTCTACCAGGGACGGGGCGTCGGCGGCGGTTCGCTCGTCAACGGCGGCATGGCCGTCACCCCGAAACGGGAGAACTTCGGTGCGGTCCTGCCCTCGGTCGACCCGGCAGAGATGTACGACGTCTACTACCCGAGGGCCAACGCGGAGCTGGGTGTGAACCACGTCGACCCGGCCTGGTGGGAGACCGTGGACTGCTACCAGTACGCGCGGGTCGGCCGCAAACACGCGCAGCGGTCCGGTTTCGCGTTCACGCTCGTGCCCAACGTGTACGACATGAACTACATGAAGCAGGAGGCCGCCGGTTCCGTGCCGCTGTCCGCGGTGGCGGGGGAGATCCTGTACGGCAACAACCACGGCAAGAAGTCGTTGCCCAAGACGTACCTCGCGAAGGCGCGTGCGACCGGGCGCGTGCAGATCACGCCGTTGCACCGCGTCACGTCCGTCACGCGGGCGGGCGACCGGTACGCCGTCGTGGCCGAGCGACTGGACACGAGCGGCGCCGTCACCGCCACCAAGACCGTCACCGCCGACCGCGTGTTCTTCGCGGCGGGCAGCGTCGGCACCAGCAAGCTGCTCACCAAGCTGAAGGCCACCGGGGCACTGCCGAACCTGAACGGCGAGATCGGCGCCAACTGGGGCGACAACGGAAACGTCATGTGCGGTCGCGCCAACCACCTGTGGGACCCGACCGGCTCCGTGCAGACGTCGATCCCCACCGCGGGCATCGACAACTGGGTGGCGGGCGGCGCTTTCGCGGAGGTGGCGCCGCTGCCCACCGGGATCGAGACGTGGGCGTCGTTCTACCTGTCCATCACGAGGAACCCGAACCGCGCGCGGTTCACGTGGAACGCCGCCGCGAACCGGGTGGACCTGAACTGGCAGACGGCGTGGAAGCAGCCGTCGATCACCATGGCGAAGTCCATCTTCGACAGGATCAACGCCAAGGAGGGGACGATCTACCGCACCGACCTCTTCGGCACGTACAAGATCTGGGGCGACCACCTCACCTACCACCCGCTGGGCGGCGCGGTGCTGAACAAGGCGACCGACAACCACGGTCGCCTGCACGGTTACCCCGGCCTCTACGTGATGGACGGCGCGCTGATCCCCGGCAACACGAGCGTGAACCCGTTCGTCACGATCACAGCGCTGGCGGAACGCAACATCGAGCGCATCATCGCTGAGGACCTGTGACCGGCAGGACGCACTGGGTGTCGAGTCCGAGCACCCGGTTCAGCCTGCCGAACGCGAGCCACGAGCCGATGCTCATGGACAGCTCGACGATCTCGTGCTGCGTGTAGTGCGCGGTCATCCGCGACCAGAACTCGTCGTCGATGCCGTGGTGGTCGGTGGCGTACCGCTCGGCGTACTCGGCGGCCAGCCGCGTGCGGTCGTCGAAGGCGTCGGTGGTGCGCCACTGTTCCACCGCGTCCGCGAACTCGGGCTCGACCTTCTGCCCGTCGCGTTCGGTGCGCCAGTCCTGGCAGAACAGGCACCCGTTGATCTGTGCGATCCGCAGGCGCGCCGCCTCGAACTCACGCAGCCCCAGCGTGCTGTGCGAGTAGACGGCGAGCGAGAAGCTCGCGGCGGCGGTGCCGATGCCGGGCACCATCTCGCCCCACACGTACGCGATCGGGTCCTTGCCGTCGGGGATGTCGACGTGCATGTGGCTACTTCCTCTCCAGGCGGCCGGGGCGCAGCGGGACGTCGAGTGCGTCGTAGAGACCGGGTTCGGCGTCGACGAGCCAGTCGATCGCGTTGACCAGGCGTCCGACGGCGGTCGCGTTACCGCCGGCGGACCGGTTCTCGCCCTCGTCGGTGGCCTCGACGGTGACCTCGATCCGCGGCCTGCCCTCGATGACGACCCGGTGCGCACCCGCACCACTCGGCGGCTGCGGCCAGTCCGGCGCGCACGACGGGTGGATGCGCGTCACGTGCTCGATGACGATGCGCGGTTCGCCGTCGACGATGCCCTGCACCTCGAAGCGCACCGCGCCCTGCGTGCCCTTGGCGAACTCACCCATCGTCCGGGTCGTGACGGTGTCCTCGAGCGGGCGGCGGTCCACGGTCTCGCGGAGCTCGTCCAGGTCGACACCGAGCGCGCGGGCCATGAGCCGGATCTGGCCGCCCCACACCATGGTGGGCACCATGGGCAGCAGCATCGGGGGTTCGTAGTCCATCGGCTGGCCCATGCCGACGAGGTAGCGCACGGAGTCGGGCTGTTCGTAGGTGGAGTAGTCGAAGATCTCCTGGCAGCGGACGACGTCGACGCGCGTGCCGAGCCCGGAGATCAGCAGCGGCAGCACGTCGTTGCCCCAGCCGGGGTCGACGCCGGAGACGAACAGGGAGCCGCCTCCGTCTCGGATCGCTTCTAGAACGGGTTCTCGTAGTTCGGGGGGTGCGTTGCGCTGGTCGTAGAGCGGGTAGAGGGACGGCGTGACGACCACCGCGCCGGCACGGATGGCCTTGACGATGTCGGCGAGGGCGTCGTCGAACCGGACGTCTCCGGACGCGGCGTAGACGACGGCGCGTGGGTTGGTGGCCAGGGTTGCGTCGATGTCTTTGGTGGCAGGGATTCCGAGTTCGTGGCCGACGTCGGCCAGGAGGCCTGCGTCTCGGCCTGCCTTGGCCTCGTCGTGGACGATGACGGAGGTCAGTTTCAGTGCCGGGTGAGCGTTCACCGCGCGTACAGCGGCACGGCCTACGTTGCCCGTGCCCCACACCACCGTGGCAATCATGCTGTCGAGGTTAGCTGAAACGTGTTTCAGTTCATAGCGGGTGAGAGGCTGCCTCCTCGCCGGAGGGGCCGCGAAGGCGCCGTGCCGCAGGCTGATGACCTGAGAAAACGCGGGAAAATGTCCGCTCAGTGCGTAACCTCAAGCCCCGTCTCTCAGCTTTTCGGGGCGCGGTCGACTACGTGTCCCAGTGTGCCTGTGTACGTTGTGCCCAGTTCGGTGATCGTGCCGACCCAGTGGCCCGGGCCGTCTTTCTTGCGGCTCAGCCAGTTCTCCGGCAGCAGGACCCGGTCGCCGATCGCGAGTGGCGGGTTGCCGCGCCACCGGTAGGCGTACCGGCCCACTGACACGACCTGCTCGCCGTCCACTTCGAACAGGCGGCCCACGGCATGGCTCGCGGTGGACGGGGCGTGCATGCCGCACGCGTCCTCGGACTCGCTGAGGCGCACCCGGCACGGGGTGCCCGCGCGAGTGGGACGTCCGCACGTGCGCTCGTCGTCGCTCACGGCGTGGATCCTGCCACGGGCCGGTTTGTCGGTGCCCCCTGCTTTGATGATTCCGTGGATCTGCTTCGACATCTTCGCTTCTTCGTGGCCGTCGCCGAGGAGGCGCACTTTCGGCACGCCGCCGATCGGCTCGGGATGACGCAGCCGCCGTTGTCCCAGGGGATCCGGCGGCTGGAGGACAAGCTCGGCGTCACCCTTCTCACCCGCACCGCGCGCGGGGTGGGACTGACGTCCGCCGGAGCGGACCTGTTACCCCGTGCCACCGCGTTGCTCGCCGACGCCGCGCGGTTCACCGAGGACGCGCAGCGGCACCGGGACGCGCACACCGAGCTGCGGATCGGGTTCTTGCCGCAGCTCCCCGCATGGCACGTCGCCGCGGTCGTCGACGCGGTGCGGCGTGCCGGGGCGCGGGCCAGCGCGACCGTATTGTCCACTGTGGAGCTTGTCGCGGCGGTTGTCGCCGGGCAGTTGGACTGTGCCGTGGTGCACCACCCCGCGCTGGTGCACCCGCTCGAGTGCGGTGCCGTCGTCAAGGTGCCTGCCGAGTTCCTCGTGCCCGCGGGCAGGACGGTTCAGCGGTTCGCGCACCTGCGTGGCCTCACGCTCGCCGCCGCGCCGCGCAGTCACAACACGGCCGCGTGTGACCTGCTCGTGGACTCCTTACGTGCCAAGGGAATCGATCCCGTGCTGGTGCCGGCGCCCACGGACCGGGACGTGGTCGCGGCCGTCGCGACGGGCGGTGCGTTCGGGCTCACCGCCGACCCAGGGTTGCGTGCGCCAGGGGTGGCGCGCGCCGCGCTCGGCGGCGACGAGTTCCACCTGCGGGTGCGGCTGGTGTGGCGCACCGAGCCCGAGTCGCGGCGGCTCGTCGAAGGCGCGCTCGCCGAGGACCACCATGCCGTCCGTTGAGGAGCGCGTCCGCGACACCCTCCGGCACGCGGGCGCGACCGGCTGGGTGCACGCCGTGCCGATCGGCGGATCGCCGAGCCGGGAGGTGGCCGTCGGCGCGGACGAACTCGTGGTCATGGCGTCGGTGTACAAGCTGCCGTTGCTCGTCGGCTTGTGCGCGCGGTTCGCGGACGGGACGCTCGACCCCACCGCGACCGTGCGCGTGCACCCCGCGTCCGGTTCGCCTGGGCCGACCGGGATCGCGGCGTTCCTCGACCCGGTCACGGTGTCGTGGCGGGACCTCGCGGCGTCGATGATCGCGGTGTCGGACAACCTCGCCGCCGACGTGATCCTCGGCGAGGTCGGGCTCGACGCGGTACGTGCGGTGCTGTCGGAGTGCGGGCTGTCCGCGACGAAGGTCGTCGGCGGGCAGGCCGACGTCGAGGCGGCGCTCGTGCGGGACACCGGTGCCGCGTCGGCGGCCGAGGCGTTCGCGATGCTCCAGGACAACGACGCCGCGCTCACCGTCAGCGCGTACGACCCCGCGTTCGCGAGCGCCACGACGGCGCGGGAGATGACGCGGCTGCTCGCGATGATCTGGTCGGACGCCGTCGTGGACCCGGGGTGGTGCGCGTTCGTGCGGCGGCTGCTCGGGCTCCAGGTCTGGCCGCACCGGGTGCGCGCCGGGTTCCCGTACGCGGGCGTGACGGTCGCGGGCAAGACCGGCACCATCGGCGCGATCCGCAACGAGGTGGCGGTCGTCACGTTCCCGGGGGAGACGCCGATCGCGGTCGCGGTGTTCACGTTCGCCGCGCGTGCCGACGCCTTCCTGCCTGCCGTCGACGCGGCGATCGGTGAGTGCGCGCGGCTCGCGGTGACCGAGTTGCGGTCCGGGAGGTGGTGAGTTCTCAGGGGCTTGACCTGCGGTGATTCCAAAAGAATATCGACTGTCGGCGCGTCGTCTATTGGCGCGCGGTGTGCGGGCTGTGCTTCCTTCGTGGTGATCCACAGAGGAAGGGGCACACATGGGGAACAGCCGGCTGGCCCTGTTCGCGGGCCTGCTCAGCCTGGGGCTGGTGGCGGGATGCTCGGCGGCGCCACCGTCGCCACGGACGTCGGCGGCGGCATCGGCGGTGTCGTCCACTTCGGTCAGTGCCGTCGCCGATCCGGCGCTGCTGCGCGACCTCGAGGAGCGCTACGCCATCCGGCTCGGCGTGTACGCCGTGAACGTCCACACCGGACGTACGCTGTCGTACCGGGCGGACGAGTCGTTCCCGATGATGTCGACGTTCAAGACCTACGCGGCGGCCGCGCTCCTGCGCCTGCACCCGCTCGAGGAGGCCTTCTTCGGCACCGTCGTGAACTACACCGAGGACGACCTGGTGGCGAACTCGCCGGTGACGAGCGAGCGGGTGGCGACCGGGATGACCGTCGCCGAACTGTGCGAGGCGGCGATCACGCGGTCGGACAACACGGCCGCGAACCTGCTGCTGCGGCTGCTCGGCGGGCCGGAGGCGATCACCGCGTTCGCGCGCGACATCAAGGACACGCGGACGCGGCTCGACCGCTGGGAGCCGGAGCTGAACACGGCCGTCCCGGGTGACAACCGCGACACGACGACCCCGGCGGCGATCGGCGAGGGCTACCGGTCGCTGGTGCTGGGGGAGCCGGAGCGTGCGCGGCTGAAGGACTGGCTGCTCGCGAACAAGACCGGCGGCGAGCGCATCCGGGCGGGCCTGCCCGCGGACTGGACGACCGCGGACAAGACGGGCAGCGGCGACCACGGCTCGGCCAACGACGTCGCGATCACCTGGACCCCGGACGGCACCCCGATCGTCATCGCGGTCCTGACCACCAAGGAGGTGGCGGGCGCGGAGTACGACAACGCGGCCCTCGCCGACGCGGCGAAGGTGGCGGCGCAAGCGCTGGCGTGAGCGTTGCCCGCCCGGGTCCCGCCACCTCCGGCGCGGCACCACGACGTCACGCTCGGTCATCCCGTCGAGGTCGCGCCGCTGTGTCGGGGCGGACCGGTCGGTCCGACGACGTGTACTCCGGTGCCCGACCTACCATGAACCGGTAGCGGCGGGTGCCTCCGGAGGTTCAATGGCGATCAGTGTGTTCGACCTGTTCTCGGTCGGTATCGGGCCGTCCAGTTCGCACACCGTCGGGCCGATGCGGGCCGCCCGCACGTTCGTGACGGGGCTCGCCGACGACGGGCTTCTGACCTCGGTGAACTCCGTGAAAGCCGAACTGTTCGGCTCGCTCGGCGCGACCGGGCACGGGCACGGCAGCGGGCCCGCGGTCCTGCTGGGGCTCGAAGGCGAACAGCCCGAGACCGTCGACACCGACACCGTCCAGGAACGGGTGGAGCGGATCCGCGTCACCGGGAAGCTCCGGCTCCTCGGCACGCGCGAGATCACCTTCGACGACGACGCGCTCGTGCTGCACCGGCGCCGCAGTCTCCCGTTCCACCCGAACGGCATGACGTTCGAGGCGTTCGACGGCGACGGGAACTCCGTCCGGGCCCGCACGTACTACTCCGTCGGCGGGGGGTTCGTGGTCGACGAGGCCGCTCAGGGCGCCGACCGGATCAAGGTCGACGACACCGAGGTCGCCTACCCGTTCCGCACCGGCGCCGAACTGCTCGCCCACTGCCGCCGCACGGGGCTGCCCGTGAGCGAGATCATGCTCGCCAACGAGACGGCGTGGCGGCCCGTCGCCGACGTGCACACCGGGCTCACCCACATCTGGGACGTCATGCAGGAGTGCGTCCGTCGCGGCTACACGCAGGACGGCACGCTGCCCGGCGGCCTCAAGGTCCGGCGTCGCGCGCGGGAGATGTACGAGCACCTCTCGTCCGACCCCTTCTCCACCGACCCGCTGCGGGTCATGGACTGGGTGAACCTGTTCGCGCTCGCCGTGAACGAGGAGAACGCCTCCGGCGGCCGCGTGGTCACGGCACCGACCAACGGCGCCGCCGGCATCATCCCCGCCGTCCTGCACTACTACGCGCGGTTCGTGCCCGGCGCGACCGACGAGGGCGTCGTCCGGTTCCTGCTCACCGCGGGCGCGATCGGCGTCATCTACAAGGAGACCGCGTCGATCTCCGGTGCCGAGGTCGGCTGTCAGGGCGAGGTCGGTTCCGCCTGCTCGATGGCCGCGGGCGCGCTGTGCGAGGTGCTCGGCGGCACCCCGGAACAGGTCGAGAACGCCGCCGAGATCGGCATGGAGCACAACCTCGGCCTCACCTGCGACCCGGTCGGCGGCCTCGTGCAGATCCCGTGCATCGAGCGCAACGCGATGGCGTCCGTGAAGGCCATCAACGCCGCCCGCATGGCGCTGCGCGGCGACGGCACCCACGTCGTCACGCTCGACAAGGTCATCAAGACCATGCGGGAGACCGGCGCCGACATGAAGGTCAAGTACAAGGAGACAGCGCGCGGCGGGCTCGCCGTGAACGTCATCGAGTGCTGAGGTCGATCCGGGCGTGCCCCGTTCGTCGGTGGGGCGACTGAACACCGACGGAAGGGACACACATGATCCGCGATGCCATCGCGGCCGAGCGCCGTGAGCTGGCCGAGGTGCTTGCCGAGCTGTCCGAGGACCAGTGGGACACGCCCAGCCTGTGCGAAGGCTGGCGGGTGCGTGAGGTCGTCGCGCACATGACCGCGCCGTTCCGCGACCCGGACGCCCGGTTCCTGCGGGGCACCACCGCCGACGAGATCAACCGCGCCGCCGACGAACTGGCCCGTGCGGACGCCGCGCGGCTCACGAGTGCCGAGCTGACCGCCGCGCTGCGGGACAACGAGCGGCACCCGTGGCGGCCCGGCAGTGACGTCGGCGCCCTGTGCCACGACGTCATCCACGGCCTCGACATCACCGTGGCGCTCGGACTCGGCAGGGACGTGCCGCCCGACCGGCTGCGGTTGGTCCTCGACGAGATCGTGCCGGACCGGGCGCCGTTCTTCGGTGTCGACCTCACCGGGAAACGGCTGGTGGCGACCGATCTCGACTGGAGCAGCGGGGACGGTGAGGAGGTGGCGCGTCCCGCGCGGGAACTGGTGCTCGTCGTCTGTGGTCGGATGTAGACCGACGACGCGGAGGTGCCGGTGACGGGAAGCTGGGACGGGCTCGCGCCGACGATCGCCTGGCGGAAGTCGCAGCGGCACCTGCTGGACCTCTGCGGGCACGTCACCGACCGGCGCTGGCACGTGTGCGCACCGCCCGGCGCGGGCAAGACGCTCGTCGGGCTGGAGCTGGCCCGCAGGCACGGCACCCGCACGCTCGTGCTGTCGCCGACGACCGCCATCCGTGACCAGTGGCGTGGCGCGGTCGCGTTGTTCGGGGCGGTGCCCGCCGAGTTCGCGAGCACCGACCTCGACCGGCCCGCGCAGCTGCACTCGCTCACCTACCAGCTGCTCGGCAACCCCGGCGCCGCCGCCGACGACCTGCGTGCCGCCGCGCGCAGGCTGTGGCTCGCCGAGGTCGCCACCAAGCTGGGGGAGGACGCGGCGCGGGACCGGGTCGAGGCGGTCGAGCGGCGTGACCCGGCCCGTGCCCGCAAGGAGCTGGGCAGGCACGTCCGGGTCCTGCGCCGCTCGCTCGCCAGCGGCGAGGACGTCGGCCTGCCCGCCGAGGACCTGCTCGGCGAGCGGGCCGCCGCGCTGATCGACCGCATCGCCGGGCTGGGCATCGGCTGCGTCGTCCTCGACGAGTGCCACCACCTGCTGGACTGGTGGGCGCTCGTGGTGAACGCGCTGGTGACCCGGCTCGACGACGTCGCCGTCATCGGCCTCACCGCCACGCTGCCCGAACCCGGCTCCGTCCAGGAGGGGCTGAACTACGCGGGCCTGCTCGGCGACGTGGACGCGGAGCTGCACCTCGCCGCGATGGTCGCCGACGGCGGGGTGGCGCCGTGGCGGGACGGGGTGCGGGTCGCCGAGCTGGCGCCGGAGGAGACGGCGTTCCTCGACACGTGGGCGACATCCTTCGCGGCACGGCTCGACGAGGCGCTGCTCGGCGAGCCGTTCATCGCGTGGGCGGTGGCCCGGGTCGAGTCCGACGAGGACGGGTGGGCGCGGCTGGGGGAGACCGACCCGCTCGCCGCCGTCGCGCTCGCCCGCTGGTTCGCGGCCCGCGGCATGGTGGTCGACCAGCACGAACCGTCCGGTGAACTGACGCTCGACGACCGGATCCTGCTGCTCGACGCGTGGCTGCACGACCCGCACGCGGACATCGACCAGGAGCTGCGCGACGACGTGAAGCAGGAACTGCGCCGCCACGGCGTCGCGCTGTCCGCGTCCGGGGTGCGGTGGACCCGGTCGGTCGCGGACATCGTGTGCTCGCGGTCCACCGCGAAGGGCGTCGCCGCGGGCGAGGTGCTGCGGCAGGAGGAGGCCGTGCGCGGCGACGACCTGTGTGCGCTGGTCGTCGTGGAACGGGACCGGGCCACCAGCCCGCCCGCCGCCGCGCGGGCCGTGCTCGGCGCCGACGCCGGGACGGCGGCACGGGTGTTGGCGGCGCTGTGCGAGGAAGGTGCGGTGGCGGTGCGGGGCGTGCTGTGCGTGACCGGCAGGGGTGCGTGGTGCGACGCGCTCGCCGCCGACCGGGTGACGCACGCGATCAACGTGGCCGCGACCGACGGGCGCTGGGTCACCACCCGGGGCAGCGACATCCCGTCCGTGGTGGAGCTGTGCGGGCACGGGTCGTCGTGGGACGCGGCCCGGTGGCTCGCCGCGGCGGCCGCCGCGCTCACCACCGGTGCCGCGCAAACGCTTGTCGCCACGCGGGGTCTGGTCGGTGAGGGCTGGAACCTGCCGCGGCTGAACGTGCTCGTGGACCTGAGCGAGGTCGCGAGCACGACGGCGATGACGCAGCTGCGGGGGCGCGCGCTGCGGATCGACCCGGCGCGGCCGGAGAAGGTCGCGTCGCTGTGGGACGTCGTGGTCGCGCACCCGACCGCGCACGGCGACTGGCGCCGGTTCCGCGGCAGGCACACGCGCTGGTGGGGGCCCGACCGCGACGGCGTGCTCGTGACGGGCGCGGGCAAGGTGCACCCGAGGGCCGCCCAGCCCGCGCCGCCGTCGCCCGACGAACACACGGTGCTCAACGCGGCCAGCGCCGAGCTGATGGCCGACCACGCGGCGACGCGGCGGTTGTGGGCGGCGGTCGACGCCGCCGGGGTGGCGACGAGCGTGGTCCACGTGCGACGGCGGCGGGTGCGCAGGCAGGTGCGGATCCGGGGACGCCGGTGGCGGACCGTCGGCGCCACGACCGGCGTGGTGTCCGGTGCGCTGGCCGGCGCGGGCGCCGCGGTGGTCGGGTTGCCGGTGGTGGCGGTGCTCGCGGTGGTCTGCGGGGTGGCCGCGCTGCCGCCCGCGGTGCTGGCACGTGGGCGGGCGCGGTCCGACGACGTGTTCCTGCGGCGGCTCGGCGAAGCGGTGGCGGCCGGGCTGACGGCGGCCGGTCACGCCGAGCTGGCGGACGCCCGCGTCACCACGAACCTCACGCCGGACGGCACGGCGACGGTGGTCGACGGCGTGCCCGACGACGCGGCCACGCTGTGGGCGGACACGTTCGAGGAGGTCGTCGGGCCACTGGGCACCCCGCGCTGGCTGCTCGCGAACGGCGACCACACGTGGCGCGTGCCGCGCACGCTCGGCGCGACCCGCGAGCGTGTCGAGTTGTTCGCCGAGGCGGTCGCGAACGTGGTGCCGGGCACCGTCCTGCTGCGCGCGGGCTCCCCGGAGGCCACCGAACGCACACTGGCCGCGGCCCGCACCCGAAGCGGCGACACCCACCGAACCCTGCGCTGGACCTGACCCCACCATCCCACGCGAGTCGCGTCCGCAGGCATAGCGAGTCGCGTCCGCAGGCATAGCGAGTCGCGTCCGCAGGCATAGCGAGTCGCGTTCTCGCGCCTACCGAGTTGTGTGTTTCGTGTACATGGCCCCAGCGCGGAGTGCACGAAACACACAACTCGGTGTGCCTGGGAGCGCGACTCGCGGTGTCTGAGGGCGCGACTCGCGGTGTCTGGGGGCGCGACTCGCGGTGTCTGGGGGCGCGACTCGCGGTGTTTGGGGGCGCGACTCGCGGTGTTTGGGGGCGCGACTCGCGGGGTTACGTGACTGTGCCGCCGTGGCCGAGCCAGCGTTCTCGCCAGGCCAGGCGCAGGCGGATGGCGCCCCGGGACAGGTTGTCGGCCATCAGGTGGGCGATGGCCTCTCGTTGCGCCCACGGGCAGAGGTCGCTCAGCGCGGCCGGGACGTCGTCCGGGCCGACCGCCTCCGCGAGGGACACGGCGATCTTCGCGCGGCCGGTCACGGTGCCGTTCGGGAGCACACGCGCGCGGTAGTAGTCGATGCGGGCCGACGTCACGCGGTCCGTCGCCGTGCGCAGCAGGGTCGTCACGAGCTCGGCCACGTCGGGGACTCTGCCCGAGGGCTGGGGGTCGCTCCCCAGAGCCTTTCCGTGCGCGCCGAGCGGAACGCCCCACGACAGCCACAGCGGATGGTCGTGCCCGGCCCATTCCTTGATGGGCGGGCGCATCGGTCCGGTGCGCAGTACGCGGTAGTCGGTGGCGGCCGAGCCGGTGACACGGCTTTTCGCGCGCACCGCCTGCCGTCGCGTCAGCCCGCACTCGCTCGCCGTCTGGCCGAGGCCGTCGGAGATCGAGAGCGTGGTGCTCGACAGCCGTGCCCTGCCGATGCGGGCCGGGGCGAGCGGGACGACCATGTTGATGAACCCGATCTCCCGCATCGACGACTCGGACACCGCGAGCACGCCAACGTTGCGGGACAGCAGATCCGACGCGATCGCCGCCGACGAGCCGACGCGGGCGGGCCCCACGAACGTCAGCAGCTGCACGGCGGCGGGCACCGCGTCCGGCGCCCACCCGAACAGTTCCGCTTTCCGCGCCAGGTAACGCTTCCGGTCCGGTGGCAGCACCGACCACCACTCGCCGCGGACCCGGCCGAACCGGCGGTCCGAGACCTGCAGGCCGAAGCCGTTCGCGGTGGCCAGCTCCGCCAGCGCGCACATCAGCGCGATCCGCTTGCCGTGGTTGTCCTGCTCCAGGCCGACGATCATCCGCAGCGCCATGCCGTTCGCGTGCCTCGGCGCCTCGCCGGAACCGTCCACCCGGAACTGGCGGCCCGGGTCGCGGAACGGCGCCACCGGCGACTGCAGGAACAGCACCGGGGCACCGGGGCCACCCGCTGCCGCCGTCGTCATCCCCTGGTACGCCAACGTGATCATCAGCGAGTCCGCGTACGTCGGCCGCCACGGCTCGTGGTCGAGGGTCAGCAGGACCTCGACGCTGTGGTCGGTGTCGTACAGGAAGTCCGGGTTGATCACGACGCTGCCCGTGAACAACCCGCGGGCCGGGCCGTGGCCGTTCGTCTCGTACCTGCGCACCGCGATCCGGCTCGTCGTCACGCCGTCGTGCTGCTTGCTCGGCGTGACCGGTGTCCACGTGTGCACCCCGAACCCGACGCCGGCCACGTGGAACGCCAGCGCCTCCGCCGCGACCTGGTCCTGCGCGGTGGGTGGGGTCAGGCCGGCGGGCGGCAGCCCGGTCTCCGGGCCGTCGTGCGTGACGTCGAACAGCACGGCCGGGCTGCCCGACGTGGCGGCGCGTGCCGCGACCGACGCGAGTGCGGGGTGGCGCAGCCCGGCGCTAGACATGGTCGTTCTCCGTGCCGATCGTGGAGAACTCGGCACGGCACCGTTTCCAGCGCCGCACCCGTTTCTTCCCGCGGATCTCGGCGACCAGCCACATCGGGCTGACGTGGTTCGCCGGTACCCGCCGCCGCCGTTTCACGGCCTTGCCCAGCCCGTCGAGCCCGACGAGCAGGAACAGCAGGAGCAACGCGACCATCCCGACCAGGAACGGCACGCGCAGCGAGTCGGCGCGGCCGGAGGCGACGAGCAGGGCGAGCGCGCCCGCGATGATCACCGACGTGTACGCGACGTAGCGGGGGAACGTCCGCAGCTGGCCGAGCACCGTCTTGTTCGACGGGATGTCCAGGCGGGACAGCAGCAGGCCGGGTACCAGCAGCAACATCGTCACGATCGCGTCCGCGGACGAGAACGGCCCGCCTGCGTCCACCCGAGGGCCGAACCACGAGCCCATCGCGCCGAGGACCGGCACGCTCGCGAAGAACCCGGGTTCGAGCACCGCGCCGAACCCGACGACGAGCAGCAGCACCGCGAGCAGCAGCTTGGACACGTTCGACCCAAGCGAGGGCGGGTCGTCGACGAGTGCCATGTAGACGGTCGAGGTGACCGGTTCGGCCGACCGGGGGTCGGCGCCGAACGGCCGCTGCTGCCACTGCGCGTGGCCCGCGTTCTCCCTCGGGTCGTTGTCGGTGTGGACGTCGAGGTCGATCTGCGTCTCCTCCAGTTCGTCGGCGAGGCGCAGCAGGACGTCGCCGGTCATCAGCCCGTCGCCGAGCTTGCGGAACCAGTCGGCCTCGTAGAGGTTGGCGAACCGCTCCAGGCGCGCGACGATCGGCTCGTCGAGCGTGAGCCCGGTGTCGTCGGTCGGGGTCGCCGTGTCGGGCCGTGCGGGGAACCGCGGCGGTCTGCTCGCGAACGTGGCGTACCGCTCCTCGACGTAGGCGCGGAACTCGGCGAGGTCGCGTTCGCGCCGCCTGCCGAACTCGGCGAGCCTGCTGGCGATGCCCTGCAGTTCCAGTTCGAGCAGCTTCGGCGCGACCGCGCGGAGGTGGTCGTAGCCCTCGGCGACGGCGCGCATGTCGGCGACGAGCGACCGCAGCGCGGGGGAGTCCACGTCGGTGGTGAGGAAGAACCGCCGGACCTGGATCTCCGACGGCACCTCGGCGGTCACGTGGTAGGAGTTCACGGCCCGGGGGATGAGCGTCGTGTACCGCACGGTGAACTCGTGGCGCACGGTCAACCACCGCCAGAGCGCGTGGCGGGGCCGGGCGTGCTTGGACAGCGCGGGGATCACCGGCGCCTCGTAGGTGATGAACGTCCGCGCGTTGTGCACGGGCATCGCCACGACGAGCAGGCTGTCGGACGACGCGATGTCCAGCAGTTCCAGGAACGGGCTGTCCGGCTCGAACAGCTGCGTGACGGCCGCCGCCGCCTTCTCCCGGATGATGTCGGAGTCGGTGGGGCGTCCGCTGTCGGCGGGTGGCGGCAACGCGCCGGGCCGCGGCCGCCCACCGGTCACCAGGGCGGCGATCGTCGCCTCGACGAGCCAGCGGGACCGGTTGAGGCTGTGCCGGATGCCGTGGAGCAGTTCCGCCGGGTCCTCGGTGCGCGGGTCGGAGCTGAGGAACATCCGGAATGCGCGGCAGAGGCCGTGGATCAGGGCTCGCGCGTTCTCCACCTGTGTGGTGCGCGGCACGACGTCCCCGGCGGCGTCCCGCACGACGAACGACGCTTGTGCCGTGCGGGAGTGGCGGGTCACCGGCAGCCACACGGAGTCGGGGGCGTCGTCACCGGGGTCGGTGCGCAGCGCCCACTTCTGCTCCGCGGTCAGGGTGTTCATGTTGATGTCGACGGTGACCGTGCGGGCCATGTGGGTGGAGTCGGCGAGCGTCAGCGACTCGCTCATCCGGTTCACGTGTTCCAGCCGCAGGCCCAGCGCGAGCAGGTTCAGCCCGAGCGCTTCCTGGTAGGCGTCGTGCGGCGAGGGGGCGGTGGGGATGGGGGTCCGCCGCAGCGCGTAGAGAAAGCGTGCGAGCCGGTCACCTTCGCCGGACACGGATGTGGCCACCCCGATCTCCCAACACATAGGGAGATTTCGACATTACCGACTGTCGCGGCGGTGTCCATCCGTATTTCGGGTGGCGTGTGCCGGCCCGTGCACAGGGCCGGCACACGCGCCGGGTCACTCCTCGGCGCCGACGTCCTCGCCGCCGTCGAAGAGCTCGCCGTCCATCATGTCCCCGATGATCATGCCGCCGACGAGACCGGCGGCGGCGCCACCGACGACCGCGCCCATGCCGGAGCCGCGCCTGCCGTGGTGGCCGTGATGGCCGTGGTGCCCGCCGAAGGCCGGGTTCCCGCGCGGCGCGCGGTCGGCGACGTCGGCGAGCCAGCCGCCGATGATCGCGGTCCAGTCGGCCTGCTCGGCCTCCTCGTGTGACATGTGGAAGCGGCCGAACATGTCACCGCCCTGCCGGAACATCCCGCCGCGCTTGTCGGCCTCCAGCACGACCCACACGTCGGAGTGGGTCGTGACGAAGGTCAGCTCGACCTGGTTGAGCCGCCCCGTGAACCGCGGCGGCGGGAAGAACTCGATCTCCTGGTAGAAGCCCAGCTCCTGCGGCACGTCGACGATCCGGCCGACCTCGACGTCGGCGCCGCGGAAGGTGGCGCCCAGCTCGCCGAACGCCTCGAGCACCCGGTCCTGCGACGGCAGCGGTCGCACCCGCACGGGGTCCAGGTCGCCCTTGTCCGGCGCGCCCTTGATCACCAGGTCGGTGCGCACGCCGACGAGCATGCCCGGCAGCGCGACGTCCCCGACCGCGGTGATCGGCGTTTCCCACGGCAGGGAGAGCTGGAAGGGGATGTCCAGCCGTTCACCGGCGGGGACCCGCACGTCACGCTGCACGGTCAGGCGGAAGAACTCACCAGTCCCGTGTGCCTCGCCGCCGTGGTGCTCGACCTCTACCCGGGTGACGAGCGACAGCACCACCTGGTCGATGACGACGTCCTTCGTGCCGCCCTGGATCTGGACCTTCCCCCGAACCACCTCCCCGGCGGTGGCGACGGCCGAGTCCAGCACGGTATCGACCGATGGCCCGCCCACCCCGAAGGCGGAGAGCATTCGCTTGAACACAGAGTTCCCTTCCGTAACACGAAGCGCGACAACCCGCGTACGGAAATGGTGTCACGATCCAGGTAGACCGGACAATACGGGCGTCACCGCACCGGTCGCCGAACTGTCCACAGTGGACGTCAGGTGCGAGGTCGCGCCAGCAACGCGAGCTGCTCGGCGAAGTGCTCGACGACCTCGGGGGAACTGCCGTCGTCGCCGAACACGCCGCGGGCGAGCTGCGGGTACACGGTCAGCGCGTTCGCTGCGGCCGTCATGATCAGGTGCAGCGCGGCCGGGTCGAGCCGGTCGTCCAGCTCGCCCGCCTCCTGGCGTTTGCGGAGCTGCTCCACCTCGTGGCGCAGGCGGGTGTCGCGTGCCCGCGCCTCGTCGGGATCCTCGCCGTCACGGCCGGAGTCACCGAGCCCCTCCCACGCGAGCAGCCTGCTGCCGTGCCGGTTGCCGACGCTCACCCGCACGTAGCCCTTGATCAGCTCGTCGGCGGCCATGTCGTCGGGGAACGCCTCGGCCTCGTACTCGCGCCAGCGCCGAGCGAGCTCCCGGTAGAGCCCTTCCTTCCCGTCGAAGTAGTACGCGATGAGCTGCTGGTTCACCCCCGCGCGACGGGCGATCTCGGACACGCGTGCCCCGGCGAACCCCTTGGCGGAGAACTCCTCGACGGCGGCCTCGACGATCCGCGCCTTGGTGCGCTCGGGGTCCCGCTGCCGTTCGTTGGCCGCGGGTGCCCGCCGCGCCCGCCGCACACCCTTCTCCGCGCTCATGAGGTGATTGTGTCATCCGTCCGTCGAGCTTGGTCACTCATCGAGATGACGTCGCCGTAGTCTGCGAGGGTGACCGTCTGGAACACACTGCTCGGCGTGGCGGCGGCGCTGCTGGCGACGTGGGTGGCACTGGTCGTCACGCTGGCGGTCATCCGCCCACGCGGCACCCTGCTGCGCGAGGCGCTCCGCCTGCTCCCGGACGTGCTCCGGCTGACCAGGCGGCTGGCGGCCGACAAGTCCCTGCCCCGAGGTGTCCGCGTCCGCCTGGCCCTGCTGCTGGCCTACCTGGCGTTCCCCATCGACCTGATCCCGGACTTCATCCCGGTGCTCGGCTACGCCGACGACGCCATCATCGTCACCGCGGTCCTGCGCGGCGTGGCCCGCGCCGCGGGAAGCGAAGCCCTGCGACGACACTGGCCGGGTACGGAAGCGGGGTTCGACACCCTGATCCGCCTGACCGGACTCCCCACGCCCGTTCGGAAGGGCGACCCGCCGGAGGACCAGCCACAGCGGCAGCGGACGGGGCGCCCCCTTCAGTGGGAGCGCCCCGCCGGCCTTGGGGATCAGAACACAGAGACGCCGTAGCGGCCCAGTGCCTCGGTGACGGGCTGGTAGAACGTCGTGCCACCGGTACGGCAGTTGCCGCTGCCGCCGGAGGTCAGCCCGAGCGCGGTCGACCGGTCGTACAGCGGGCCGCCGCTGTCGCCCGGCTCGGCGCACACGTTGGTTTGGATCATGCCGCGCACCGTGCCGCCACCGGAGTAGTGCACGGTCACGTTCAGCGCGGTCACCGTGCCGCTGCGCGTCCCGGTCGTGCTGCCGCGGCGCGTCACCGACTCGCCCACGTACGCGTTCCCGGCCGACGTGATGTCCTGGCCGCCGACGGTGCCGTCGATGGACACCGAGGTGTTGGTGTAGCGCACGATCCCGTAGTCGTTGCCGGGGAAGCTGGAGCCGGCGGTGTCACCCAGCTTCGTGGAGTGTGACGAGTTCGCGAACCACTCGTCGGCCACGTCCGTGCAGTGCCCCGCGGTGAGGAACGAATAGGTGCTGCCGCTGCGCACGTTGAACCCGAGCGAGCAGCGGTACCCGCCGCCGTAGATCGCGTCGCCGCCCGAGGTCAACGCCGTGATCGGGCCGGAGAGCCGTTCGAGCCGGACCGCCCCGTCCGTCCGGGCGACGGCGGACTCCAGGCCGGCGAGGTGCGCGCCGCGCACGTCGTTCGCCACGCTGACGACGACCTGGTTGCCGACGGGGTCGACCGCCCACGCGGTGCCCGCGACTCCCTTGTCCAATGTGGTCATCAGCCGGTCGAGCTGCGCGGCGCTGCGTTCGACGACGCGCGGCGTCGCACCGGCCGCACGCACCGCGGCGGCGGCCGCCGTGTCGGTGACCGTGACGACGGTGCGCCCGGCCGAGTCGACGTACACGCCCGCGGTGCGGGAGTCGCCGAGCGAACCCACGAGGTCCTGCGCAGCGTTCGCCGACAACGGTGCCGCCGTGGCGAACCCGGGGGCTACGGCCGCGATGCCGGCCGCGGCCAGAAGGGCTGTGGCCGCCCTGGCGATGATGCTTCTGTTCATGGTGAGCCTCCAGCAGGGGCCCGGTCACACTGGGTGTCCGGGATGGCACAGTGCCATGTGTCCCACCTAATGCGACCGGGCTCGGTGCTCACAAGCCAGCAACGGGCTGATCCTCGGCGGCTGAACGGTGCCTCCCGCTGCTCCGTTCAGCCGCCGACGTCGCACTTGTCCTCAGTGGCTCGCCGCGCGCTTCCACGCCATCGCGGCCATCGCCGGTGTCGCGTTGTTCGGGGCCGCCGGCCCGGCGAACGCCATCAGCTCGGACACCACGGGCTCGAACGCGTACGGGAACAGCGACGGGGACTGGAAGGTCTACGACACGAAGTGCGACGGCGACTCGGCGTACGGCCGGTTCATCGAGAAGGGCACCACGGGCATCCAGCGGAAGAACAACACGTCGGGCTGCGGCAGCGTGGCGAGCGGTGACTCTCGCGAAGGACAACTGCGGTGGCTGGAACGAGTGGTGATCAACCGTAGCTGACGCGTGGCCCCGCTTCCGCGTTCCGGGGGCGGGGCCGTCGTACGAGGCGAGGATTCCATGGATACGCGTAATGCCCTGCGGTTCGACGGCGTGAGCCATCGCATCGGCGACCGGCAGCTGTTCGAGGACCTGAGTCTGCTGCTCCGGCCCGGCGAGTCGATGGCCGTGCTGGGACCGAGCGGGTCGGGCAAGAGCACGCTGTTGTCGTTGGCACTCGGCCAAGGCACTCGCCCGGCTGCGGGCGGAGTCGGTCGGCATGGTGTTCCAGTTCGCGGAACTGCTGCCGGAGCTCAGCGCCGCCGAGAACGTGGCACTCGCCGCGTTGCTCGCCGGCCGGTCGGACGACGGACTCGACGCGGACGTGGCCGAGTTGCTCGACGAGCTCGGCGTGCCGCGTGCCGCCTCGGTCGGCACGCTCTCCGGGGGCGAGCGTCAGCGCACCGCGGTGGCGCGGGCGCTGATCAACCGTCCCCGGTTGCTGCTCGCCGACGAGCCGACCGGTGCGCTCGACGAGACGAACCCTGACCTGGTCGCCGACATGGTGTTCGAACTGCCCGCGCGTCACGGCTGCGCCCTGCTGGTCGTCACCCACGACGGGGCGGTGGCCGAACGCGCCGACCACGTGTTCACCGTCCGGCGCCGCGAGCTGGTGCCGTGGGCCGGTGCCGGAGCCGGGCGGTGAACCGGCGGCTGCGCGCCCGGCTGCTCGGCATCGGCCGCGCGGCCGGGACCCGGTCCGAGTCCGGCGGCATCCGGTTCTTCGCGCTCGTGCTGGCGACGCTCACGTTGGCTTCGGCGGTCGCCGCGGCCAGGGAGCACCGCATGTCGGGCGGTCACGTACGTCTCGCCGGGCGGCGGCGACGCGCCCCTTCCGCCGGGACTCACCGAGTGGCCCGCGCCGGGCACCGCGGTGGTCTCACCGGAACTGCTGCGCGAGGGCGCGAGCCAGGGAATCACGGAACGCTACGGCGAACTCGCGGGCACCGTCGACGAGTCCGGTCTGGCCGACGCGACCCAGTTGCTCGCCTACGTCCGGCCCGCGCGGGACCTCGTCGCGGACGAGACCACCGGTGTCGTCGCGGTGTCCGGCTTCGGCGGCGCCGGTCCCGCACTGCCCGGCCAGAACGTGCACTGGTTGCTGGCGGACCAGGACTTCTCCGCGGGCGCCCTGGCGGCGATGCTCGTCGCGCTGGGCGTGTTCCCGTCCGTCCTGCCGGCGCTGGTGGCGTCCCGGGTCGCGGCGCATTCACGGGACCGCCGGGACGCGCTGGTCACCGCTCTCGGTGGCCGCCTGTCGCACCGGCTGTGGGTCGCGGTCGGTGAGGCGCGGGCGCCGGTGTCGCTCGGCGCGCTCGGTGCGGTCGCGGTGCTTTCCTGGTTCGTCACGGGCGACCGGCGGCTCCCGTTCGCCCTCTGTGTGGTCGCCGCCGCGGTGTTCGTGTTGTGCGCGGCGGTGTTGCGGAGCGCGGTCGGCGGGGTCGGTGTGAGCGGCAACCGGCCGCTGCGGGAGTTCGGCAGGCGCACCCGTGCGGCGCGGACCGCGTTGTTCCCGTGCCTCGTGCTGGTCGCCGCGCTGGGGCGTGGACTCGCCCGCCGGAGCCGGGAGCCGGCGCTGCTCACGTCCGGCAGGCGGATGACCCACCACCCCGACGCGATCGCCCGGCAGGTTTTCGGAGTGTGCGCGACCATTCTCTTCCTCCTGTTCGCTCTCACCATGCAGGGCAACTTCGCCAACAACGCGGAGGAAGCGGGTGCGTATGTCGACGAGCACGGCTACGCACTGGTGGGGGTGCATCCTCGGGGCGGTCAGGCGACCGCCGCCGCGGTGGACGCCTTCGTCGCGGCCGTTCCCGACGGCATCGAAGTGGTCGCCTACACCCAGACGGCCGCGGAAGTCCGGGTGACCGGCACCTGCGCGGCCCTGTCGTCGCTGGCGTTGCCGTGTGAGGAGCGGCAGGCAGAACCGGCCCCGGGTGCGTTCGCGGCGTGGCTGCGCCAGGGAATCCAGCCCGTGCTGACCGTGGCGCCGGGCGCCCCGGCCTCGGCCGTGAGGGAGGAAACGTTCTCCCTGCTGGCGTTCTCCGTCGACGGCGAGGACATCGCGGCGGGTGTGCTGAACAACGCGGGCGTCGCCTTCCCCTTCGGGGTGGCGACCAACGTGCCGGGCGAAACCTGGTTCACCGGGGCGGTGCCGCCGCGCGAACAGGCGGGCTGGATCACGCTGGTCGGCGGGTTCGGGCTCGTTGTGCTGATTTTCGCCACCGGACTGGGACTCGCGGGCGAGTTCCTCCGCTTCGGCAGGGCGATCGCGGCGTTGAGCGTGCTCACCGGAAACCGCCGGATCTACTGGCGTTCCGCCGCGCTGGTCGCACTGCTGCCGCTGACAGCGGCGGTGGTGGGCGGTTTCGCGGTCGGCTATCCCGCGGTGCGGCCGCTGGCCACGACGGGCGTCAACCTGGTCACGCCCGCGTTCGTCGGAACCTGCTGCGCGGCCGCACTCGTCGCGGGGCTCGTCGTGTGGCTGTGGTCGGCGAGGGCGGCTGTCGGATCGGCCGACCGCTGGCGGCCTGGTCGAGGTGACGACCAGGTGTGGTGGCGCGGTCATACCCAGGTGGCACAAGCAGGTTCTTCCCCTGGCTCGTCGGCGCCGTGGATCGTGCCGCCGGCTGAACCCGCCGTGCTTCCTGAATGCCGAAGGCCGCCACCCATCAGTTGGGTGGCGGCCTTCGGCGTGGTGCTGGGGTGTTACTTCTTCTTCGCGGCGCTGGTGCGCTTGGCGGTCGTGGTCTTGGCCGGGGTGGCCTTCTTGGCGGTCGATGCCTTGGCGGTGGTCTTGGCCGGAGCCGCCTTCGCCGTGGTCTTCGC
>NZ_JBITMQ010000014.1:0-13106 GCF_044466355.1 Actinophytocola sp. NPDC049390
GACCGGAACAGCTACAAGGCCACCATCAGCATCAACATCACCACCCCAGCCGACCCTTGACAGCCCAACCCACGCCCTAACTGAACGGCATTGGGCCTAGTTCTCTTGCTCTTGCGCCTGCTTGGAAGCGGGACTCGGCGCCCAGGGCGGTCATCAGTTCGGCTACTCGGCGGCGGTAGGTGCGGACGCCCAGGCCCAGGGTGCGGGCCGCGGTTTCGTCCTTGCAGCCCGATGCCAGCAGTTCCATCACGCGTGGCGCCAGTGTGGTCAGTTCGGCGTTCTGTGCGTCGTAGACCGCGAGGTCCATCGCCGCGCGCCACGTGGCCTCGAACAGTGACAGGACGTTCTGGACCACGGCCGTCTCGGTGACCACGCCGTAGCTGCGCCGCCCGTCGGCGAGGTCGCCCGCCAGGATCGCGAACCGGCGGTCGATGATGATCGTCTCGTTCACCGAGTCGTTCGTGATGCGGACGGCAGCGTGGTCCGCGACCGACCGCACGTGCTGGGCCGACGACGGGTTGAGCAGCGTCGCGGGCTGGTACAGCTTGCGGACCGTCGGCCTCGTCTCCTGCACCGGCATGTCGGGGGCCCGGTGGGTCGTGGCCCACGTGTTCAGGTCGCGGGCCGCGCAGATGATCTCGCTGGCCGTCGCGAACAGGTGAGCCGTCCGCGCGAACAGCTCCTCCTCGCCCCGCACGACTGTGACCGTCATGCCACCAGTCTGCCCGCGCCGCAACCCGGGCGTCGGAATCGGCAAGAAGTTGCCATTCCGAGCGGGGGGACCCGGCCGTGGACACGCTGGAGTCATGACCACTTCGATCAACGCCGCGGCGGCGGGCACGTGGCAGCTGGGTGACCGCACCGTCAACCGCATGGGCTTCGGGGCCATGCGCCTCATGCAGAACGCCGACGGCACGCCCAGTGACCGCGCACGCGCCACGACCGTGCTCCGCAGGGCCGTCGAGCTGGGTGTCAACCACATCGACACCGCCGCGTTCTACTTCTCGAACCTCCGCTCCGCCAACGAGCTGATCAACTCCGCGCTCGCGCCCTACCCCGACGACCTCGTGATCACCACCAAGGTCGGCCCGGGCCGCGACCCGGCGGGCGGCTTCCACCACGTGCACACGAAGGAGGAGCTGCGCGGCCAGGTCGAGGAGAACATCCGCCAGCTCGGCCTCGACCACCTCGACGTCGTCAACTTCCGCATCGGGCAGACGCTGGACCGCGGCGATGGGTCGCTCGCCGAGGGCTTCGGCGCCCTCGCGGAACTGCAGGCAGAGGGTCTCATTCGGCACCTCGGCATCTCGAACGTCGGCCCTGACCACCTGAAAGAGGCGCTGGACATCGCGCAGGTGGTGTGCGTCCAAAACCAGTACGGGCTCACCACGCGCCGGGAAGACGACGCCCTGGTCGAGCTGTGCGCCGAGCACGGCGTCGCGTTCGTGCCGTTCTTCGCGATCGCCGCCGGGGCCGAGGCGGCCGCGGTCGACGAGATCGCCAGTGCGCACGGCGTGAGCGCGGCACAGGTGCGGCTGGCGTGGACACTCCACAAGGGACCGAACGTGCTCGCCATCCCCGGCACCGGCGACCCGGCGCACCTGGAGGAGAACGTGGCGGCCGCCGGGTTGCGGCTGAGCGACGACGAGCTGGCTCGTTTGGACACGATCGGGTGAACTGGGGCTTGCGTCGGGGCGAACAACGCCGCCGCAGATGTCGGGACTATCACCTCCGGCCGCGCCGGACTGGTCCACACCACCCCTGACCTGCTTACGATTCGCTCGTGACCGACATGGTCTGGATCGTCCTGACAGCCGGTGCGCTCGTCGTCGGCCTGCTGGCCGGTTCGGTGATCGCCAGAGCGAGGTACCGGTCGGCGGCGGAGCCCCCGACCGGCCCGACCATTTCCGTTCTCCTCCAGCGGCTCGTGCAGTCCTCGCACAACGCCGTCGTGATCCTCAACGAGTTCGGCGACGTGGTGCAGTACAACCCGCGCGCCGAGGAACTGGGCGTGGTCCGCAACCGACGGGTCGACGTCCACACCAAGAAGGCCGCCGAGCTGGTCAAGGAGACCGGGGAACCGGTCGAGATCGAGCTGCGCCCGCAGGAGCGCTCCTACGGGCGCGGCCCGGAGGCCGTCCGCGGCGAGATCCGCCCACTCGGCGACGGGTTCCTCGTCGTGGACGCGTCCGACGAGTCCGAGGCGGTCCGCCTGGAGGCCACCCGCCGTGACTTCGTCGCGAACGTCAGCCACGAGCTGAAGACCCCGGTCGGCGCCATGGCGCTGCTGGCCGAGGCGGTGCTCGACTCCGCGGACGACCCGGAGTCGGTCCGCCGGTTCACCGGCAAGATCCTCCACGAGGCCACCCGCCTCGGCACGTTGGTCACCGAGCTGATCGCGCTCTCCCGCCTCCAGGGCGCCGAGCGGCTGCCCGACATGAACGCGGTCGAGGTCGACGCCGTCGTGCGCGACGCGCTGTCCCGGGCGAAGCTGTCGGCCGAGAACACCGGTATCGACATCGCGACCGACGCCGACAGCTGTCTGCTCGTCGAAGGCGACCGCACGCTGCTGGTCACGGCGCTCGCCAACCTGCTGGAGAACGCCGTCGCCTACTCCACGCGGGGCAGCCCGGTCTCGATCAGCCGCCGCCGGGCAGGCCAGTTCGTCGAGATCGCGGTCACCGACCGGGGCATCGGCATCCCGGAGGAGGAGCAGCAGCGGGTGTTCGAACGCTTCTACCGGCTGGACAAGGCGCGCTCCCGCGCGACCGGCGGCACCGGCCTCGGCCTCGCCATCGTCAAGCACGTCGCCGCCAACCACGGCGGCGAGGTCAAGCTGTGGAGCCGCCCGGGCACCGGTTCCACGTTCACCCTGCGCATACCGGCCCACCCCAACTCCGCCAGCGGGAACGGCGTCAACACAGGAGGCAAGCAGTGACCAGGGTGCTGATCGTCGAGGACGAGGAGTCGTTCGCCGACCCACTCGCCTTCTTACTGCGCAAGGAGGGTTTCACGGCCGCCGTGGCGAGCACCGGCCAGCAGGCGCTCGAGGAGTTCGACCGCAACGGCGCCGACATCGTGCTGCTCGACCTGATGCTGCCCGGGATGAGCGGCACGGACGTGTGCAAGGCCCTGCGCCAGCGCTCGACCGTGCCGGTGATCATGGTGACGGCGCGGGACAGCGAGATCGACAAGGTCGTGGGCCTGGAGATCGGCGCCGACGACTATGTGACGAAGCCGTACTCGGCTCGCGAGCTGATCGCGCGGGTGCGTGCCGTGCTGCGCCGCGGCGGCGACTCGCCGGACGGGGAGCTCTTGCCGCAGGTGCTGGCGGCGGGCCCGGTCCGCATGGACGTCGAGCGGCACGTGGTGACCGTCGACGGCGGTGAGATCCCGCTCCCGCTGAAGGAGTTCGACCTGCTCGAGTACCTGCTGCGCAACGTCGGCCGGGTGCTCACCCGCGGTCAGCTGATCGACCGGGTGTGGGGCGCGGACTACGTCGGGGACACGAAGACGCTCGACGTCCACGTGAAGCGGCTGCGGTCCAAGATCGAACCGGACCCGGCGTCGCCGAGGCACCTCGTCACCGTGCGTGGCCTGGGCTACAAGTTCGAATCGTGAAGCGGAAATTTCGGGGGAGCGATCCCCCAGACTCCCGAACCCCCTTCCCATAACGTGATCGCCCTGTAACCTTGCGCCCCGTGCGCCTAGGGGTTCTGGACGTGGGCTCGAACACGGTCCACCTGCTCGTCGTGGACGCGCATCGGGGCGCGCACCCGATGCCGGCCAGCTCCGACGGGACCATGTTGCGGCTTGCCGAGCGCCTGACCGACGGCGGCGACCTGTCCGAGGCGGGCATCGCCGACCTGGTCGACGCGGTCGACCAGGCGAAGAGGTCCGCGCGGAAGCTGGGCTGCGAGGACCTGATGGCCTTCGCGACCTCGGCGGTCCGCGACTGCGGCAACGTCGCGGACGTCCTGGGCCGGGTCCACGCGGAGACCGGGGTGGAGCTGAAGGTCCTGACCGGCACCGACGAGGCGAAGCTGACCTTCCTCGCCGCCCGTCGCTGGCTCGGCTGGTCCGCGGGCAGGCTGCTGGTCATCGACATCGGTGGCGGTTCGCTGGAGCTGGCCATCGGCATGGACGAGGCGCCCGACTACGCGAAGTCCGTCCCCTTCGGCGCGGGCCGCATCACGCGTGAGCGGTTCTCGAGTGACCCACCGAGCAGGGACGAGGTGGCCGCGACCGCCGACTGGCTCGCCGAGCAGCTCGCGCCGGTCGCGAAGAAGATCGCCAAACGGGGCGAACCGGACCGCGTGGTCGCCACCTCGAAGACGTTCCGCACGCTCGCCAGGCTGACCGGCGCCGCGCCGTACTCCGCGGGCCCGAGGGCGCGCCGGGTGCTCACCGAGCCGGGGTTGCGGCAGCTCGTCGCGTTCATCACGCGGATGAGCGCGGCGGACCTCGCGGAGCTGGAGGGGGTGAGCCCGAACCGGTCGCACCAGCTCGTCGCGGGGGCGCTGGTGGCACAGGCCACGATGCGTGCTCTGTCACGGCAGGAACTCGAGATCTGCCCGTGGGCGTTGCGTGAGGGAGTCATCCTGCGCCGGCTCGACCAGGCGAATGGGGAGGAGTCGTGATGCTCGGCGAACACCCTGCGGTGCGGCCGTTCATAATGGCGGTCGATCCCTGCGAGCATGAAGGGCAGTCGCGCGTCGCCGCTGGACGATTCGGCCGGCGCCGGGCACGGTGGAGTCGATGAGTCACGAAGGCGGACCCGAGCAGCCGCAGCGCACGGTCGCGGAGCTGCTCGCCAAGTACGGCGCCGAGTCGGGCGAACGCGCCCCCCGGCGGCGTCGTCGGCGTGCGGACGACGTGAGCGACACCGGTGCGCAGGCGATCATCGACCGCGTCCTGTCGGAGTCCGGTGAGCTGCAGGCCATCCGTGACGACATGCCGCCGCCGGAACGCACCTCGCACCGCAGGGGCCACTCGACGGGCCAGTACCCGCGCCCGCAGCGGCAGCAGGAACCGCCGCCACCGCCCCGCCGCCAGCCGCCGCAGCCGTCGCAGCAGCTGCCGAGGCCGCTGCCCGCTCCGCAGCCGGCCCCGCCGCCGCAGCCGTCCCAGCCACTGCCGAGGCCGCAGCAGTCGTCGGGCCGCATGCCCGCCATCTCCCGGCCGAGCGAACCGACCACGCCGGTCCGCGGCAACCTGCAGCCGTCACAGCAGCTGCCCAGGCCGCAGCCGTCGCAGCCGATGCCGCGCCCGCAGCCGTCGCAGCGCATGCCGCTGCCCCCGCCGCCGGGCGGCACCCGGGACCGCAGCGGCGTCCAGCCGTCCCTGCGTTCGCGGCTGGACGGCGTCGAGGCGCCCCCGCCGCCCCCGCCGATGCCCGCGGCGCCGCCGGAGCCGACCACGGAGGAGCTGCCGAGGGTGCCCGGCCGCATCCCGGTCGACGGCTCGATGACCGGCCGCCGCCCGGTGCCCGGCGCGGACAGCCGCACCCGCGTCCAGCCGGTGTACCCGCCGCCGCACGACCCGTACGCGGACGTGCCGGAGAGCGACGAGTACCCCGCCGCCGACCCGGACGACCGCTACGACTCGGCCGAGTACGAGAACCTGGTCGAGGAGGACGCGCGCGAGGACCGCGACTACGACCGCGACCTGGACGAGCTGGAGGACGACGACCTCGACGAGGACGACGACGACCGCGTCCGGTCGCCCGCCAAGGAGTGGGCGATCATGGGCGGCCAGCTCGCGCTCGGCGTCATCGGCGGTGCCGCGATCTGGCTCGGGTTCAACTGGCTGTGGGGCTTCATGCCCGCGGCCGCGCTGGTCGCCGCGCTCGCGGTGATCGTCGGGCTCGTGCTGATCGTCAGGAAGATCCGCCGCGCCGAGGACCTGCAGACCACGTTCCTCGCGGTGCTCGTCGGCCTGGTCGTGACGGTGTCGCCCGCCGCGTTGCTGTTGCTCAACAAGTGACGATCAACGTCGGCGTCTCGACCGCCTCGGTGTGGCCGCAGACCGCGACCACGGCGTTCGAGCTGGCCGCGACGCTCGGCTACGACGGCGTCGAGCTGATGGTCTGGGCCGACCCGATCAGCCAGGACCCGGCGGCGATCCGGCGGCGGTCCCGGCAGTTCGGGGTGCCCGTGCTGGCCGTGCACGCCCCGTGCCTGCTGATCACGCAGCGGGTGTGGTCGCCGCGGCCGGAGGAGCGGCTGCGCCGCTCGGTGCAGGCCGCGCAGGACCTGGACGCCTCGACGGTGGTGATCCACCCGCCGTTCCGCTGGCAGCGCAAGTACGCCGAGGGGTTCGCCGACCTCGTGCGCGAGCTGGAGGACTCGTCGGGGGTCGCGATCGCGGTCGAGAACATGTTCCCGGTCCGCCGGTTCGGCAGGCAGGTGTCGGCGTTCGACCCGTCGATCGACCCGACGGATGTCGGCTACCGCAACTACACGCTCGACCTGTCGCACACGTCGGCCGCGGGCGAGGACGCGCTGGCGCTGCGCGAACGCATGGGCGCGGCCCTGACCCACCTCCACCTCGCCGACGGGACGGGCGTGCCGCGCGACGAGCACCTCGTGCCGGGCCGCGGCACGCAGCCGTGCGCGCAGGTGTGCGAGTCGCTCGCGGAGGACGGCTTCGCGGGCCAGGTCGTGCTGGAGATCAACACCCGTCGCGCGCGGACGGCGGCGGAACGCGCCAAGGACCTCGCGGAGGCGCTGTTGTTCGCGCGGCTCCATCTGGGGCAGTGAGCGGAGCTTGCGGAGCGAACCATGGGCAGTGAGCGGAGCTTGCGGAGCGAACCATCGGCAGTGAGCGTTACCACCTCGTCGGTCCCCGTCCACGAGCCGTAAGCCACCCATGGATGACCGGCGAGCCGTAAAGTCCCGGCTGTGCACCCGCTTCGTAGCCTGATCCTGGCCGCGGCCGGTAACGACGTGATCCGTCGTCTGGTCGCGACCGCCCCGGTGAGCCGGGACGTCGTTCGTCGATTCGTGGCAGGCGAGACCACCGCCGACGCGATCGAGGTCACCAAGAGCCTTGTGGACAAGGGGCTGACCGTCACCCTCGACTACCTGGGCGAGGACACCACCGACACCGGCCTCGCCGAGCAGACCGTGCAGGCCTACCTCGAACTGCTGGACGGCCTGCACCGCGACGGTCTCGCCAAGAGCGCCGAGGTGAGCGTGAAGCTCTCCGCGGTCGGTCAGGCCCTCGACGAGGGCCTCGCGCTCGAGAACGCGGCCCGCATCTGCGCGAAGGCGCAGGAGTGCGGCACGACCGTCACCCTCGACATGGAGGACCACACCACCACCGACTCCACGTTGCGGGTGCTCGCGGAGCTGCGTGCCACGTACCCGTGGGCGGGCGCGGTGCTGCAGGCCTACCTGCGCCGCACCGAGGACGACTGCGCCCGGCTCGCGACCGACGGGTCCCGCGTGCGCCTGTGCAAGGGCGCGTACGCCGAACCGGCGACGGTGGCGTTCCCCGACACGCACGACGTGGACCGCAGCTACGTCCGGTGCGCCAACACGCTGCTGCGCGGCGACGGCTACCCGATGTTCGCCACCCACGACCCGCGGCTGGTGGAGATCGTGCACGCCCGTGCGGAGGCGCTGGACCGCAAGCCGGGTAGCTTCGAGTTCCAGATGCTGTACGGGATCCGGCCGGACGAGCAGCTGCGGCTGGCGGGGCTCGGGCACACGGTCCGCGTCTACGTTCCCTACGGAGTGCAGTGGTACGGCTACCTGATGCGCAGGCTGGCGGAACGGCCCGCGAACACCGCGTTCTTCTTGCGCGCCTTGGTATCCCGCAAGTAAACGCGTTTCGGGTACCGCGATCTGATCAAGCTCCCCCGGACGTGGCAGGGTAATAATCATGAGCAGTCTTGCGGGCCAGGGCGACACGCGCCCGGGACACGGTGGCGCCGGTCCCTTCACGACCGCGTCGCGCGTGCGCTCACTCGGTGACGGCACGTTCGCCGCCACCCTGTCGGGCTCGTGGACGATCGGCGGCAAGCCCCACGGCGGGTTCCTCCTCGCCGTGCTGGCCCGTGCCGCGGTGGCGGCGGCGGGCAGCGGTGCGCCGGTGGCCGACCCGCTGTCGGTCAGCGCGCAGTTCCTCCGCGCCCCGGAGCCGGGCCCGGTGCTGGTGCGCACGGAGGTACGCAAGACGGGCCGTCAGGCGACGGTCGTCGCGGTGCAGTTGGAGCAGCGCGGTCAGTCGTGTGTGGAGGGCGTGGTGACCACCGGGCGTCTCCCCCGCGAGCGGGCCACGTGGTCGGACCTGCCGAACCAGCCCGCGGAGCCACCGGGCAACGCACTCGACATCTCGGCCTTGCCGATGGCGTCGGTGTTCCGGCTCACCGAGGGCTGCGACGTGCGCCTCGACCCGAACGGCGCGGGCTTCCTGCACGGCCAGACGAACGACCCGCCCCGCCTGCGCCTGTGGGCGCGCCCGCGCGGCGAACAGGTCGACCCGATGTTCGCGCTGCTGGCCGGGGACATCTCGATGCCGGTCACGTTCAACCTCGGCCGCTTCGGCTGGACCCCGACCGTGCAGCTCACGGCGTTGCTGCGGTCCCGGCCCGCCCCGGGCTGGCTGCGCATCCACGTCGACTGCCGGGCCGTGCACGGCCCGTGGTTCGACTCGGACGCGACCGTCGTGGACTCGACGGGCCGCCTGATCTGCCAGTCCCGCCAGCTCGCGCTGTCCGCGAAGGCCTAGAGCCGGTCCACGAAGTCCTTGGCCTGCTTGAGGCCCCAGCCGGTGTCCTCGCGGACGAGCTTGACGGCCTGGATGGTCCTGCCCGCCGCCAGTAGGTCGCGGACCTGGGCCATGGCGGCCAGGCTGAGCTCCGCACGTGGGGGCGCAGGAGGCTCGCCGGTGGCGGTCAGTGCGTCCACGTACTGCTTGGCGTCCTTCAGCCCCATGCCGGTGTGCTGACGCAGCTCCCTGATGGCGTGTATCGGCTTGCCCTCGGCGGCCAGCTCACGCACGCGCACCAGCTGGTCCGGGTTCTCGTGGTGTGTGGGCGGCGGCAGGCGCTCGACGTACTCCTTGGCCTCGCGCAGGCCCATGCCGGTTGCGTCGCGGAGCTCCTTGATCGCGTCGATCTTCTTTCCCCGCGCGAGCAGTGCCTGGACCCGGTCGGTGACGCGCCTGCTCGGCTCCGGGGCCAGGGCGAACACGTGCTCCTTCGCCTCGCGCGGACCCATGCCGGTCGCCTTGCGCAGCTCCCTGATCGCGACGATGGCCCTGCCGTCCTCGACCAGCTCCCGCAGCCGCGCGTCCAGCTCCGGCGTCACGGGCCGCCGCTCGGTGGGCGTGCGGCGGCGCAGCGCGAGCCAGCCGCCGAACAGGACCAGGGCGATGACCACGCCCAGCAGGATCTGCGTACCGGTCGACATACCTCGAGAACCTAGCGTGGCACGCTGTCCCGCATGACCAACGCCATCGCGGTGCTCGGGGCCGGCAAGATCGGGGAGGCGCTCCTCTCCGGGCTGCTCAACGGCGGCCGCCGGGTCGACGAGCTCATGTTCACCGAACGGCACCCGGAGCGGGCCGCCGAGCTGACCACGCGCTACGGCTTCCGCGCCGTGGACGTCGCCACCGCCGCCAAGGACGCCGACGTCCTCGTCGTGGCCGTCAAGCCGCAGGACATCGAGCCGCTGCTGGACGAGCTGGCGCCGAACATCGGGCCCGCCACGCTCGTCGTGTCGCTGTGCGCCGGTCTGCCGACCGCGCTGTACGAGCGGCGGCTGCCCGACGGCGTGCCGGTCGTGCGGGTCATGCCGAACACGCCGATGGTCGTCGGCGAGGCCATGTCCGCGATCTCGCCGGGCAGGCACGCCACCACCGAGCACCTGGCGACCGTCGAGGAGCTGCTGTCGGTCGTCGGCATGGTGGTGCGGGTGCCCGAGTCGCAGCAGGACGCCGTGACCGCCCTGTCCGGGTCCGGGCCCGCGTACTTCTTCTACCTGGTCGAGGCCATGATCGACGCCGGGATCCTGCTCGGGCTGCCGCGCGCGGTGTCCGAGAAGCTGATCATCCAGTCGGCCGTCGGCGCCGCCACGATGCTGGCGAAGACCGGCGAGCACCCCGTGACGCTCCGGGAGGCGGTCACCTCCCCGGCGGGCACGACCATCATGGCCATTCGTGAGCTGGAGAAACACGGGGTGCGGGCCGCGCTGCTGGCCGCCATCGAGGCGGCACGTGACCGGTCGCAGGAGCTGGGCCGCCAGCACGAGGTGGACTGATCTTTCGGAGTCAATTACGCCCACGGGATCGCATTCGTCACACCAGTCCCGCTAGTCTCGGGAGAAGCACGTGCGTGTCGATACCGTCAGTGGGGAAGCTGACGGCGCGACACGTGTCGAAGGACGCGGTGAGCATGCCGGCGAACAGGAAAGAACCGGAGCCGCCTGGTCTCGCACAGGTGCGGTTCCTCACGGTGGCCGAGGTGGCCACGATGATGCGGGTCTCGAAGATGACCGTGTACCGGTTGGTGCACAACGGAGAGCTGCCCGCGGTGCGAGTGGGCAAGTCGTTCCGGGTACCGGAACAAGCAGTGCACGACTACCTGCGTAGTGCGTACTTCGACGCCGGGTAGAGAGCCGGTGCGGACCGCCTCATGACGCCCGGGTAATCTTGACGCTCGTTGCCTGGTGTCATGGGGCGCGTCCGTGGCCGGACTGGTCGGTGGTCGTTGCCGTTCCAGGTTCACCCGACCACCGACTGAAGCAGAGGTTCCGCATGGGCTCGGTCATCAAGAAGCGCCGCAAGCGCATGTCCAAGAAGAAGCACCGCAAGCTGCTGCGCAAGACGCGCGTTCAGCGTCGCAAGCTGAAGAAGTAGTTCGCGCGAGGCCGGGGTGGATGTCCGCCGAACGAGTGACATCCACCAATACGGCATGTGACCTGCGTTAATTACTCGTTGCCAGCGACAAGTCGATCACGATTCGGATGTAGAGTTCCTTCTGGTCCGCCACTGTGCTAGCCGGATCGCTTCCACGTTCGTGATCGGTCATCGGAGTCGTATGGCGCCCAAAGTCGTCCTCGTCACCGGTGTCGCCGACCAGCTCGGCGGCCAGTTGGCCGCACGGTTGGCCGACGACCCCACCATCGAACGGGTTCTGGGCGTGGACACGGCGCCACCATCCGTGTCACTGGCGAGCCGCGCCGAGTTCTACCGCGCGGACATCCGCAACCCGCGGATCGCCAAGCTGATCGACTCGGCGAAGGTCGACACCGTCGTGCACGCGGCACCGCGCTCCGGCGCGGCGTTCAAGGAGCACAACGTCATCGGCACGATGCAGCTCCTGGCCGCCTGCCAGCGGTCCCGCACGGTGCGCAAGCTCGTGGTGAAGTCGACGGCCGAGGTGTACGGCGGCGGTGCCGGTGCGCCCGCCGTGTTCACCGAGCAGGACGCGCCGGACCGGGGTGGCGACGCGGTCGAGATCGAGGGCTACGCCCGGGGTCTCGCGCGCCGCAGGCCCGACGTCTGCGTGACCACGATCCGGCTGGCCGAGGTCATCGGCCCCCGCGTGGACAACGCGCTGACCAGGTATTTCTCGCTGCCTGTCGTGCCGACCGTGCTCGGGTTCGACGCCCGCGTGCAGTTCGCGCACGTCGCCGACGCGCTCGCGGTGTTCGAGCGCGCCATCGCCCACGAGTTGCCCGGCGTGTTCAACGTCGGCGGCGACGGGGTGTTGATGTTGTCCCAGGCCATCCGCCGCGCGGGCCGTGTCCCGCTGCCGGTGCCGAGGGCCGCGATCGGGCCCGCCACCCGCCTCGCGGGCGGCCGGGTGGAGCTGTCGCCGGGGCTGTCCCGGCTGCTCAGCCATGGCCGTGTCATCGACACGACCCGGCTGAAGACGACGTTCGGGTTCACGCCGAAGTGGACCACCACCGCTGCGTTCGACGACTACGTCCGCAGCTTCCGAGCGGAGCTCGCGTAGCGAGCGTCATTGCTGATTCTTCCAGCAGCACCTCTGAGGGGAACGACGACCGTGCCGGTCCAGGAAGCCGACGTCATCCAACTGCCGACGGCGCGCACCGACGCGCCACCGCGGCCGACGCGCAAGCTCGCCTCGGTCACCGAGCTGCGCCCGCCCCGCCCGCCCCAGTCGCTCACCGAGTTCGTCCGCGGGCGCCTGACCGGCGACTACGAGGTCGACGAGTTCGGGTTCGACCCGCAGCTCACCGACACCGTCCTGATGCCGCCGCTGCGGATGGTCTACGAGAAGTGGTTCCGCGTCGAGGTGACCGGTGAGAAGAACCTGCCGCTCGACGGCGGCGCGCTGATCGTCGCCAACCACTCGGGGACGTTGCCGTGGGACGCGGTGATGACCGCCGTCGCCGTCCACGACAACCACCCGCGCGGCAAGCACCTGCGGATGCTCGGCGCGGACCTGGTGTTCAAGGTGCCCGTGCTCGGCACGCTCGCCCGCCGCACCGGCCAGACCCTGGCGTGCGGCGCGGACGCGCAGCGGCTGCTGAAGGCCGGTGAGCTGGTCGGCGTGTGGCCGGAGGGCTTCAAGGGCATCGGCAAACCGTTCAGCGAGCGGTACCGCCTGCAGCGCTTCGGCCGCGGCGGTTTCGTCGCGACGGCCGCGAAGGCCGGGGTGCCGATCATCCCGTGCTCGATCGTCGGGGCGGAGGAGATCCACCCGAAGATCGCCGACATCAAGCCGCTCGCGAAGCTGCTCGGCCTGCCGTACTTCCCGGTCACGCCGTTCTTCCCGCTGCTGGGCCCGCTCGGCGCGATCCCGCTGCCGACGAAGTGGCGCATCGACTTCGGCGCGCCGGTCCGCACCGACCTCGCGTCCCCGGACGCCGCCGACGACCACGCGTTCGTGCTCGAGGTGGCCGCCGAGGTCCGCGAGACCATCCAGCGCACGCTGGACAGCATGGTCGCGGAACGAGAAAGCATCTTCCACGGCTGACCCGCGAGTCGCGCCCACAAACACCGCGAGTCGCGCTCACAAACACCGCGAGTCGCGTTCTCAGGACTACCGAGTTGTGGGGGGGGGGGGGGGGGCGCGGGGCGGGGGGGGGGGGGGGGCCCGAAAAACCCAACGTAGAGACAACGAGACA
>NZ_JBITMQ010000014.1:13116-140211 GCF_044466355.1 Actinophytocola sp. NPDC049390
AAAACACCGAGTCGGTCCCACAAAAACCCCCGGTGGTCCGGTTTCGCCGTACAAGGTTTTTTTGTTTTTCTTTTTTGGGGCGGGGTCGGCCGGGTGTGCACGAAACCGACAACTCGATGTGTGCGAGAACGCGACTCGCGGGGGTGGTGTGTCAGAGGTCGCGTTCGCGGAGTTGGCGGCGCATCTCCGACTCGATGCCGTTGCGCCTGCCCATGACGAACCCGACGCCGAGGCACACGACGGCCACGATGATGACGAGCAGCGCGATCATGTTCCCCGCTTCCGGTACGCGAGACCGGCGGCGACGGCCCCGGCCAGTGCCCCCGCGCCGAGCACGGAAGGAACCCCGATCTTCGCCGCTTTGCGGCCCGTGCGGAAGTCCCGGATCTCCCAGCCCCGCTTGCGGGCCGTCTCCCGCAGGCTGCCGTCCGGGTTGACGGCGACGGCGGTGCCCACGACCGACAGCATCGGCACGTCGTTCGCCGAGTCCGAGTACGCGGTGCAGCGCCGCAGGTTGAGGCCCTCGCGGGCGGCGAGCGCGCGGACGGCGTGCGCCTTCGCGGGCCCGTGCAGCATCTCGCCGACGAGCCTGCCCGTGTACTCGCCGTTCTCGCTCTCGAGGACTGTGCCGAGCGCGCCGGTCAGCCCGAGGCGGCGGGCGATGATCGTGGCCAGGTCGACGGGCGTGGCGGTGACGAGCCAGACCCGCTGCCCGGCGTCCAGGTGCATCTGGGCGAGCGCACGCGTGCCGGGCCAGATCTTGTCGGCCATCAGCTCGTCGTAGATCTCCTCGCCGAGCGCCATCAGCTCGGCCACCGAGTGCCCGGCGACGAACGACAGACCGGACTCGCGCGCGTTGCGGATGCCGTCGTGCGTCTCGCGGCCACCGACCCGGAACACCACCTGCTGCAGCGCGAACTTCGCCAGGTCGGAGCTGGTGAAGAACTTCCGCGCGGCCATCCCCCGGGCGAAGTGGAAGATCGACGCGCCCATCATCATCGTGTTGTCGACGTCGAAGAACGCCGCCGCCGTCAGGTCGACCGGCGGGGCGGGCCGCTCCGCGCGGTCGGCATGCTCCAGCGCGACGGCCGCCTCGGCGGACGCCTCACCCGCGATCGTGGCGATCTGATCGAGCGCGGGCTCTTTCCCCCGGCCACGCCACAGGGACACGGCATCGCCTCCGCGGTTTCGGTTACCCGTCTGTTCCAGGTGACAGCGTAGCGAGCACGCCCGAGAGCATTGCTCGCTACGCGCACGTGCCGGTCACATCACACGGTGGCTCAGCCGATGCTCAGCCCGGGCAGCCCGGGCAGGAGCGGCGGCAACTCGATCAGTGGTGGCGATTCGGGCGTCGAGCTGGCGGGCGGGGGAGCCGAGGTGACGGGCGCGGGCACGGACACGGTGGCGCCGGGGACCGGGACCGGCGGCAGGCTCGGGGTCGGCGACGCGGGCGGCAGCGTCGCGCTCGGCGTCTCCGGTCCGGTCGGGAGCCCGGGACTGTCGGTGGGCACGGGCACAGTGGGTGCTGTCGCCCCGGTGGTGGGCGCGGGCGACGGACGCTCACACGCGCTGGTGGCGGGGAGCGCGCCGATGTCGTCGTAGGAACCGGAGGTGATCTGGAAGCAGTCCATGCGGGCCGTGAGGGCCTCCGCGCGGGCCGTGATCTTGTCCAGGAGCGCGTGGGTGGCGATCTCCCGGTTGCGTGCGGCGCCGGGCAGGTGGGGCACCACGTCGCGGAGCCGGGCCGCCTGCTGGGTCGACCAGTCGCGCAGCGAGCCGAGCAGCTTGCCGTCGGTGCTGGTGGCGAGCGCGATGAGCTGGCGGGATCCGGCGGTGGCGTCGGTCTCGAAGTCGGTGAGCGCGGTGAGGTAGGCCCCGACGGGTGCGTCGTCGGGGTCGGGGTAGCGGCGTGCCAGGGTCTCGATCTCGCTGACCCGGGCCGCGGCGAACTCGAGGTGCTTGAGCGCCTTCGACTCGTCGCTGAAGGTGAGGCCGAGCGTGGCCGCCTCGGCGCTGCGCTTCACGCCGTACAGGGCGTCCCCGGGCAGTGCGTCCCTGGCCAGCAGCAGGCTCATCCCGGCAAGCGACCCGACGAGCGCCAGCACGGCCACCGCTGCGACGGCGAACCGGCCGCGCACCCCCGACAACGCCGCACGGCGGGACGCGCGGCCGGTCGCTTCGCTGCGGGGGTCGGACGGCCCCGGTCTGGTGGCCGGTCTCGTGTCCCCGGGTCTGTCCCCGGCCCGCGTGGACCGGCCCGGTCTCGGTTTGTCCGGCCGGTCACCGACCGCCGCCTGCGGTGCCTGCCGTGTGCTCGAGTCGTCGTCGAGCGCGAGCAGGACGCGGTCACGGATGCGCCTGCGTTCCTCGCCGGTCGGCGCGGTCAGCGGTGCCAGCGATCGCAGGGCACGCACGACGGTGCGGTCGTGCTCGTCCGTACTCTCGCTGTCCACGTCTGGGAAAACGATTCCGTGTCGACAAAAGTTACGCGCTACCGGACCTCGGGCGGCAACAGTTGGGCGAGCCTGCGCACGGCCCGGTGCTGCAGGGCCTTCACCGCACCCTCGTTGCGGTCCATCACCGCCGCGGTCTCGGCCACCGACAGGCCCTGGAGGAACCGCAGCACGATGCATTCCCGCTGGTCGTCGCCCAGCTGGCGGACGCAGTCCAGCAGCGCGTCCCTGGTCGCGCCCGCGAGCACCTGCTGCTCGGGGCCGCCGTCGACGGGGCGGGAGTCGTCGACCTCGGCGGTGGCCACCTCGAGCCGGTAGCGGCTCGACTTGACGTGGTCGAGCACCAGGTTGCGGGCGATCGTCACGAACCAGGCGCCGACGTCGCGGCCCTGGTAGGTCACGGACGTGATCTTGCGCAGGCCGCGCAGGAACGTCTCGCTGGTGACGTCCTCGGCCAGCTCCCGGTCGCCGACCCGGAAGAGGACGTAGCGGAACACCACGTCGACATACCTGTCGTACAGCTCACCGAACGCCGACCGGTCACCCTCCTGCGCGGCGTGCACGAGCTCCCACGACCCACCGGTCTCCGGTGGCTCCACGGCGGACTCCTGTCGCGGGACCCGGGCATCGTCAGCCCCCACTGCGTCCCGTTGAACTGGGCGCACGGACGGCATGCTCGACTCCCTCGGCTGCTTCTCCACGGGCCGCACCGCCCGGTGAGACTTCAGCAGCATACGTGTAGTTACTCGATAGTAGGTAGTGCTCCTACCCCTAGGACGCGTGACAGGGTCAACCATGACGTGAGTGAGTCGTGCCACACTGCCCCAAACCCGGGTGGAAGGAAGGTTCGGATGGTCGACACGCTGACCGGCAACGTCGCCGATCTGGTGACCGACGCCGCCGGCAGGGCACCTGGCCGGGCCGCGCTCGTCGACAGCGCATCCGGCCGGACGCTCACGTGGCAGGAGACCGACCGCGCCGTGAACGCGTTCGCGGCCCGTCTGGTGGACGCCGGTCTCGAGGAAGGCGACCGGGTCGCCATCGTGCTGCCCACCAGCGCCGAGTTCTGCGTCGCGCTGTTCGGCGTGCTGCGCGCGGGTGGCATCGCCGTCCCCGCGGCGGCGAACTCGCCGGAGCTGTCGAGGCTGCTCGAGGACAGCGGCGCCCGGTTCGTGGTGGGCGACGGCTTCGCGGCGCCCGACCTGGACGCCGCATCGGACGTGCATCCCGTCGCGCGCGGCGGCGAGGACATCGCGGTCGTCTGCTACACCTCGGGCACGGCGGGCGTGCCGCGCGGCGTGATGCTGTCCCACCGCGCGCTGCTGTCGAACGTCGGCCAGTGCGCCCAGCTGAAGCCGGCGCCCGTGACCGCGACCGACCGCGTGCTGCTCGTGGTCCCCCTGTTCCACCTGTATGGCCTCGGTCCCGGCCTGTTGCAGGTCGCGGCCGCGGCTGCGACGGCCGTGCTGCTGGAGACGTTCGGCGTGGAACGCGCGCTGGCGGTGTGCGCGGAGCACCGGGTGACCGCGCTGGTCGGCGTGCCCGCGATGTACCAGGCGTTCGCCGCGACCGACCCGGAGCGGCTCGCGAACGGTCTGTCCACGGTCCGCCTGCTGACCTCGGGTGCCGCGCCGCTCGCCCCCGCCGTCCTGTCCGCGATCAAGCAGGTGACGGGCCTGCCGGTCTTCGAGGGTTACGGCCTGACCGAGACCGGCCCGGTGCTGACGTCGACGCTGGTCGGCGGGGTCGCCAAGCCGGGGTCGGTCGGTCGCCCGCTGCCGGGTGTGGAGCTGCGGCTGGTGGACAGCGACGGCCGTCCCGTCGGCGTGCCGGGGGACCCAGACGAACCGGAGTGGTTCGACGGCGACGAGCCGGAGACCGGCCGTGTCGCCGCGCGGGGACCGAACCTGTTCAGCGGCTACTGGCCGGACGGCGCCCACGGCCCCGACGACGAGGGCTGGTTCCGCACCGGCGACGTCGGCTACCTCGACGTCGACGGCGACCTGCGGCTCGTCGACCGCGCGAACGACCTGATCATCGTGAACGGTTTCAACGTGTACCCGAACGAGGTCGAGCGGGTGCTCGACGAGCTGCCGCAGGTGGCGGAGTGCGCCGCCGTCGGCGTCCCGGACGAGCGCACGGGCGAGCACGTCGTGGCGGTCGTGGTGCTGCGTGCGGACGCGGCGCTCACCGAGGACGAGGTCCGCGACCACTGCGCGGAACGCCTGGCCCGGTTCAAGGTGCCGAGGGCCGTGCGGTTCGTCGACGAGCTGCCGCACTCGGCGACGGGGAAGGTCCGGCGGGCGTCACTGCGGAGTAGCGTCGCCTGACGTGGTCACTGTGGTGTCGAGGCAGGGCTGCCACCTGTGCGAGGTGGCGGAGGCGGACGTCGAGCGCATCTGCGGCGAGCTGGGCGAACCGTGGGAGGTCACGGACGTCGACGCCGACCCGGAACTGCGCGCCGAGTACGGCGACCAGGTCCCGGTGATCCTGATCGACGGCGACGAGCACGGCTACTGGCGCGTGGAGGAGGACCGCTTCCGGGCGGCCCTGGCGTCCAGGTAGCCGGCACGGGGCGGCCGCCAGCCCCCGGTTGCCGGCCCAGCGGCTCGGGACGTACGTCAGGCAGATGGTCAACGGCGGCTTCGGGTAGATCAGCGGCTCGGGATGGAACGCCACGTCCGGCGACGGTGGGGGGCGCCCATTCACATCGGCCTTGCCCGCGAGCACCGACGCCACCCCGAGCGCCGCGTGGTACTGCGTGTACGGGCCCGTCGGGCACTGCTCCCCGCGCTCGAGTTCGAGCCCGACCCGGTAGACCGCGGCGGGAGAACCGCACTCCAGAACCTCGAGTTCCGCGTCCACGCCGCCCTTGACGACGCGCACGCAGTCGCCGACGTTCGCCTCGTTCGCGCCACGCGAGGTCGTGGGCGGCGCGGTCGGCGTCGACTCCCGCACGGTGGTCGGCCGGTCCGCACCGGACTGTTCGACCTCGTCCCTCAGCAGACCGAAACCCCAGACCGCCAGCCCGGCGACGGCGGCGAGGCAGACGACCGACACGACGACGGTGACGAGCCCGCCGACGGGGCGTCGCCCCTGGCCCGGCTCGCGCGACCGGTTTCCGACGCCCTCCGGCGACGCGCGGGGATCGTTCCACGGGCACCCCACGGGGCCAGGTAAGAACTCCGTAATCGCGGCGAGGTTGAACCGGAGTGCCCGCCGGGACGAACGTAGAGGTGTGCAGCTCGACACCCGGCCCGTCGCGGCCGCCGACCTCGCGTCCAGGCTCCCCAGAGGCCGGGCCGTGGCCGTCGCGTTCGTCTCCCTCGTCGCGGCGCTCGGCGCCGGGCACCTCGTCGCCGGGTTCGTCGGACCGGAGGCGTCACCCTTCCTCGCGGTCGGCAACTGGGTGCGGGACAACTCGCCGCACGCGGTCGTCGAGTGGGCCAAGGACACGTTCGGCACCGCCGACAAGACCGTCCTCTTCATCGGCGTCACCGTCGTCGTCCTCGCCGTCACCGCCGCCGCGGGCCTGCTGTCCCGCACACGGCCGACGCCCGGGCTGGTCGTCGCGGCCGTGCAGGGCGTCGTCGGGTTCGTCGCCGTGCTCACCCGGCCCGACCTGGGGCAGCTGGGCATCGCCGCGCCCGCCGCGAGCATGGTCGTCGGCCTCGTCGTCTTCAACTGGCTGCACAACCGGGCCTGGCCGGTGGAGCAGGACCGGGACAGCCGCCGCCGGTTCCTGCGGGCCGGTGCCGGTGCGGTGCTCGGCGCCGGTGCGGCCGCCACGATCGGGCAGCTGACCGGCAACCGGGTGGACGTCGAGGCGTCCCGTGCCGCCGTGGGCGACCTCACACCGGCGAGCCCCGCGCCGAAGCTGCCGCCGAACGCCGACTTCCCCGGGACGGCCCGCTTCATCACGGACAACCGCGAGTTCTACCGCATCGACACCGCGCTCACGCTGCCCCGCGTCGACGCGCGGGACTGGCGGCTGCGCATCCACGGCCTTGTCGACAGGACCGTCGAGTTCACCTTCGCCGACATCCGCGACCGCCGCCTGATCGAGCGGCCGGTCACGCTGGCCTGCGTGTCCAACGAGGTCGGCGGCGGCCTCATCTCCACCGCGAACTGGATCGGCGTGCCACTGCGCGACCTGCTGCTCGAGGCGGGCGTCCGGCAGGGCGCCGACCAGCTGTTCTCCACCAGCGTCGACGGCTTCACGGCGGGCACCCCCGTCGACGCGCTCATGGACCCCGACCGGGGCGCCATGCTCGCCATCGGCATGAACGGCGAACCCCTGCCCCAGGAGCACGGCTTCCCGGCGCGCATGGTCGTGCCCGGCCTGTACGGCTACGTGTCCGCCACCAAGTGGGTCGCGGACATGGAGCTGACCACGTTCGCCGGCAAACAGGGCTACTGGATCCCGCGCGGCTGGTCCGCCAGGGGGCCGATCAAGACCCAGTCGCGCATCGACACCCCGCGCGACGGCTTCCTCCTCGGCCGTGGCCCGAACACGATCGCGGGCACCGCGTGGGCACAGACCATCGGCATCCGCGGCGTGGCGGTCCGCGTCGACAGCGGCGACGGACCTGGCGAGTGGCAGCCGGCGGAACTGAGCACCGAGGTCGACCTGAACACGTGGCGCATGTGGCGCGTCACCGTCGACCTCCGGCCGGGCGAGCACACGATCCAGGTCCGCGCCACCGACAACCGCGGCCACACGCAGACCGACGCCGAGGCTCCGCCCGCACCCGACGGCGCCACCGGGTGGCACACGGTCCACGTCACGGTCGACTAGCGGTCCAGGGACCTGTTACCCGTCGTTGACAGACTCGGGATGGAGGGACAAAACCGCCGTTCACCGGCGACTTTGTGCCTGCGTTCACAAGCGGCTACCGTATGAACATTCCCATGGGCGTGTCTTTCGAGGAGTATCAGCGTGGCGCAGCGTGGTCAGACTGGCGCGAACGGTAGGAAGCCAGTTCCCGCTGAGAACGCTGCGGAAGTGACGGCGCCCATGCCACCCCTGACCAACGGTCAGGGAGCGCTCTCCCCGCGGGCGATCCCCGAGGCCGCCGTCGCGCGTCTCGCGGTCTACCTGCGCGTTCTGTCCGGCATGAAGGAGCAGGGCACCGGCACGGTGTCCTCGGAGGAGCTGTCCGTCGCGGCGGGCGTCAACTCCGCGAAGCTCCGCAAGGACCTCTCCTACATCGGCACCTACGGCACACGTGGCGTCGGGTACGAGGTCGCGGTCCTCATCGACCAGATCGAACGTGTCCTCGGCCTCACCCGTGAACAGAGCGTGGCAGTGGTCGGCATCGGTAACCTCGGGCATGCACTCGCCAACTACGGCGGGTTCCCTGGCAGAGGCTTCCCGGTGACCGCACTCTTCGACGTCGACCCCGACCTGATGGGCGTGCCCGTCGGTGGGATCCCGGTCAACCACATCGACGACATCCCGACGGTGTGCGTGGCCAAGGAGATCACCATCGGCGTCATCGCCACACCGCCGGCCGCCGCACAGGTCGTGTGCGACCGGCTGGTGCAGGCGGGCGTCGAGTGCATCCTGAACTTCGCCCCGGTGGTGCTGCAGGTGCCCGAGACGGTGGAGGTCCGCAAGGTGGACCTGGCCGTCGAGCTGCAGATCCTGTCGTTCCACCAGGCCAGGCGCGCGGACAGCGCTCCCCCCGGGGAGACCGCGCCGCAGCCGAGGAGCAACGGTCGGGTCAACGGTTCGCCGCGTCACAGTGTCGAGAACAGGCCGAACGGGGCGGTGGTCAGACGATGAGTGTGCTGGCGGTCGGTGTTTCGCACCGGTCAGCGGACGTGCGCGTGCTGGAGCGCGCGACGGTCCCGTCCGGCGAGGTCACCAAGGTGCTCGACGAGCTCATGCGGTGTGCGCACGTCGTCGAGGCCACGCTGGTCACGACGTGCAACCGGGTCGAGGTCTACACGGTCGTGGACGCCTTCCACGCCGGTCTCGCGGACGTGGTCGGCGTCCTCGGCAGGCACTCCGGCCTCGACACGGCGGAGCTGTACGAGCACCTCTACGTGCACTACGCGGCGGCCGCGGCCGAGCACCTGTTCCGGGTGAGCGCCGGGCTCGACTCGATGGTCGTCGGCGAAGCGCAGATCCTCGGCCAGGTCCGAACCGCGTACAACACCGCGCGCGACGCGGGCACCGCGGGCCGCACGCTGCACGAGCTGTTCCAGCGCGCACTGCGGGTCGGCAAGCGCGTCCACGCCGAGACGGGCCTGGACGCCGCCGGTGGTTCGGTGGTCTCCGAGGCGCTGGCCGACGCCGACCGCGTGCTCGGCGGCCTGACCGGCCGGCGCGCGCTGATCGTCGGCGCCGGGTCGATGGGCGGACTGTCCGCCGCCGCGCTGCGCCGCGCGGGCATCGGCGAGATCGTCATCGCCAACCGCACGGTCGAGACCGGCGCCCGGCTCGCCGAGCTGCAGCTGGAGCAGGGCACCCCGGCCCGCGCGGTCGGCCTCGACGACCTGCCCGCGCACATCGCGGCCGCCGACGTGGTGGTCGCGTGCACCGGCGCGACCGGCACGGTGGTCGACGCGGGGATGGTGCCCGCCAGGGTGCGTCCGCTGGTCGTGTGCGACCTGGGGCTGCCGAGGGACGTGGCCGCGGACGTGGCCGACGTACCCGGCGTCACGATCGTCGACCTGGAGAGCCTGCAGCGGCGGCTGGCGGAGTCGCCGAGCGGCCTGGACACCCACCGCGCCACCACGATCGTCGCCGACGAGGTCGGCGCCTACCTCGCGACCCAGCGGTCCGCGGCGGTCACGCCGACCGTCACCGCGCTGCGCCGCCGCGCCGCCGAGGTGGTGGACGCGGAGCTGCTGCGCCTGGACTCGCGGCTGGACCTGGACGCGGCGGCGCGTGCCGAGGTCGCGCAGACCGTGCGCCGCGTCGTGGACAAGCTGCTCCACACGCCGACGGTGCGCGTGAAGGAGCTGGCGTCCGGCCCGAACGGCGTCGAGTACGCGGAGGCGCTGCGCGAGCTGTTCCAGCTCGACCCGGCCGCGCCCGCGACGATCGCCGCGAACATGTCCGGGGGTGAGGCACGATGAGCCGCGTCATCCGCATCGGTACGCGGGGCAGCGCGCTCGCGCTCGCCCAGACCGGCACCGTCGCCGCCCAGCTCGAGGCCGCGGGCGCCAAGGTCGAGATCGTCACCGTCGTGACGCCCGGCGACAAGTCGTCGGCGCCCATCGCCGAGATCGGTATCGGCGTCTTCACCTCCGCGCTGCGCGACGCGCTCGCCGCCGGTGAGGTCGACGTCGCCGTCCACTCCTTCAAAGACCTGCCGACCGCGCCTGACCCCCGTCTCTCCCTCGCCGCGGTGCCGCCGCGGCAGGACCCGAGGGACGCGCTGATCGCACGGGACTCGCTCACGCTGGGCGAGCTGCCCGCGGGCTCTCGGGTCGGCACGGGGTCGCCCCGCAGGGCGGCACAGATCCAGGCGCTCGGCCTGGGTCTTCAGATCGTGCCCATCAGGGGCAACGTCGACACCAGGATCCGCAAGGTCCACGACGGCGAGCTGGATGCCGTCGTGCTCGCCCGCGCCGGGCTCGCCCGGCTCGGCAGGCTCGACGTGATCACCGAGGTGCTCGACCCGATCCAGGTGCTTCCCGCGCCGGCGCAGGGGGCGCTGGCGGTGGAGTGCCGGGTCGACGACGTGGACACCGAGCACCTCCTCCAGTCCATTGTGGACGACGATGCCACCAGGGCGGCGGTCGCCGCGGAGCGGGCCTTGCTGGCCGCGCTCGAGGCGGGCTGCCAGGCCCCGGTTGGCGCTCTGGCCGACGTGGTCGAGGACCTCGACGCGAACGACAAGGTGGTCCACCGCCTGTCGCTGCGCGGGGTCGCGGCCGCGAACTGGACAGCGGGCAGCACGGCCGAAGGGCCCGCTGTCGACCTGATCCGTGCCTCGGCCACCGGTGACCTGACCGAAGGTGAGCAGCTCGGGCGTGCGTTGGCCGCCGAGCTGCTCGAGCTCGGCGCCGGCGCGCTCGCCGGTGACGAGCAATAAGTAATCAAGAGGGAAGTGGCCCAGGAATGACCACCCGTACCCGTAAGTCCTCCGGACGCATCGCGTTCGTGGGCTCGGGGCCCGGCGATGCCGGGCTTCTCACCGTCCGGGCACAGGAGCTCATCGCGCGCGCCGAGCTCGTGGTGATCGACCCGGACGTGCCGGCCGCCGTGCTCGAGCTGGCCGGCCGGGACATCGAAGGCGAGGCCGAGGTCCGGCCCGCCGTCGGCGAGCCGGCCGACGTCGCGAAGGACCTCGTTCACGAGGCCAAGGCGGGCCGCGTCGTGATCCGCCTCGTCTCCGGTGACCCGCTCACGCACTCCGGCCTCGTCGCCGAGGCCCAGGCCGTCGCCAAGACGTCCGCCGTGTTCGACGTCGTCCCGGGCGTGCCCGCCGCGACCGCCGTGCCCGCCTACGCGGGCATCGCGCTCGGCGGCACCCACACCGAGGTCGACGTCCGCGGCGAGGTCGACTGGGCGGGGCTCGCCAAGACCCCGGGCCCGATCGTGCTGCTCGCCAGCTCCAGCCACCTCGCCGAGGCCGCCTCCGCGCTCGTCGAGCACGGCCTCGCGCCGCAGACGCCCGTCGCGGTCACCGCCGACGGCACCGGCGCCGGCCAGCGCACGCTCGACACCACGCTCGCCACGCTCGCCCAGGACGCCGGTGAGATCGCGGGCAACCTCGTCGTCACCGTCGGTCAGGCCGTCGCCGCCAGGACCAAGCTGTCCTGGTGGGAGTCCCGCGCCCTCTACGGGTGGCGCGTGCTCGTCCCGCGCACCAAGGACCAGGCCGGCGAGATGTCCGAGCGGCTGCGGCTGCACGGCGCCATCCCGTCCGAGGTGCCGACGATCTCCGTCGAACCGCCGCGCAGCCCGGCCCAGATGGAGCGCTCCGTCAAGGGCCTCGTCGACGGCCGCTACCAGTGGCTCGTGTTCACCTCCACCAACGCCGTGCGCGCGGTGTGGGAGAAGTTCGAGGAGTTCGGGCTCGACGCCCGCGCGTTCTCCGGCGTGAAGATCGCCTGCGTCGGCGAGGCCACCGCCGAGAAGGTGCGCGGCTTCGGCATCATCCCCGAGCTGGTGCCCTCCGGCGAGCAGTCCTCCGAGGGCCTGCTCGAGGAGTTCCCGCCCTACGACGACATCCTCGACCCGGTGGACCGCGTGCTGCTGCCGCGTGCCGACATCGCCACCGAGACCCTCGCCGCCGGTCTGCGCGACCGCGGCTGGGAGATCGACGACGTCACCGCGTACCGCACCGTGCGTGCCGCTCCGCCGCCCGCGGAGACCCGCGAGATGATCAAGACCGGTGGCTTCGACGCGGTGTGCTTCACCTCGTCCTCGACCGTCCGGAACCTGGTCGGCATCGCGGGCAAGCCGCACACCCGCACGCTCGTCGCCTGCATCGGCCCGAAGACGGCCGAAACGGCGCGGGAGTTCGGCCTCCGGGTCGACGTGCAGCCCGAGGTCGCCCAGGTCCCGGCGCTCGTCGACGCGCTGGCCGAGCACGCCGCCCGCCTCCGTGCGGAAGGCGCGCTCCCGCCGCCTCGCAAGACCAAGCGGGCCCGCCGCTGACGCAGATGCCCTGAAAGACGCTTTCGGGACGTCGACTGTCCCGGAAGCGTCTGTCAGGGCACGAAGGAGCCGACCATGTACCCAGCCCACCGGCCCCGCCGGTTGCGCAGCACCCCGGCCATGCGCCGCATGGTGGCCGAGACGACCGTGCGGCCGAGCCAGCTCGTGCTGCCCATGTTCGTCAAGGAGGGCGCGTCCGAGCCGGTCCCCATCGCGACCATGCCCGGCGTCATGCAGCACACCCGCGACAGCCTGCGGAAAGCCGCCGTGGAGGCGGTCGAGGCAGGCGTCGGCGGGCTCATGCTGTTCGGCGTCCCCGAGCACAAGGACGCGACCGGCTCCGGCGGCGTCGACCCGGACGGCGTGCTCAACGTCGCGCTCCGGGACCTCCGCTCGGAACTGGGTGACGAGACCGTCCTCATGTCCGACCTGTGCCTCGACGAGTTCACCGACCACGGCCACTGCGGCGTGCTCGACGACCGGGGTCGCGTCGACAACGACGCCACCCTCGAGATCTACGGCCAGATGGCCATCGCCCAGGTCGAGGCGGGCGCCCACCTGCTCGGCCCCAGCGGCATGATGGACGGCCAGGTCGGCGCCATCCGCTCCGCGCTGGAGAGGGCCGGGCACGTCGACACCGGCATCCTCGCCTACGCGGTCAAGTACTCCTCGGCCTTCTACGGCCCGTTCCGCGACGCCGTCGAGTCGTCGCTCAAGGGCGACCGCCGCACCTACCAGCAGGACCCCGCGAACGTCCGCGAAGCCCTGCGTGAGGTGCGGCTCGACCTCGACGAGGGCGCCGACATGGTCATGGTCAAACCGGCCATGCTCTACCTCGACGTGCTCCGCGCGGTCGCCGAGGAGTCCGACGTGCCGGTCGCCGCGTACCAGATCTCCGGCGAGTACGCGATGATCGAGGCCGCCGCGGCCGGTGGCTGGTGCGACCGGCGGACAGCGATCCTCGAGTCGCTCACCTCCATCCGCCGGGCAGGCGCCGACGTCGTGCTGACCTACTGGGCGGTCGAGGCGGCGGGCTGGCTGCGCTGACGAGAAAAGGCACAGGTAACCTGCCCGCCGTGACGAAGCCTGGCAATTCGGACCCCGCAGACGGCCGCGAGGACGCGGACAAGGCCGTGCCGGACGAGGACAGCACGTCGTCGCTCGCGCCCGACCCGGTGGAGCCCGAACCCGCCGCCGAGCCGGAGAAGACCGAGCCGGAGAAGACCGAGCCAAAGCCGAAGGCGAAGCCCGCCAAGCCGAGGACCGAGAAGGCACCGCGGATCCGCGCCGACGACGAGCCGGTCATGCCGACCGCCCGCGAGGCCGCGCTGCGTGCCCAGGCCAAACGCCGGTTCGAGGAGCCGCCGCCGCGCACGCTGCGCATCTCCTTCTACTTCTTCGTCGTGGCGGGCCTGATCTGGCTCGCCAGCATGGTGATCTCGCTGATCTACAAGCAGGACATCATCGACGCCCAGATCGAGGCGAGCCGGGACACCGGCCTGTCCCCGGACCAGATCGCGAACGGCGTCACGCAGATCCTGTGGATCGTCACGATCGCGGCGCTCACGTTCACCGTGTTCCTCGGCCTGTTCGGTTACAAGGCGACCGAGGGCACCCGCCGCGCCCGCACCCTCGTCACGATCTTCGGCACCGTCCTCGTGCTGTTCCACCTGCTGCTCAACGGCACGCCGCCCGGCATGCTGTCTGCCATGTTCTGCCTGGTCGGGCTCGCGCTGCTGTGGTCGCCGTCGGCACGCAAGTACTTCCCGCCGCGCGAGCTTCGATGACCGACGGGCCGGTCCTCTACGCGGAACCCGGCTCGACCCGGTGGCCGCTGCTGTGGGGCCCGGCCTTCGCCGGACTCGGCGCCGGGCTGGAGGCGCTGACCGGCCCCGTCCACACCGTCCAGTGGCTCGTCGTCGGCATCGGCCTGTTCGGGGTCTTCGCCCTGTGGGTCAACGTGCGCCGCAAGGTCTACCGCGTCGAGCTGACCCCGCTCACCCTCCGGCAGGGCCGCGAGACCCTGCCCGTGAAGGACATCGAGCGGGTCACCGACGTCGGCGTCGCGCCCGGTGCCAAGGTGCTCGGCGGCGGCTGGACCGTCCCGCGCAAGACCGTCGAGGTCCCGGTACGTCTCGACGACGGCAGCACGGTGCTCGCGTGGGCCCGCGACGACGAGGCCCTCACAGCCGCTCTCGTCCGCCTCGTGGAGGAACAACGAGGGCTGGGAGAATGACACCGTGAGCATGCCGCCCCCACCGCCCCTGCCACCGTCGGAAGCCCCGATCGTCCGGCCGAAGGCGGTCGACTCGGCGTTCCACGCGGTCCTCGCGACCATCGCCATCAGCGCCCTGGGCACGGTGTTCACCGTACTGCTCGACAAGGCCCAGCTCACGGCCATGGTCAACGACATGATGGCCGACCTCCCCCAGGGCCAGGAGGGGATGTCCGTGTCGAGCACCGTCGGCGCGTTCCAGGTCATCCTCGGCTTCAGCATCGCGATCTTCGCGGGCCTCATGCTGCTGTTCGCGATCAAGATGCGCGCGGGCCGCAACTGGGCGCGGATCCTGCTCACCGTCTACACGGGCGTCGGCGTGTGGGGCTTCCTGACCGCCATCGCGTCGGTCGGTGCCGAGCTGGGCCTCATGTGGAGCCTCGCCGAGGTCGCGTTCGGCGTGACCGCCGTCGTGTACATGTTCCGGCCGGAGTCGACCAGGTACTTCGGCGAGCACAAGCAGCGCCGCCTGCGGGCCCGGCAACGACCGTGAGAAAGTAGACAGCGTGACCGCTGCCACCGACGAGCTCGTCGCCCCACCGCCGACCGAGCCCGGCAGGCTGAACAAGCCCCGGCGCGCGTTGGTGGCGCTCGCCGAGCTGATCATCGCCGCGGTCGCCGTCTGGTTCGCCTTCGACGCGTGGCCACGCGGCATCGCGAAGATCGTCGAGCACTACCCCAACGGCATCGTGCTCGAGTCCACCCGCTGGGTCGGCAGCTGGATGTCGCTGGCCATCCTGCTCGGCACCATCGCGGCCATCCTCGTCCTCGACGCCGTGCGACAGGTCGTGCTCGCCGTCCGTGCCCGCCCGAAGCGCGGTCGATGACGATGTAAGACTGGGGCTGTGACGACCGAACAGTCCGCCGCTCTCTTCAAGCGTGCCCAGTCGGTGACCCCCGGCGGTGTCAACTCCCCCGTGCGCGCGTTCCAGGCGGTAGGCGGCACCCCGCGGTTCATGGTTCGCGGCGAGGGCGCCTATCTGTGGGACGCCGACGGCAACCGCTACGTCGACCTCGTCTCCTCCTGGGGTCCGATGATCCACGGGCACGCACACCCGCCGATCGTCGAGGCCGTGCGGAACGCCGCCGTCAGCGGACTGTCGTTCGGCACCCCGACCGCCGGTGAGATCGACCTGGCCGAGGAGATCATCAGCCGCGTCGAGCCGGTCTCCGCCGTGCGCCTCGTGAACTCCGGCACCGAGGCCACCATGAGCGCGATCCGCCTCGCCCGCGGCTTCACCGGCCGGTCCAGGATCGTCAAGTTCGCCGGCTGCTACCACGGTCACGTCGACGCGCTGCTCGCCGAGGCGGGTTCCGGCGTCGCCACGTTCGCGCTCCCCAACTCGCCCGGCGTCACCGGCGCGCAGGCAGGCGACACGATCGTCCTGCCCTACAACGACCTCGCGGCCGTCCGCGCCACGTTCGCCGAGCACGGCGACGAGATCGCCGCGGTCATCACCGAGGCCGCCCCCGGCAACATGGGTGCCGTCCCGCCCGAGCCCGGCTTCAACGAGGGCCTCCGCGAGATCACCAGGCAGTACGGTGCGCTCCTCGTCATGGACGAGGTCATGACCGGCTTCCGGGTGTCGGGCGCGGGCTGGTTCGCCATCGACACCGTGCCCGGCGACCTCTACACGTTCGGCAAGGTCATGTCCGGCGGCCTGCCCGCCGCCGCGTTCGGCGGCCGGGCGGACGTGATGGCCCACCTGGCCCCGGCGGGCCCCGTCTACCAGGCGGGCACCCTGTCCGGGAACCCCGTCGCGGTCGCGGCGGGCCTCGCGTCGCTGCGGGAGGCCACCCCCGACACGTACCGGCAGCTCAACGCGAACGCGACCCGCCTGGGCGCGATGATGGGCGCCGAGCTGACCGCCGCGGGTGTGCCACACCACGTGCAGTTCGCGGGCAACCTCGTCAGCGTGTTCTTCACCGACACACCGGTGCGGAACTTCGCCGAGGCCAAGGCGTCCGGCACCGGCCGGTTCCCGGCGTTCTTCCACGCGCTGCTCGACGGCGGCGTGTACGCACCGCCGAGCGCGTTCGAGGCGTGGTTCGTCAACGCCGCCATGGACGACGAGGCGTTCGAGATCATCAGCGCGGCGATGCCGGCGGCCGCGCGTGCCGCCGCCGCTTCCGAGGGGGCGACGTGAGCGGAGCTTGCGGAGCGAACCATCGGACACAGGGCGACCGCGAGCGGCTCCCCGGAGCCTTCGAGGGGGAGGCATGAGCAAGAGAACGGTGGTGCACCTGCTGCGCCACGGCGAGGTGCACAACCCGACCGGCATCCTGTACGGGCGTCTCGACGGCTTCAAGCTGTCCGAGCTGGGGCAGCGGCAGGCGCTGACCGTGGCCGAGCACCTGGCGGGCAACGACGTCACGCACGTCGTCGCGTCGCCGCTGGAACGCGCGCAGCAGACCGCCCGGCCCATCGTCGACTCGCACCAGCTCGACCTCGCCACCGACGAGCAGCTGATCGAGGCCGACAACGTGTTCGAGGGCCTGCGCGTGTCCATCGGCGACGGTGCGCTGCGCTCGCCGCGCCACTGGCCGCACATGCACAACCCGTTCCTGCCGTCGTGGGGCGAACCGTACCTGCAGATCGCCCGCCGCATGCTCGGCGCCGTCTACCGGGCCCGCGCCGCGGCCGAGGGCCACGAGGCGGTGTGCGTGTCCCACCAGCTGCCGATCTGGACGCTGCGGCGGTTCCTGGAGGGCAAGCGCCTGTGGCACGACCCACGTCGCCGCCAGTGCTCACTGGCGTCGCTGACCTCGCTCATGTTCGACGACGAGAGCCTGGTCGCGATCCGCTACCGCGAACCGGCGGGCGCGAGCAGCCCGAAGGTGACCGGCGCATGAAACGGCACGCACTCCTCCTCGCCGCGGTCGTCGCCGCCTTGATCGCCACCGCGGGCTGCTCGACCGGCTCGGACGCCGTGGCGACGGGCACCGAGTTCAACTTCGTCAGCCCCGGCGGCCAGACCGACATCACCTACGAGGGCGACGAACGCCAGCAGATCCCCGAGATGCGCGGCGACAGCCTCATGGAGGAGGGCGAGCAGATCACGCTCTCCTCCTACAAGGGCAAGGTCGTGGTGATCAACCTGTGGGGCGCGTGGTGCCCGCCGTGCCGGGTCGAGGCGCCGCAGCTGCAGGAGGTGTGGGAGACCTACCAGGACAAGGGCGTGCAGGTCCTGGGCATCGACTTCCGCGACTACGACCGCCAGCAACCGGCCGACTTCATGCGTGACACCGGCCTCACCTACCCGTCGATCTACGACCCGTCCGGCCGGTCCCTGCTGCCGCTGAAGGGCTACCCCAGGGCCGCGGTCCCGTCGACGATCGTGCTGGACAAGCAACACCGCGTGGCCGCGATCTTCCTGCGCGACCTGCTCGCCGAGGACCTGACCCCGCTCATCGACAAACTGCTCGCCGAGAAGTCCTGACCGGTACCCCGTCGTCACCAGGACCTAAGTCCCGCGCTTACCCTGGTCGCCGTGGACCCGACCGCCATCGCCACCAGCGGGCCGCTCTTGCTGGCCGCTGGTGTCGCGCTGCTCGCGGGCCTGGTGTCCTTCGCGTCGCCGTGCGTGGTGCCGCTCGTCCCCGGCTACGTCGCCTACCTCGCCGCGCTCGTCGGGGCCGAGGGCCAGGAGGAGGAGAAGAGCAAGAAGGTCAAGGTGCTCGGCGCCGTCGGCCTGTTCATCCTCGGGTTCACCGTCGTGTTCGCGGCGGGCGTCGGCAGCATCGTCTGGCTCACCGACACGCTGTTCGCCACCCAGGAGACGCTGCAGCGGGTCGGTGGCGTGGTGATCATCGCGCTGTCGCTGGTCTTCGTGGGCTTCGTCCCCGGCCTGCAGCGCGAGTTCCGCTTCCACAAGGTGCCCCGCATGGGTCTCGCGGGCGCACCGGTCCTCGGCGCGATCTTCGGTCTCGGCTGGACCCCCTGCATCGGCCCGACACTGTCCGGGGTGATGGTCATCGCCGCGAGCACCGGCGGCACCGCGGCCCGCGGGCTGCTGCTCGTCCTCGTGTACTGCCTCGGCCTCGGCATCCCGTTCCTGCTGATCGCGCTCGGCGCGCGCTGGACGGTCCGCACCAACGGCTGGCTGCGCCGCCACACCCGCACCATCCAGCTCGTCGGCGGCGGCCTGCTGTTCGTCGTCGGCGTGCTCCTCGTCACCGGCCTGTGGGCCGAGCTGACCAACTGGCTCAAGTACACGGTGGTCACGACGACGGAGCTGCCACTGTGAGCGGAGCTTGCGGAGCGAACCATCGAGCACAGGGACAACGATTCCCCGGAGCCTGCGAGGGGGAATCGTGATCGCCTTCCTGCGCAACACGTGGCGCGGACTCACCTCCATGCGCACGGCGCTCGTGCTGCTGTTCCTCCTCGCGGTCGCGGCCCTGCCGGGTGCGCTCCTGCCGCAGCGCTCGCTGAACTCGCAGAAGGTCGACGAGTACATCGCGTCGCACGGCTGGTGGGGCGAGCTGCTCGGGCGGCTGGAGTTCTACAACGTCTACGGCAGCGTCTGGTTCTCCGCGATCTACCTGCTGCTGTTCATCTCGCTCGTCGGCTGCCTGCTGCCCCGCTCGTTCGAGTACGCCCGCGCGCTGCGCGACAAGCCGGTCCTCACGCCGCGCAACCTGGCTCGCCTGCCGCACCACCGCGAGACCACCACCTCCGCCACGCCCGACGAGGTCATGGCGAAGGTCACCGAGCGGCTCAAGGGCTGGCGTTACGAGGTGCGCGAGGAGGAGAACGGCGCCCGCAGCGTCTCCGCCGAACGCGGCTACCTGCGCGAGACCGGCAACCTCGTCTTCCACTTCGCGATGCTCGGCCTGATCGTCGCGCTCGCCATCGGCAAGATGTTCCAGTACGAGGGTCAGGTCATCGTCCAGGCCAACGGGTCGGAGTTCTGCAACATCGGCACCGTCGGCTACGACTCGTTCCGCCCCGGCCTGCGGGTCGACGGCACCGACCTGAACCCGTTCTGCGTGAAGGTCAACGGCTTCGACGCGCGCTTCCTGCCCACCGGCCAGGCCGACTACTACCGCGCCGACATCGAGTACCAGTCCGGCGCCGACCTCGAGAACGGCACGTGGCGGCCGTACACGCTCGAGGTCAACTCGCCGCTGCGCACCGCGGGCGACCGGGTCTACCTGCTGAGTCACGGCTACGCGCCCACCTTCACGGTCACCTTCCCGGACGGCCAGACCCGCACCCAGACCGTCCAGTGGCGCCCGGTCGACCAGCTCACGTACCTGTCCGAGGGTGCGACCAAGTTCGACCCGCCCGGTGTCACCGACCCGGTCGAGCGCCGCAAGCGCCAGCTCGCGATCACCGGCCTGTTCGCGCCGACCGCCGCGATGGGCCACGGCAACATCCTCAGCTCCGGCTTCCCCGACCTGCGCGACCCGGCCGTCGCCATCGACGTGATGAAGGGCGACCTCGGCAACGACTCCGGCCGCGGCCAGTCGATCTACGAGGTCAACCAGGAGATGGTCGACTCCGGGCGGCTCAAGCGCGTCGCCCGCGAGAACATGCGGCCCGGTGACGAGATCACGCTCGACGACGGCTCGAAGGTCAGCTTCGACGGCGTGCAGCGCTGGGTGTACCTGCAGGTCTCGCACGACCCGGCGCAGGGCTGGGTGCTGGTCTTCGCCGTGCTGGTCGTGCTGGGGCTCGGCATGTCGCTCGTGATCAAGCGGCGCAGGCTGTGGGTGCGCGCGGCACCGTCCGGCGCCGACAAGACCGACGGCGGCGGTACCGTGCTGGTGTTCGGCGGTCTCGCCCGCACTGACCAGGCCGGATACGGCGAGGAGTTCGGGCGGGTGACCGAGGACCTGCTCGCGGAGCTGTCCCCGCGCGAAGAAGAACGTGAAGGCGCCACCGCTTCGAGGGAGCCATGATGGACGTCAACGAGACGTTGTCCAGCTACAGCGACTGGTGTTACGGCATCGCCGTCGGCGCGTACGTCGTCGCGATGCTGTTCTACCTGTACGAGCAGGCCTTCGGGTACCGCGAGCGGAAGGCGGCCAAGGAGCTGGTCGCGGTCGGCGGCAGCGACACCCTCGTCGAGGACAGGCCCTCCGAGGAGCCGTCCGACTCGCCGTCCCGGGTCGCCCGCGCGGTGCGGATCGGCAAGCTGGGGGTGTCGCTCACCGCGTTCGGCGCGCTGCTGCACCTCGGCTCGCTCGTCCTGCGCGCGCTGGCGACCAGCCGCGCGCCGTGGGGCAACATGTACGAGTTCGGCGCCACCCTGTGCCTCGTGGCCGTCGGGACGTGGCTCGTGGTGCTGCGCAAGTACCCGACCGTCCGCCACCTCGGCGTGTGGGTCCTCTGCCCGGTCATCGTGCTCATGTTCCTCGGTGGTGTCGTGCTGTACACGACGGCCGCGCCCGTGCAGCCCGCGCTGCAGTCGTACTGGCTCGTGATCCACGTCTTCGCGATCGCGCTCGGCAGCGGCATGGTGCTGGTGCCCGGCGTGGTGAGCGTGCTGTACCTGCTGAAGGTCCGCAAGCCCGCGTGGTCGACCCGCCTTCCCGCGGCGGACGTGCTGGACCAGGTGGCCTACCGGACGACCGTGTTCGCGTTCCCGATCTACACCGCGGGCGTGATCTTCGGCGCGATCTGGGCGGAGCAGTCGTGGGGCCGGTTCTGGGGCTGGGACCCGAAGGAGACCGTCGCGTTCATCGCGTGGGTCGTCTACGCGGCGTACCTCCACTCGCGCGCGACGGCGGGCTGGCGCGGCGGCCGCGCCGCAGTGATCAACATCGTCGGATTCGCGGCCATGATCTTCAACCTGTTCTTCATCAACCTGGTAACGGCCGGGTTGCATTCTTACGCAGGGGTTTGACCTCGATCGTTGGACAACCTGCGCCGTTATCAGTACTCTCCGCTGCGGGGTTCGCCAGGTTGCACCCATGTGGGTGAAGCTGAACTGGGCCAGGAGGGCGTTGTGACGTACGCAGGGGCTTACGGCCGTGATGAGCGGCTGCCGGTCGACCGGCTGTTACGCCGTGAGGACCACCCGCTGGGGGTCCGCCGTAGCGAGGCCACCAAGATCGCGACCGAGGAGGCCGCGGAGGCCGCCTCGTCCAACAAGCGCTGGACCTTCGGTGCCGCCGCGGGCGCACTGCTCGTCGCGGGCACCATGGCCGCGGGCGCACTCGGTCTTTCCGGTGGCGCCACCCCCGTGGCGGGTTCCGCCCCGGAGCACGCCCCCGCGTCCCCCGGCCACCACCCGGGCGGCCCGGTCGTCGGCGCCCCGGCGCCCGGCCAGGCTGACGACAAGCAGCAGAAGCGGAACGACCAGACCACACCCTCGTCGGCGAACGGTCCGAGTGCGCCCGCGCCCGCGGCCCCGGACACCGGTGTCGACCAGGGGAGCAGCCCGGTCGGTGGTGGCGGTGGCACGCCGGGTGGCACGAGCACGCCCGCGCCGGCGCCCGCACCCCAGCAGCCCGCGCCGCAGCAGCCCGCGCCTGCTCCGGCGCCCGCGCCGGAGCAGCAGCAGGAACAGGAGCAGGACGGTGGCCTGCTCACCCCGGTCACCGACGCGGTCGGCGACGTGCTCACCCCGGTCACGGACACCGTGGGCGGCGTCCTGTCCCCGCTGACCGGCAGCAGCACCACGTCGACGCAGAGCGCCCCGGCGCCATCCGGTCCGGCACTCACCATGATCGATCCGCTGGGTGACCTGCTGGGCGGCTGACACCACCGGGGACCGCCCGCACCGGTTGCTGGTGCGAACACCGGACGCCCCCAGGTCGACGGTGTCGAGTACCTGCGACTACCGTCGCGTGCGGAGGCGGTCCACGTCGGTGCGGCAGGGAGGAACCCAGCGGTGAGTGCGCGCGAAGGAGAGCCGGATGGGGGCGTTCCCCGCGCAGGCGTAGAGCAGGAAGCGGCACCGAGGAGCGACTTCGCCTGGGTGCCGCCCGGCACCCAGCCGCCGACGGACGACGCGGACCGGCCCACCCACGACTTCGGCCCCAACCCACTGGTGTCCAACTACGGTCCGGGGCCGGGTACCCAGCCGATGCAGCCCCAGTACACCGAGCCCACCCCGTCGGGCGGGCAGCCCGCACAGACGCCCCCGGGTGCGCAGCACTACGTGGACCAGACGCCGTCCGGTTCGCAGCCGGTGCCGCCGCAGTACACGAACCCCTCGGCGTCCCAGCAGGTGCCGCAGCACTACGTGGACCAGACCCCGTCGGGTTCGCAGCCGGTGTCGCCGCGGTACATCGACCAGACGCCGTCGGGCTCCCAGCCGGTGGCGGGCATCTCCGGCCCCCACCAGGTGCCGCAGGGCTCCGGCCCGCACCAGGTGCCGCCGCAGCAGCCGTTCCCGTACCAGCAGCAGTACCCGGGCCAGCCCGGCCCCGTCCGCCAGGGCCAGCAGGTGCACGGCGAGGAGCTGTCGTCCGCCAAGCTGATCAAGCAGTCGAAGCGCCCACCCCAGTCGGGCTGGCGCAAGGCGGTCTTCGTGGCGAGCGGCCGTTTGATCAACGTCGGCGAGAGTCCGGCAGAGCAGCACCGGCGGGAGCTGATCGCCCGCGTCAACCAGCCGCTCCGCGGCTGCTACAAGATCGCGATGCTGAGCCTGAAGGGCGGCGTGGGCAAGACGACCACGACCACCACGCTGGGCTCGACGTTCTCCTCGCTGCGTGGCGACCGCGTGATCGCCGTCGACGCGAACCCCGACCGCGGCACCCTGAGCCAGAAGATCCCGCTCGAGACCACGGCCACCGTCCGCCACCTGCTGCGCGACGCCGACCGCATCCACCGCTACAGCGACATCCGCGCGTACACCTCCCAGGGCCCGAGCCGCCTCGAGGTGCTGGCGAGCGAGCAGGACCCGGCGGTCTCCGAGGCCTTCAGCGAGGACGACTACCGCCGCACGGTCGCGCTGCTCGAGCACTTCTACAACATCGTCCTGACCGACTGCGGCACCGGACTCATGCACTCGGCCATGAAGGGCGTGCTGGACATCGCGGACTCGCTGGTGGTCGTGTCGTCCGGTTCGGTCGACGGCGCCAGGTCCGCGTCGGCCACCCTGGACTGGCTCGACGTCCACGGCTACCGCGACCTGGTCTCCCGGTCGGTGGCGGTCATCAACTCGGTCCGCCCCCGTGCGGGCTCGGTGGACCTCGACAAGCTGGCGCAGCACTTCGGCGCCCGCTGCCGGGCCGTCTGCACCATCCCGTTCGACCCGCACCTGGAAGAAGGCGCGGAGATCGAACTGGACCGCCTGGCCGCACCCACCCGCCTGGCTCTGCTGGAGCTGGCGGCCACGGTCGCCGACGGCTTCCCGAGTGAGTTCTACTACATGCGCTGATCACGCGACAGCGTCGCGCGTTCCCGAGCGATACGGGACTGCGCGACGCTGTCGTGGGTTCCGGTTGGTCAGGCGGGCGGCTTGCCGTCCGCGTCCGGCGGGTTCTTCCGCTCGTTGAGGCTGCGCAGGAACTCCGGGTCGTCGTCGGGCGCGACGGGCCCGGGACGACGAACCGGGCGGACCGGACGGCTCACGCGTCGCTCACTCCCCGTGTCGGGGTTCGCGACGAACGCCCGCCACAGCAGCACAACGACGCAGACGGCGCCGATCGCGGCGAGCAAGTACAGCATCTGCCACCTCCCGAGGTCCTGGCATCGAGGTTAGCCCTTTTGTACCGATTTAGGGCCCTCGGGATGACAACGCAGAGTCAGGCGTGGCCGTTCCCGAGATTCGCCTCGGTGGTGAGTTCGGCGAGCAGGGCCTTCACCTCGGACTCGCGGAACCGGCGGTGCCCACCGGGTGTCCGGATGGAACCGATGCGGCCAGCGGTCGCCCACCGCGTCACGGTCTTCGGGTCGACGCGGAACAACGCCGCGACCTCGCCGGGGGTCAGGAGCCGCTCACCGACATGTGCCGCTGTCACGTGTCCTCCTCAGTCAGTCTGAACTGGACACAGCAATCGTTGCATCTCGACCATCGGGTACTCGAACGGTTGTCTGATGGTAAAGAGGTAGTAAGGGACAAAACGGCGGGATCGGACACGATCAAGAACCCGCTAGAGTGCCGCCGTGGACGACGTCGACCGCCGCATCATCGCCGCACTACGAGAGCACGGCCGGGCGACCTACGCCGAGTTAGGGCGGCAGGTCGGCCTGTCCGCGTCCGCGGTGCACGAGCGCGTCGGCAAGCTCGAGACCAGCGGCGTCATCACCGGCTACCACGCCGTGGTGAACCCCAGCGCGGTCGGTCTCGGCGTCACCTCGCTGATCGGCATCTACTCCACCGACACCGCGGACGACGAGGACGTGGCCGAAGAGCTCGCCCGCCTCGACGAGGTGGAGTCCTGCTACCGCGTCGCGGGTGACGAGTCCTTCATCGTCAAGGTACGCGTCGCCACCGTCGACGACCTCGAACGCACGCTGGGCAGGCTCCGCCGCATCGAGGGCATCGCCAGGACCCGCACCACGCTCGTGCTCTCGACCAGGTTCGAGGGCAGGCCGAACACCTCGGAGGTCGGCACGGATGACGAGTAACGTCTTGCGGGTGGCTGAGCACAACCTCGCACGCGACCTGACCCTCTACACGCTGGGCAGGCTCGTGCTGATCGCCGCGGTCACGGCTCTGCTCGTGCTGTTCGAGGTGCCGCTGCTGGTGGCGCTCGCCGTCGCCGTCGTCGTCGGGTTCCCGCTGGGGCTGCTGGTGTTCCGCGGCCTCAACCAGCGCGTCACCGCGGCCCTGGCCGAGCGCGGCAAGGACCGCATGGACGCCCGCGAGCGCCTCCGTGCCGAACTGCGCGGTGAGACGCCGAAGCCCGACACGGACGGCGAGTAGATGGCCGCCGTCGACCGCTGCAGCGAGCGGACCCGCGACTGGGTGTGCGAGGCCGTCCGCATCATCGACGCGGACGCCAACCGCAGCGCCGACACCCACCTGCTGCCGTTCCCGCTGCCCGCCGAATGGAAAGTCCGCCTTTACCTGAAGGACGAGTCGACCCACCCGACCGGCTCGCTGAAGCACCGGCTGGCCCGGTCCCTGTTCCTGTACGCGCTCTGCAACGGCTGGATCGTCGAGGGCACGCCGATCATCGAGGCCTCGTCCGGCTCGACCGCGGTGTCGGAGGCGTACTTCGCGCGGTTGCTCGGCCTGCCGTTCATCGCGGTCATGCCGAGGACGACCAGCGCGGGCAAGGTGGCGCTGATCGAACGCGAGGGTGGCCGATGTCACTTCATCGACGAACCGAGCCAGCTCTACGCCGAGTCGCACCGCCTCGCCGCCGAGCTGAACGGCCACTTCATGGACCAGTTCACACACGCCGAGCGCGCCACCGACTGGCGGGGCAACAACAACATCGCCGAGTCGATCTTCGAGCAGATGGCGCTCGAACCCAACCCGGAACCGGAGTGGGTCGTCGTCGGCGCGGGCACCGGCGGCACCAGCGCCACGATCGGCCGCTACATCCGCTACCAGCGACGACGCACCCGTCTCGCGGTCGTCGACCCCGAGCACTCGGTGTTCTTCGAGGCATGGCGTGACACCGTGCCCGATCTCACCGCCTGCCAGGGCTCCCGCATCGAGGGCATCGGCCGCCCGCGCGTCGAACCGTCGTTCGTCGGCCAGGTCATCGACCGCATGATGAAGGTCCCGGACGCGGCCTCACTGGCGACGATCCACGCGGTGGAGCCGATCCTCGGCCGCCGTGTGGGCGGCTCGACCGGCACGAACCTGTGGGGCGCCTTCCAGATCGTGTCCGAGCTGCGCGCGGCCGGTCACGAGGGCAGCGTCGTGACCCTCCTGTGCGACGGCGGCGAACGCTACGCGAACACGTACTACGACCAGGACTGGCTCGCCGCCCACGACCTCGACCTGGCTCCCCACAAGGAGACCGTGACCAAGTTCCTGTCCACCGGCGAATGGTCAGAACAGGGCTAGCGCCACCGTCGTCAGCACGGCCCACGCGAGCATCGCCAGCGACGTGTCCCGCACAGCCGGGATCAGCGCCAGGCCCACACCGCCGCTGCCGACCGCCCGCAGGCCAGGTACCGCGGGCACCGCCGCGAGCAGCCCGAGCAGCGACCACGGGTTCTCGACCGCCAGGACCACGCTCACCACGAACGGCACGGCGACCAGCACGGCGTACAGGACCCGCGTACGCCCGTCCCCGAGCCGCACGGCCATCGTGATCTTGCCCGCCTCGCGGTCCGTGGGCAGGTCACGGAGGTTGTTCGCCACCAGGACGCTCGCCGAGATCGCGCCGAGCGCCACCGCACCGGCCACGCCCGGCCAGGTCACCTCACCCGCCTGCACGTACAGCGTGCCGAGCACGGCCACCGGACCGAAGAACGCGAAGACCGCGACCTCGCCCCAGCCCGAGTACCCGTACGGCTTCGGCCCGCCCGTGTAGAACCAGGCCGCCGCCACGGACACCACGCCGACGCTGATCAGCCACCAGTGCCCGGTCAGTGCCACGAGCAGCAGCCCGGCCACCCCCGCGACGCCGAAGCACGCGAACGCCGCCAGCTTCACCGCCGACGCCGACGCGACCCCGGACGCCACCAGCCGCAGCGGACCGACGCGCGTGTCGTCCGTGCCCCGGATGCCGTCGGAGTAGTCGTTGGCGTAGTTCACGCCGACCTGCAGAGCCAGCGACACCACCAGAGCGAGCAGCGAGGCCCACCAGGTGAACTCGCCGATCGCGCCCGCGGCGCCTGCCCCCACGATCACCGGCGCGACGGAGTTCGGCAGCGTCCGAACGCGTGCGCCGGCCACCCACTGTCCTGCGGTTGCGGCCATGGCCCCATCTAACTAGGGCCCTGACCGGGCGTTAGCAGGGCGGTACGGCCTTTCCGCCGGGCGCGGTGGCGACGTAGGCCGCCGCGACGAACATGCCCTCGGCGAGCCGGTACCACTGGTTCGTGGTGCCCTGCGAGCCCTCGACCCGCTCGCCCGCCACGGCGCACTCGATCCGCACCTGGGCGTGCTTCGCCGCGAGCCCGACATTCGCGCCGTCGCTGCTCGGCGCCGGGCGCACGTTCAACGCGGGACCGGGCGTCCGCACGAATCCGTGCGGGTGCGAGCCGGTCCACTGGTAGGTCACGGTGACCCACGCGTTGTTCGTGAGCTTCAGCCCGTCCCAGAACGTGCCGTCGGCCAGGTCGATGCCCGCCGGGTTCTTCACCTTCCGCCCGAACCCGTCCTTGCCGCCGTTGTAACCGTCCTCGTACGCCGCCTGCGCCGCCGGTGTGCCCTGCGGCAGGTCCCCCCACTGCTGACGCACGCCAGGGGCCGCCCAGTAGTCGTCCCGCGTGTTCCACGGGCCGACGTCCCACGTCGGCGCCCACTCGCACCGGCCGCTGGCCGCACACACCCGGACGCTGTAGTCACCGGCCCCCTTGGCGGACAGGCCCCGGCGTGAGGGCAACGCCACGAAGTGGTCGCGCTTGACGATCTTGTGCCCGTTGGCCGTGGTGTGACCGACCAGGCCCTCCCTGGTCGCGAACACCCGGTACGACGCGCCCGCCGGGGTCGCGGGCGCCCGAGACCCGGCCACCGGCGTGATCGCCAGCGCTTCGACCGACGGTGACGCCACCCCGTCCGGCGCACTGAGCACGACCCGGACCTCGACGTCCCGCGTCGCCACCGGCAGCGTGCCGGGCGCGCCGGGCCGGATCTCGGCCCACTCGCTCCACCGCCCGTCGGTCCTGCCCCGCACGTCGACCGCGACCTCGGCGCCGTCCGGCACGGTGCTGGTGGCCGTGGCCGTGAACGCACCGGCGGGGGCGGCGAGCGTGTGCGGGTAGACGGCCATGCCGGTCCGCGTGGTGGCACCGGCGCTGGCCGCGCGGTTGTCGCCCGGCCCGAGCCGCACCGGGCCGGTCGCGACGTTCGTGCTGCCGAGGCCGGGCCGGTCGAGGTCGACCTGCCAGCCGGTGGTCGCCGAAGCGGTGGGGACGCCGAGGAGCGAGCTGGTCAGCACGGTGCTGACCAGCAGGTATCGGCTCAGCTTCATACCGTCGAGCCAAGACGCACCTCGGTGATCCCGCAACTGGAAGGATCACTGACCAGGTGATCGGTCCCGCGGCACGACGCGGTCGCCGTCCAGGCCGACCGCCATCGACGGCTCCTCAGGTTCCGAGGAGCAGGTCCCTCACCCCGTTCCGGTCCACTTTGCCCGGGCCGCGCGACGGAAGGTGATCGCTGAACCGCACGATCTTGGGCACCGCGGGGCCGCCGAGCCGTTCGCGGACCGCCGCGCGCAGCGTGCTGACCTCGGGTGGGTTGGCGGGATCGGTGGGTACGACGGCGGCGGCGACGAGCTGTCCCCACTCCTCGCTCGGCAGGTCCACGACACACGCCTCGGCGACCCCGGGCTGGGCCGTCAGCACGTCCTCGACCGCGGCGGGTGCGACCTTCACGCCACCGGTGTTGATCATGAAGTCGGCGCGTCCGAGCACGTGGAGGGTGCCGTCCGGCCGCAGCTCCCCGAGGTCCGTGGTCCGGAACCAGCCGTCGGCGAACGCCTCGGCCGTCGCGGCCGGGTCCAGCCGGTACCCGCTCGCGAGCACCGGACCGGCGAGGTGGACGGTGCCGCTGACCCGCACTCGCACGCCGTCGAGTGGTCGCCCGTCGTACACGCAGCCGCCCGCGGTCTCGGACATGCCGTAGGTGGTGCTGACCGTCACCCCGGCCGCGCGTGCGCGCGTGAGCAGCGGCCCGGGCGTCGCGGCGCCGCCGAGGAGAACGGCGTCGAAGGACCGGAGCGCGTCGAGCCCCTCGGGGTCGTCGAGCAGCCGCAGCAGCTGTGTCGGCACGAGCGAGGTGTAGCGCCGCGGTCCGGTCATCGAGGCCACGGCCTCGGCAAACGTTTGCGTCCCGCGGATCACCGGCGGCAGGCCCGCCAGCAGCGACCGCACGACGACCTGCACCCCCGCGATGTGGTGGGCGGGCAACGTCAGCAGCCACTGCCCGGGCCCGCCGAGGCGTGCGTGCGTGGCGGTCGCGGACGCCGTGAGGGCGGCGGCCGACAGCTCAACGCCCTTGGCCGCACCGGTCGACCCGGACGTCGCGACGACGACGGCCGTCCCGGCAAGAACCGGTTTTTCCGGCGCCATGGCAGCACGCAGGCGCGACGCCTGTGGATCGGTGGCCGACAACGGTAAAACCGCAGGTCCGCCCTCCAGCGCGGCGGCGAGTGCGGTCACGATCTCCGAGTTGTCCACAGGCGTCAGTAACACGATCGAAATTGTCGGACACCGCACATAAGCTCCGCGCCATGACTTCGACCAGGCCATCCGTCGACCTCTCGCTCAGGGACGCGTACCTGCGCAGGCTGGGCTTCGACGCGCCGCCACCGCCGACCGCGGCGACGCTGTTCGCCGTGCACCGGGCGCAGGTGGAGCGCGTGCCGTACGAGTCGGTGTGGGTCTGGTTGGGCGAGCGCAGGACCATCGAGCCGCTCGACTCCGTCCGCTACCTGGCGGGTGGCCGGGGCGGCTACTGCTACCACCAGAACGGCGCGATGGCGACGCTGCTCGGCTGGCTGGGCTTCCACGTGCACTGGCACGTCGGCGGCGTCCAGGGCCACCCGGACGCGAAGGCGAACGTGGACGGCAACCACCTCGCGCTGACCGTCTCCGCGCTGCCGACAGCGGACAACCCCGGCGGCGAGTGGTTCGTCGACGCCGGCCTCGGCGACGGCCCGCACGAGCCCATGCCCCTGCGCACCGGCACCTACACCCAGGGCCCGCACACGTACGGCTTACGCCCGTCGGAGGTCGCGCCGGGTGGGTGGCGGTTCGACGCCGACCCGTCCATGTCGTTGCACGGCATGGACTTCCTGCCCGGTGAGGCGACACCGGCCGACCTCACGGCCGAGCACGAGCGTCTCCAAGCGGCCCCCGACTCCAGCTTCGTGCGCACCCTGGTGGCGTTCCGCCGCGACGCGGACGGCGTCGACTTCTTGCGCGGCCTCGTGCTCAAGCGCCTGGACGCCACCGGGGAGACCATTCGGGAGCTGACCAGCGCTCCCGAATGGCACTCCTGCCTCGCCGACCTGTTCGGCCTCACCTTGTCCGAAGTGGACACTCAGAGAAAGACCTTGTTGTGGCACAGAGTCACGGCAGCCCACGAGAAGTGGCTCGCCGGTTCACGTCAGTAGTAGTACGGAAAGCGCGACCAGTCGGGCGCGCGCTTCTCCAGGAACGAGTCGCGGCCCTCGACCGCTTCGTCGGTCATGTACGCGAGGCGTGTCGTCTCGCCCGCGAAAAGCTGTTGCCCGACCAGCCCGTCGTCGATCAGGTTGAAGGCGTACTTCAGCATCCGCTGCGCCGTCGGCGACTTGCCGTTGATCTCCGTCGCCCATTCCAGAGCCGTCGCCTCCAGCTCGGCGTGCGGCACGACCGCGTTGACGGCGCCCATCCGGTGCATGTCCTCGGCGGTGTAGGTGCGGCCGAGGAAGAAGATCTCCCGCGCGAACTTCTGGCCGACCTGCCGGGCGAGGTAGGCGGACCCGAACCCGCCGTCGAAGCTGCCGACGTCGGCGTCGGTCTGCTTGAACCGGGCGTGTTCGGCGCTCGCGAGCGTCAGGTCGCACGTGACGTGCAGGCTGTGCCCGCCACCCGCCGCCCAGCCCGGCACCACCGCGATGACGACCTTCGGCATGAACCGGATGAGCCGCTGGCACTCGAGGATGTGCAGCCGCCCCGCCCGCGCTGGGTCGACCGTCTCCGCCGTCTCGCCGGACGCGTACTGGTACCCCGTGCGCCCGCGGATCCGCTGGTCACCGCCAGAGCAGAACGCCCAGCCACCGTCGCGGGGCGACGGTCCGTTGCCGGTCAGCAGCACACACCCCACGTCGGAGGACATCCTGGCGTGGTCGAGCGCGCGGTAGAGCTCGTCGACCGTGTGGGGCCGGAACGCGTTGCGGACCTCCGGCCGGTCGAACGCGATCCGCACGGCCCCGGTCGAGACGGCCCGGTGGTAGGTGATGTCGGTGAAGTCGAAGCCCTCGACGACCTGCCAGGCGGTCGGGTCGAACAGCTCGGACACGGTCGGGGTAGCCACGGGCCCGAGCATATGGGTGGTCAGAAATCGCCGACCCTCGGATCGCCGTGCGAAGCTGACGTCATGCCGGACGTCGAGGCGGTCGTCGAGGAGCTCGCGGCCCGGGACGACGCCGGGCTGGTGGTCGCCGCCTGCTGGTACGAGGCATCGAACGACCGCCCGAACTACCTCATGTCGCAGTTCGACGTGCAGAACTTCCTGTGGCTGACGCTGCCGCAGCTGGTGCGCGAGCCGCCCGACGACCTCCACCCGATGCCGCACTGGCAGGCGGTCCTCGACGAGGCCGCCTGGTTCTTCGAGCGGCTCGACCAGCCCCGCTACGCCGCGCTGTGCCGCGGTGACCGGACGCGGGAGATCCTCGAGGCCGCGCACGACCAGATGCTCGGTTTCGAGCTGTACGCGCAGGCCACGTACGAGTCGGGGCTGATGCCGCCGCCCGGCCTGCACATCGCCTGGCTGGACCGGCCGGGGCCGCGTGAGGAGGCCCTGTACGACGCGATCACCAGGGCGCTCGAACGCGCGATCGCGTCGGGCGAGCTGGCGCCCGGTGACGAGCCGGGCAGGCTCGCGCTGGCCGTCGCGGTGCTCGACCAGGTGCCGGACGGGCACACGGAGACCAGACAGGCGCTGATGCTCGCCGAGCGCATGGCCCGGCTGCACCACCTGAGCGGCAGCCAGACCCTGCGTGAGCTGCTGGTCAGGGTGGGGCCGGACGTGGCCAGGCCCGCGGACCTGACGCCGGAGCTCCTGCTCACCGGCACGCGGCCGCTCGCCCAGGTGGTGCACGACGGCGACGGTCCACCGCGCATGACGGCGGTCGCCGAGCGGTTCGGGCTGCTCGACGGGCACGGCGAGCGCACCGACGACGGTGAGCTGGCGCTCCGGCAGCCGGTCCTGTTGTTCGAGGCGGTCGTGAGCGGCATTGCGGCACCGCCGGACCGGGTGGCAGGGCAGGTGGCGCTGCCCCTGCTGGCCATGCTGGTGCTCGCGGGCTCGGTCGACAACGACATGCTGATGGACCGCCTCGGCATGGTGTTCTTCGAGACCGGCGCGCACGACCGCCCGGACCCGAGCGATACCGTGCGGGAGGTGGCCGGTGCGTTGCTGGCCGACATGCACACGGCGGGCGTGCTGACGGCCCCCGGCGAGCACCAGCGCCTGACCGACTACGGCAGGCGGGTGGCCCTGACGGGGATCCGGGCCCGGGCGATGCGAGGAGTGGACGAATGAGCGTGCGAACCGTGGCGGCAGGTGGCACGTGAACCCGTCCACCGCCCAGGCCACGGTCGTCGTCGACGAACTGGTGCGCAACGACGTGCGGCACGTGGTCGTCTGCCCGGGTTCCCGCAACGCGGCCATCGCCATGGCACTCCACGAGGCCGCCGAGGCGGGCAGGCTGACCATGCACGTCCGGATCGACGAGCGGTCCGCGGGCTTCCTCGCGCTCGGGCTCAGCAAGGCGAGCGGACGGCCGGCGGCGGTCGCCTGCACGTCCGGCACGGCGGTCGCCAACCTGCATCCCGCCGTGCTGGAGGCCTACCACTCGGGTGTCGGCATGCTGCTGCTCACCGCCGACCGGCCACCGGAGCTGCACGGCACCGGCGCGAACCAGACCATCGACCAGCGCGGCCTGTTCGGCCCGGCGGCGCTGGCGGTCGAGTTCCCCGTCGCCGAGCGGCGCGGTGGCCAGAACCAGGTGTGGCGTGGGCTCGTCTGCCGGGCGGTCGCGCAGGCGGAGGCGGGGCGGCCGGTGCAGGTCAACATGCCGTTCCGGGAGCCGTTGGTGCCCACGTTCGAGCCGCGCTGGCCCGAGCCGCTCGACGGCAGGCCGGACGGGTTGCGCTGGACCACCTCCGCCGCACCGGTCACGATGGCGGGCAGTCGCGTCGACTTCCCGTTGCCCGCGAGGACGTTGATGGTCGTCGGCAGTGGCCGCGACGACCGGGCTCGTGCCGCGGCCGCGGTCGCAGCGAGCGCCGGGTGGCCAGCGGTGGCGGAACCGGTGGGGCAGGCGGCGGCGCTCGCGGGTGGCGCGAGCGTGCTGCGCTGCGGTGCGCTGCTGCTGGCGGCGGGCGAGTTGCCGGAGTCGTTGCGTCCGGAGGCCGTCGTCGTGGTCGGCAGGCCCACGTTGTCGCGTGGTGTGCGCGGGCTGATGGGTCGTGCCCCGGTGTACGGCATCGGTGATCATCCACAGTGGACTGATCCGCAGTACGTCGCCACGCACGTGCGCGGCTGGCTCGACCTCGACGACATGTCCCATGTGGACGGCATCGACCAGGACTGGTTACCCGCCTGGCGGCACGCGGACGCGGCGGCGGCCACCGCGGTGGAGAAGCTGCTCGGCGAGCAGGAGTGGCCCACCGGGCTGCGGATCGCGGCGGAGGTGCTGGACGCGCTGCCATCCGGCGCGGCACTGTTCCTCGGCTCGTCCAACCCGGTGCGGGACGTGGACCTGGTCGCCGAGCCGAGGTCGGACGTGGCGATCCACGCCAACCGCGGTGTCGCGGGCATCGACGGCAACGTGTCCACGGCCGCGGGCATGGCGCTGGCCACCGAACGGCCCGCGTACGCCCTGATCGGTGACCTGACGCTGCTGCACGACCTCAACGGGCTGCTGGTCGGTCCGCCGGAGCAGCGCCCGGACCTGACGGTCGTCGTGCACAACGACGACGGCGGCGGCATCTTCACGCTGCTGGAACAGGGCGCCGCGGAGTACCAGCCGACCTTCGAGCGCGTGTTCGGCACCCCGCACGGCGCCGACCTGGCATCGCTGTGCCGCGGCTACCACGTGGCACACACCCTCGCGGCCACCCCGGACGAGTTACGCCGGGCCCTCGCCCCCGGGCGAGGGCTGCGTGTCGTGGAGGTGAGGTCGAACCGGGCCTTGCTGCGCGACCTGCACGCCCGCCTCCGCGCAACAGTGGCGGACGCCGCCCTGCGGTAACGCCGCACGGCACACGATCACCCGATGGCAGCGTTCTTCGTCACACGGATGGGGACGCCGGTGCGGACTAGAGTTGTATGCCCAGTCGGCCTGCCGGAGGAGCACAAGATGACCGCACCGGACCCGTCGAAGCGTGTGTGGCGCAGAAGCAGTCGCAGCGGTGGCAGCGGGGCCTGCGTCGAGGTGGCGTCCATCCAAGGCGTGCTGGCGATGGTGCGGGACTCGAAGGACCCGGCGGGGCCGGTGCTGTCGTTCCCCGCGGCCGCGTGGTTGTCGTTCCTGCCTCGGTGAGTACCTGGCTGCTCGGGGACCGGCTCGTCAACCGTGTCGGGTTCGGGGCCATGCGGTTGCCGCAGACCGGTCCGGCGTTCGAGCCCGGCAGCCCGCCGCGCGACCGCGGTCAGGCGATCACCGTGCTGCGGAAGGCGATCGAGCTCGGGATCAACCACATCGACACGGCGGCGTTCTACTTCTCGTCGCTGCGGTCGGCGAACGAGCTGATCAACTCCGCGCTGTCGCCGTACCCGGACGACCTGGTCATCGCGACCAAGGTCGGGCCGAGCCGTGATCCGTCCGGCGCGTGGCGGCCACCGGCGGGTCCTGGCGACCTGCGTGGGCAGGTGGAGGAGAACCTGCGCCAGCTCGGGCGGGACCACCTCGATCTCGTGTACCTGCGTGCCGAAGGGCCGGGCGACGTCACGGACCGGTTCGCCGCGCTCTCGGAACTGCGGCAGGCCGGGTTGATCCGGCACCTGGGCGTGTCCGCGGTGGGGCCGGACCAGCTCGCGCAGGCGCGGGCGGTGGCGCCGGTGGTGGCCGTGCAGAACTCCTACAGCCTCGGCTACCGGGCACAGCAGGACGAGTTCATCCGCCTGTGTGGTGAACAAGGCGTGGCGTTCGTGCCGTTCTTCTCCATCGCGGGCGCGAACCGGGAGACCGGCGGCGGCACCGACGCGCGGGTCCGTCTCGCGTGGACACTCGCACGCGGGCCGCACGTGCTCGTCATCCCCGGCACCGGCGATCCGGCGCACCTCGCGGAGAACGTCGCCGCGGGCGATGTGCGGCTGTCCGAACAGGAGCTGGCCCGGCTCGACGCACTGCACCGCACAGGCGGCGCATAACAACACTTCCTTGGGCGTACGCCGCGCGTAGCGTGCGGGAATGCGTGCATTCCTGGGTGTGCTCGTGGCCGCGGCGTTGACCGTCGCGCCGGTGAGCGCGAACGCGGACCAGTCGACCATCGGCGCTCCCGGGTTCGGTGACCCCTACTACCCGCTCGACGGCAACGGCGGTTACGACGTCGCCCACTACGACATCCGGCTCAGCTACCAGCCCACCACGGACGAGCTGTGGGGCACCACGACGGTCCTGGCGAGGACCACACAGGACCTCAGCCAGTTCAACCTGGACTTCCTGCTGACCCCGTCGTCGGTGCTGGTGAACAACGCGCCGGCGGAGTTCGAGTCGCGGGGCGACGGTGAGCTGGTCGTGCGGCCGGCGACGCTCGTGCCCGCCAACAGTCAACTGCTTGTCGTCGTGGCCTACCGGGACGTCCCGAGCAGCCACGAGCTGGATGGTCGTGTCGGCTGGACCCGCCTGCCCGACGGCGCCATGGCGCTCCGTGAGCCGCACATCGCGCGCTGGTGGTTCCCCGGCAACGACCACCCACGCGACAAGGCGACCTACGACGTGTCGGTCGCGGTGCCGAAGGGTCTCGAAGCCGTGTCGAACGGCCTGTTCATGGGCACGAGACAGCAGACGAACGGCTGGGTCCGCTACAACTGGCGCAGCCGAAGCCCGCAGGGCCCGTACCAGGCGACGATGATCGTCACCGATCTCGACATCACCGCGACGACCACTCCTGACGGGCTGCCGTACGTCAACGCCTACGCCACGGCGCTGAAGAACGGCCCGACCGTGCGCGGGATCGTGGAACGCACGCCGGAACTCCTGGATTTCGAGTCGTCGCTGTTCGGCCCCTACCCGTTCGAGGCGACCGGCGGCACCGTGCTCACCGGCTGGTTCGGTCTGGAGAACCAGACCCGGCCGACCTACGGCGAGGAGGTGTTCACGACCGGGGGCGCCGGGCCGTACGTGGTGGTCCACGAGCTGGCGCACCAGTGGTTCGGCAACTCGGTGTCCGTGTGGAACTGGAGCGACATCTGGCTGTCGGAAGGCTTCGCGACCTACGCGGAGTGGCTGTACTCTGAGCACGTCGGCGAGGGCACCGCGGCGGAGGTGTCGCGGTACTACTACGACCTCTACCCGGCGGACAACGCGTTCTGGCAGACCGTCGTCACCGATCCGGGCCCGGGCAACAGCAACTTCGCCACCGCCGTCTACCGCCGCGGCGCCATGGCGTTGCAGGCGCTGCGGGAGACGATCGGCGACGACGCGTTCTTCACGCTGATGAAGATGTGGCCGACGGAGAAGAAGTTCGGCAACGCGACATCGGCGGAGTTCGAGGCGATGGCGGAACAGGTGTCCGGTCGGGACCTGGACGCGCTGTTCGACACGTGGCTGCACTCGCCGGGCAAGCCCGCGACCGCTCCGGCAGGCGCCTCGTCGGCCGCGTTGTCGGCCGCCTTGTCGGCACCGCCGGAGTCGGTCGCGCGCATGTCACAGCGCCGCTAGGCGGTCCAGCACCTCCTGCCGCACGGCGGGCGGCGCCCACGAGGCCTCGATCGCGTTGCGCTGCAACGTGATCATCTCCTCGCGGGTCAGGTCCAGCTCCTGCTGCACGGTGAGGAGGTTCTCCAGCACGTACGCGGTGAAGTACGCCGGGTCGTCGGAGTTCACGGTGACCCGCACGCCCTCGTCGAGCAGCCGCTTCAGGTCGGCCGCCTTGGTGCCGTCGGTGACGAACCGGTTCGACACGGGACAGATGGTGAGCCCGAGGCCACGACGTTTCACCTCGGCGACGAGCGCGGCGTCCGCGAGGATGTTGACGCCGTGGTCGACGCGGTCGACGCCGATGTCGACGACCGCCTGACGGATGTGCTCGATCGAGTTCTGCTGGTCGACGTCGCAGTGCATGGTGAGCAGGTAGCCCTCCTGCCGTGCCCGCGCGAACACGGCCGCGAACTTCGACGGCGGGTTCCCGCGCTCGTCGGAGTCCAGCCCGACACCGATGATCCATTCCTTGTACGGCAGGGACTCCAGCAACGTGGCCATCGCGTACTCGGCCTGGAAGTCCCGCAGGAAGCACATGATCAGCTGCGAGTGGAGGCCGAGGATCCGGCGCGCGTCGAGCTGGGCCCGGCGCAGGCCGCGGATCACCGTGTCGAACGGGACGCCGCGGGAGGTGTGCCCCTGCGGGTCGAAGAAGATCTCCGCGTACACGACGCCCTGCGCCGCCGCCTTCTCGAAGTAGGCGTAGGCGAGTTCGTAGAAGTCGGGCTCGTGCACGAGCACCGACATGCCCTCGTAGTAGCCGACGAGGAACGACGTGAGGTCGTGGAAGTCGTAGGCGGGCCGCGGCGGCAGCGTGACCCCGTTGCGCGCGGCGAGCCGGTCCCGCAGCTCGGGCTCCAACGTGCCCTCGATGTGCAGGTGCAGTTCACATTTCGGCATCCGCCGGATGAAGTCCTCCATACCCGGAGCCTAAGCGCGCACACTGGCTGGATGACGTACCCGGTCGTCGGTGCGCTGCTGGTGGCGGCGGTGGCAGTGCTCACGTTGCCCTGGTCGCGTCGCGATCCGGCGGACTTCGCCCGTACCGAGCTGGGCTACGCGTGGCGTGGCCCGCGCGGCGCCGTGCAGGCCGCGCTGGGGCTGCTCGTCGACCAGGGACTGGTGCGGGCACGCCGCGGCAGGGCAGAGCGCAGGAAGGGACGGCCGCCGCGCACGACCGCTCCGCTGGTACGCGCAGTGTTCGAGAGCCTCGGCCCGTCGGCCGACGGGGTGTCCAGCCTGCTCGAGACCCCGTCGGTCCAGGACGAGCTGGCACCGGTGGCCGATCGTGTGATCGGCGCGAGACTGCGGGTGGGCCCTGCCCGGCGCGTGCTCGGCTCGCTGACCGCGTTCGTGGCACCGGTGACAGCGCTGGTGGCACTGGCACATGGGGTGGGCAACGTGGTGGTCGGTGTGCTCACCAGCGTCGTGGCGGTGCTGGTCGCGTCGTGGCTGATGGCGCTGCGCGGCGTGACGATCCGCGGCGCTCGCACCTTGGCGGCGGCGCCGCCGGACCGCCGAACCCACCGGCCGAACGGAAGGGGCGCGCGGCTGTCCCAGTTGAGCGGCGGCTTCGGCTGGGTGCACGCGCCCGTCTGGTTCGGCGCCCCAAGCTACGGGGCGGACGTGGGTGGTGGCGACGACGGCGGCGGTGGATCCGACGGTGGCGGCGGCAGCTGGTGAAGGTAAAGGAACACCGGCCTGGCGGGCCGCGGCGATGTGTGTGCACTGATGAGGGCGCCGACGCTCCGAAGGACGCTTCCGGACCGTTGGGTTCCGGCAGGCAGAACCCATCCATGCCGAACCTCGACACGCCGAAATCGGAAGGCCCCTCCCCGAGATCAGCCCGTCCGGCGGTGACCCCCCCGGAGGGAAACCACAGAAAAAGCCCTCTGACCAGCGGGAACACGCCCCCAGTGCGTAACCTCAACCCCCACCCGTTCCCGGGGGCCACCCGCCATGCCAGCCTACCGGTACCCACCGACGGAACCAGGGTGCGAGCGGTCGGCTGTGGATAACCGACCCACCTGTGGACAAACGGAGGGCCCCGCACGGCGTGCGTGCGGGGCCCTTCGGCGGTGACTACTTCGTGCCGATCCTGACCTTCATGGACGTGCCGTTCACCGAGACGACGCGGATCGTCGTGCCGGTGGCCGGGAGCTTCACGCCCGCGGTGGGCTGCTCGGCGTACCAGTACTTCCTGGTGTCGTCGAACAGCGGAACCGCCGCCTGGCCGCGGATGTAGCTCGGCTTGCCGTTCACGTGCAGCGTGAACGAGTCCGCCTTCTCCAGCGAGAACGGCGCGTCGTAACCCGCGATCCGCTCACGCCACATCTGGCCCTCGAGGTTGTAGATCGGCGCCGGGTGGGCGTCGACCGGCAGGGCGATGCCGCCGCCCGGGTGCTGGCTGGTGTTGTTGTCCGAGTAGGACGTGTCCCAGTACCAGACACCGAGGCCGGTCTCGTACGGGAAGTGCTCCACCCAGTCGGTGTTGGCCGGGCTGACCACGTTGTACGGGCCCGTCCGCATGTACTGGTCGTACGACTCGTACGTGCGGTTCGACGCGATGTAGAAGTTGTCGAACAGGTGCGTCTCCACCGCCTTGGCGGTGCGGAAGCCGTCCAGCGTCCAGCCGTTGGCGCCCGCCTCGGCACCGTCGGTGAAGACCGGCTGGCCGTCCGCGGTGATGGCGATCTCGTCGGCGAAGAAGCCCGCCTCGTAGGTGGCGCCGTCGGTCTTGTAGCGGAACCGCAGCTGCGCCTCCTTGCCGGCGAGCGAGTCGAGCGGCACCCGCATGTCGACCCACTGGTCTTCGGACGAGCCGGTCAGCGCGGGCTGGTCACCGGAGTCGCGGGAGAACGGCTCGCCGTTCACGGTGCCGTCCAGCGTCTGCCACGTCGCGCCGCCGTCCGTCGACGCCTGCACGTACAGGTAGTCGAAGTCCAGCTCGATCGCGTACCTGGCCTTGAGCGCGAGCGCGGCGCTCGTCTTGCCGGTCAGGTCCACCGTGCGGGTCATCGACGTGTCGAGGTCGTCGCCGGTGGTGCTGTACCACATGTTCTCGCCCGCGGCGGGCTCGCCGTACTGGAACTCGACCGACTTGTCCGGCAGCACGACCACGACCGCCTGCGGCTTCGCCGAGTTGTACTCGTGCGGGCCGAGGTTCAGCGTCTTCGACTGGCCCGCGACCACGACCTCGTAGTCCAGCCACCCCAGCTGCAGCTTCGACCACGGGTCCATGTCGTTGACCCGCGAACCCAGCACCTCGCCGGGGCCGGACACGCGCTGCTGCGCCATCAGCGACCACCAGTTCACGTGGTTCTGGCCGCCGCCCGAGAAGTCGTACAGGTCGGGCAGGCCCAGGTCGTGGCCGTACTCGTGGCAGAACACGCCGATGCCGCCGTTCTCCGGCTGCATCGTGTAGTCGCCGACCCAGATGCCCGTGTCGCCGATCTCGACGCCGCCCTGCAGGTTCCCGTCCGGGCCGGAGGTCGTGTTCGAGTAGGCGAACGCGCGGTGGCTCCACAGCGCGTCCTCACCCTGGATCGGGTCGCCGTCGGCCTGGTCGCCACCCGAGTGCACGATCTGGAAGTGGTCGATGTAGCCGTCGGCTTCGTCGAAGTTGCCGTCGCCGTCGTAGTCCGTGCGGTCCCACACGTCGTACTCGGCCAGCTGGGCCTTGACCTCCTCGGCGGGCACGCCCGCCGAGATCTGGTCGGCGTACCACTGGTTCACGCCGTCGGCGACGAGCGCGTAGGAGTTGCTGCAGACGTTGCCGCCGCACGGGTAGCCGTTCGAGCGGCCGTACCGTGCCTCGTTGTACCGGACCTTCACCCAGTCGGTGACGTGGCCGTCGACGGAGTACCGGCCGGACGACTGCTTGCTGAAGTAGTTCGCGACGGAGTCGGCGCCGGGGTCGGTCGAGAAGTACAGCTCCTGGAAGTGCTCCCGGCTGTAGTCGGGCTGCCAGATCGTGGAGTTGTCCTTGGTGCGGTCCGGCTCGGGGATCTCGTTGTGGAGCGGCCCGTCGAACTTCACCGGGCCCGGCACGTTGGGGCTGGTGTCCTGGTCGGGGTAGTTCGCGTGCCGCTCGTTGCCGAACTCGGCGAGCACGACGAAGATTTTGTCGGTCTTCTCGCGGCTCAGTTCGACGTACTGGTCGACAGTTTTGTCGCCACTGCCCGGTTTCTTCCGGTTCTTCGACTTCGGCGCGGCTTTCTCGCCCATCTTGACGACGGTGCTGGAACCGCGTTTCTCGGCTTTCTTCGCGCCGCTGAGCACGTCGGAGAGCGCTTCCTGGCGCAGCGCGCGACGCTTTTCCTCAGCGGGGCTTGGCAGGTCGTCGACAGGCGCGGCGACTGCTTTCGTCGTGGTGTCGGCCGGTGGCGCCGCCTGCGCGGTCGGTCCGAGTGCCGTCAGCCCGGCCGCCGCCACCGCGGCGCTCGTCAGGCCGACGAGAATTCTCCGTTGCAACACTTCCTCCAGGATCGGCTCAGCGCTGGTCACTCGATGGAGTGGCCTAGTGCGCAGCGCGATATTACGGATCGTTCTATCTCTTTCGGACCCGACGAAAGGAGTAATCCAAAAGGAGTAAGTAGTTCGGGTTGGTCCAGGTGGTCGAAGCGAACGGTCCGAGCCGGGTACCGCTGGGACGCCATGCCGCCGATCGGGTGACTCCGCCGGTTAGGCTCAGGCGCGTGACGCAGGTGACGGACGGGCGGAAGCCGCTGGTGCGGCGGTGGGCGGCGCGCGGCCTGCTGGCGCTCGGCGGGATCGTCACGTTCCTGGGTGTCGTGCTGGTGGTCGCCGCGTGGACCGAGGACATCTCGATCGACGGCAACCTCGGGCAGACCAACGCGGAGGTCGTCGCCGACGACTTCTCCCGCACCCTGATCCGCTTCTACACACCCGACGGCGCGGAGCACGTTCCGCAGGTCGGCGTGCTGTACCCGACCGGTCTGGAGGTCGGCGACGTCGTCGAGGTCGAGTACAACCAGGAGAACCCCGAGCTGGTCCGTGTCGCGGGGCGTGGTGCCGTGGTCACGCTGCTGCCGGTCGGGCTCACGCTGCTCGGGCTGTGGGCGGTCGTGATACCCGCGGTGTGGTGGCTCCGCCGCCGTTTGTAACACTTCTCCTCATTTGGCACGTCCGCGTGTAACATCGGGTCGTGGATGAGGACGACTTCACGCGCCTGGTCGAGGCCGAGCAGCGGGTCGAGCCGAGGGACTGGATGCCCGACGGTTACCGCCGCACGCTCATCCGCCAGATCGCCCAGCACGCGCACTCCGAGATCATCGGCATGCAGCCGGAGGCCAACTGGATCAGCCGCGCGCCGTCACTGCGCCGCAAGGCGATCCTCCTGGCCAAGGTGCAGGACGAGGCCGGACACGGCCTGTACCTGTACGCGGCGACCGAGACGCTCGGCGCCGACCGCGCGGACCTCACCGAGAAGCTGATCGAGGGCCGCCAGAAGTACTCGTCGATCTTCAACTACCCGACGCTGACCTTCGCGGACGTCGGGGTCATCGGCTGGCTGGTCGACGGCGCCGCGATCTGCAACCAGGTCCCGCTGTGCCGCACCTCGTACGGGCCGTACGCGCGGGCGATGATCCGCGTCTGCAAGGAGGAGTCGTTCCACCAGCGGCAGGGCTACGAGCTGCTGATGACGATGATGGGCGGCACGGACGCGCAGCGGCGGATGGTGCAGGACGCGGTCGACCGCTGGTGGTGGCCGTCGCTGATGATGTTCGGCCCGCCGGACGCGGAGTCGGCGAACACCGTGCAGTCGATGGCGTGGCGGATCAAGCGGCACACCAACGACGAGCTGCGGCAGAAGTTCGTGGACATGACCGTGCCGCAGGCGGAGGCGCTGGGCGTGACGCTGCCGGACCCCGAGCTGCGCTGGAACCCCGAGCGTGGCCACCACGACTTCGGCGAGATCGACTGGGACGAGTTCTGGCGCGTCGTCGGTGGCAACGGGCCGTGCAGCAGGCAGCGCGTCGAGCACCGGCGCACGGCGCACGAGGACGGCGCGTGGGTCCGGGAGGCCGCGGCGGCGTACGCGGCCAAGGCCGCTTCCGTGGAGGAGGTCGCATGACCAGGTCGTCATGGCCGCTGTACGAGGTGTTCGTGCGGAGCAAGCGCGGCCTGAACCACGTGCACGTCGGTTCGCTGCACGCGCCGGACCCCGAGATGGCGCTGCGCAACGCGCGTGACCTGTACACGCGGCGCAACGAGGGCGTGTCGATCTGGGTCGTGCCCGCGGCGTCGATCACGGCGTCGTCGCCGGACGAGAAGGACCCGTTCTTCGCGCCGAGCGGCGACAAGGTGTACCGGCACCCGACGTTCTACGCGATCCCCGAGGACGTGCCGCATCTGTGAACGGAGCTTGCGGAGTGAACCATCGAACACAGGGCGACCGCGAGCGGCGACACCGAGCCTGCGAGGGGTCGTCGTGAGTTTCGACAACGCTTACGACGCCATCACCGATTCGGGCGATGACCAGCACTGGGCGTTCGGCACCGGCTTCGACGACCCGCTGTCCGGAGTGGACCGTGCCGTTCCCGACGTGGATGCCGGGGACCTGGCGGCGTACTGCCTGATGCTGGCCGACGACGCGTTGATCCTGTCGCAGCGGCTGGCCGAGTGGTGCTCGCGCGCGCCGGAGCTGGAGGAGGACGTCGCGCTGTCGAACATCGCGCTCGACCTGCTCGGCCAGGCCCGGCTGCTGCTGACGCGGGCCGGTGAGGTCGAGGGCAGGGGGCGGGACGAGGACGCGCTCGCGTACCTGCGCGACGAGCACGAGTTCCGCAACGTGCGGCTGGTGGAGATCGACTGCGGCCCCGGCCCGGGTGGCGACTTCGCGGTGACGATCGCGCGGCTGCTGGTGTGCTCGACGTGGCGGCTGGCGCTGTTCGAGCGGCTGACGTCGTCGAAGGACCCGGTGCTGGCGGCGATCGCGGCGAAGGGTGTGAAGGAGCTGGCCTACCACCGCGACCACGCGGCGCAGTGGACGCTGCGGCTGGCGGGTGGGACGGAGCTCTCGCGGGAACGGATGGTCGAGGGGCTGGCGCGGATCTGGCCGCTGGTCGACGAGCTGTTCACCACGCACGCGGTGGAGGAGGCGCTGCCGGGGGTGGCGGTGGCGTCGGCGGACGTGCGCGCGGACGTGGACGAGGTCCTGGACCAGGTGTTCACGGCCGCCGCGCTGGACCGCCCGGACATGGCGCCGATGTCGACCGTGGCGGGCAAGGCGGGCCGCGACGGCGTCCACACGGAAGCGATGGGCTACCTGCTGGCGGAAATGCAGCACCTGGCGCGCTCGCTACCAGGAGCGAAGTGGTGAAACCGGCTCGCGCGCGCCCGGTGCCCAACCCCCACCCGATCCCGGGGGCCACCCGCCATGCCAGTCTACCGGGGGGCACCGACAGAAACGGGTCGGAAGGTGGTGGCTGTGGATAACTCGGTCACCTGTGGACAAGCCCGCGCCATCGCCGAGCGGGTGCTCGATCCCGAGCTGCCCGTGCTCACGCTCGCCGACCTCGGGGTGCTCCGCGACGTGCGGGAGGACGGCGGCCGCGTCACCGTCACCATCACCCCCACGTACTCCGGTTGTCCCGCGCTCGACGAGATGCGGGCCGACCTGCGCCGGGCGCTGCTCGACGCGGGCTACGAGCGGGTGAAGATCCGCACCGCGCTCACGCCGGCCTGGACCACCGACTGGATCAGCGACGACGGCCGCCGCAAGCTCGCCGAGCACGGGATCGCGCCGCCGCAGCGGAAGGCCGGGCCGGTCACGTTGAACCTCACGCCGCCGTCGCAGCGGGTGCGTTGTCCCCGTTGCGGATCGTGGCGCACTACCGAGCTGTCGCGCTTCTCGTCCACCGCGTGCAAGGCGCTGCGCCGCTGCGGGGACTGCCAGGAGCCGTTCGAGCACGTCAAGGAGATCTGACATGGCCCGCCCCGCCTTCCACGAGCTGCCGGTCGCCCGCGTCGACCGGTTGTGCGCGGACGCGGTCGCCGTCACCTTCGACGTCCCGCCGCACCTCAGTGACACCTTCGCGTTCCGGCCCGGCCAGTACCTCACCCTCCGCCAGGACGTCGACGGCGTCGAGGAACGCCGCTCCTACTCCATCTGCGCGGCGGCGGGCACCGCGCCGCGCATCGGGGTCCGCCGCGTCGAGAACGGGCTCTTCTCCGCGCGCATCGTCGACCGGCTCGCACCCGGTGACACGCTCGAAGTCCTTCCGCCGCAAGGGAAGTTCACCCCCGACGAGACCGGTGGGCACCACGCGTTCATCGTCGCGGGCTCCGGTGTCACCCCCGCACTGTCCATCATGGACACCGTGCTGTCCGCGGGCGGGCACGTGACCCTGTTGTACGGCAACCGCCGCACCGACACCGTGATGTTCGCCGACGAGCTCGCCGACCTCAAGGACCGCTACCCGGACCGGTTCCAGCTCGTGCACGTCCTGTCCCGCGAGCCGCGTGACGTCGAACTGTTCTCCGGTCGTCTCGACGCCGGCCGGCTCCACCGGCTGCTCGGCGCGATCGTCCCGACGTCCGATGTGGACCACTGGTGGCTGTGCGGACCCTACGGCATGCTGCTGGACGCGGACGTCGCGCTCGCCGCGTACGACGTGCCACGGCAGCGGATCCACCGCGAACTCTTCTACGTCGACGAACCGCCGCCCGAGCCCAAGCGCGTCGACGAGTCCACAGTGGAAGGTCCGGTCGCCGAGGTGACCGTCGTGCTCGACGGCCGTGAGACCACGCTGAACCTGCCCGCCGACACCCCGATCCTCGACGCGGCACAGCGCGTGCGTGCCGACCTCCCGTTCGCGTGCAAGGGCGGCGTCTGCGGCACCTGCCGCGCCAAGGTCACCGCGGGCGAGGTCGAGATGCGCCGCAACTACGCGCTCGAGGAACACGAGGTCGCGGCCGGTTTCGTGCTCACCTGCCAGTCGCTGCCGATCACCGCCGAGGTCACCGTCGACTACGACGCATAACTCTTGGCGCAACGTTCGCTCGCACGTCACGTAACCGTTCTCCCACCGGCAGTGCGGGTTGCGACGGTCGTGACGTGCGAGTCGCCATCGTCACAGAGAGCTTCCTGCCGCAGGTCAACGGCGTGACGAACTCGGTTCTCCGCGTCGTCGAGCACCTGCAGCTGCGGGGTCACGACGCCATGGTCGTGGCGCCCGGGCCGGGCCCGGAGCGGTACCGGCACGCGGAGGTCCGCCGCGTGCGCGCGGTCGACCTGCCCGTCATCAGCTCGCTGCCGATCGGCGTGCCGTCGCCCAGGGTGCACGCCGCGCTGTCGGAGTTCGAGCCGGACGTCGTGCACCTCGCGTCGCCGTTCGTGCTCGGCGCGTCGGGCCTGAGATCCGCGCGCCGCCTCGGTGTGCCGACCGTCGCCGTCTACCAGACCGACGTCGCCGGTTTCGCCGCCGCGTACGGGCTCAAGCACGGCGCGCGGGCGGCGTGGCGGTGGATCCGCAAGCTGCACGCGGGCGCCGACCGCACGCTGGCACCGTCGCACGCGTCCGTGCACGCCCTCACCGAGCACGGTGTGCCTCGGGTGTACCGCTGGGCGCGGGGCGTGGACACCGAGCTGTTCGCGCCGCACCGGGCCGACCTGCGGCTGAAGTCGCTGCTGGCGTCGAACGGCGAGCTGCTCGTCGGCTACGTCGGCAGGCTCGCGCCCGAGAAGCACGTGCACCGCCTCGCGACGCTGAGCGGGCTGCCGGGCGTGCGGGTCGTGGTCGTCGGCGAGGGGCCGGAGGAGGAGAGGCTGCGGCGGTTGCTGCCGGACGCGGCGTTCCTCGGTTTCCGCACCGGCGAGGAGCTCGCGACCGCGTACGCGTCGCTGGACGTGTTCGTGCACCCCGGCCCGTACGAGACGTTCTGCCAGGCCGCACAGGAGGCGCTCGCCTCCGGTCTGCCGGTGCTCGCGCCGGACGCGGGCGGCCCGCGCGACCTGGTGACGCACGACCAGACCGGTTACCTGCTGGAGCCGTACGACGACAACCGGTTCGCGGGCGAACTCTGGTCGTACGTCGAGCTGCTGCGGGAACGTGGGCTGCGCAGGCGGCTCGGTGCGGCGGCGCGGGAGTCGGTGCTGGCGCGGACGTGGCCCGCGGTGTGCGACGACCTGCTGGCGCACTACGAACAGGTGAGCGCCAGCGTGCTGGCGGCGTAGCGGGTGGCATAGGGTTCGGACATGTCACGTGCCGGATTGGACAAGAACCCCCGCGACGTGGCCGAGATGTTCGACGGCGTGGCCAAGGGCTATGACCGGACCAACTCGGTGATGACGATGGGTTTCGACCGCCGCTGGCGCTGGCTGACCAGGCGGGTGCTGGAGGCGAGTCCCGGCGAGCGGATCCTCGACCTGGCCGCGGGCACCGCGGTGTCGACCACCGAGTACGCCAAGTCGGGCGCGTGGTGCGTCGCGGCGGACTTCTCGCTCGGCATGCTGCGCGGCGGCGAGCACCGCGACGTCCCGAAGGTGGCGGCCGACGCGTTCCACCTCCCGTTCGCCGACGACGCCTTCGACGCGGTCACGGTGTCCTTCGGGCTGCGCAACATGAGCCCGACGGTCGACGCGCTGCGCGAGATGCGCCGGGTCGTGCGCCCCGGCGGGCGGCTGGTGATCTGCGAGGTGTCACAACCGCCGTTCCGGCCGATCCGGTGGCTCCACTACAACGTCGTGCTGCGCCTGCTGCCGCGGATCACGCGGCCGTTCTCCTCCAACAAGGAGGCGTACTCGTACCTGGCCGAGTCGATGCGCGACTGGCACGACCAGCGGGAGCTGGCGCTGCTGATCGCGGAGGCGGGCTGGACCGAGGTGGAGTGGCTCAACCTCACGTTCGGCGTGGTGGCGCTCCACCGAGCGGTGAAACCGGGCTTGTCCACAACCGCCTGAGTTATCCACAGACCAGGCGTGAAGCCCCCGTTCTGTCACCCCCCACCGGTAGACTGGCATGGCGGGTGGCCCCCGGGATCGGGTGGGGGTTCGAGTACGTACTGGGTGGAGCATTTTCGTAGTTCAGAGGCTTGGTGGCGCATCCCAGCCCTGTGCTCAAGGTGGGCGCACCCGTCCTTGCCAAATCTGGAGACGCCGGTCAGCGGGGCGTCGACTGCCACCGCGTGATCTGGCGGATCACCTGGCTCAGCAGCACCGCGGCGACCACGAGCAACACCGTACTGACCGTGCCGTACAGCGCCGCCGCCCTCAGCACGTCGACGGTCACCACGCTGCGGGTCTCGACCCGCAGCACGACCAGCACCGCCACGTTCGCCAGCAGCGTGTACCACCACGCGTGCACCAGCGGGCTCTGCGCCAGGCCGTCCACCCGGTACGTGTCCGCGGGCACGCCCGGCCTGCTGGTCCGCCAGACGTCGGTCACGATCCGCATCGGGAACCACAGGTTCACCACCGGCACGAACCACGCGCCGACCGTCCAGCCGCGGGGCAGGCGGTGCTCCGCGCGGCACAGGCGCTCGGCGTTGAGCCGTGTGCGCCACAGCCACGTCAGGAACACCGCGGCCGTCGCGAGCAGCGCGAGGACCATCAGCCACACCGCGCCCATCGCCATGTTGTCCGCGGCCACCAGGTCCGCGATGCCGACGCCGGGCTCCTCGGCCACGAAGTCCGTCGCGACCTCGTGGCGGCGCCAGTCGGTCCACGTGCCGAACACGTTGGCCGCGCAGGTCGCGAACAGCATGATCGTCGCCACGGTCGCGATCGGGCGCACGGGGAGCAGGGCCAGCGGCCTGGCGTCCTGACTCGTCAAATCCGCCCCCAGGTGTGCGTTGTGACACTGTGAGATCGTTCGTCAACAGGTGTCCGTTTCGGCACACGACGGGGATTGCTCCACCCGGGATAAAATGCACTCAGTTCGTGAACGTTTTCACAAGCGCGAGGGAGCCGTCATGGGAACGCCCAGCCGACGCAAGCCGGCCGAGGACGCCGAGGTCATCGTGGTCGGCGCCGGGCCGGCAGGCTCGACAGCGGCGACGTACCTCGCCCGAGCGGGGCTCGACGTGCTGCTGCTCGAGAAGAGCAGCTTCCCCCGCGAGAAGGTGTGCGGCGACGGCCTCACCCCGCGCGGTGTGAAACAACTCATCGATCTCGGCATCGACACCCGCGAGGAAGCCGGCTGGCTGCACAACAAGGGCCTGCGCGTGGTCGGCGGTGGCGTCACCCTCGAACTGGACTGGCCCGACCTCGCGACCTTCCCGCCGTACGGCGTGGTCCGACCGCGCCAGGACTTCGACGAGATGCTCGCCCGCACCGCCCAGCGCGCGGGCGCGCGGCTGCTGGAGCAGACCAACGTCACCGGCGCGGTCACCGACGAGCGCAACGGCCGGGTCGTCGGCGTCACCGCCAAGGTCGGCCCGGAACGCGCGCCCGTCACCTACCGCGCGCCGATCGTCCTCGCCTGCGACGGCGTGTCCGCGCGGCTCGCGCTGTCGGTCGGCATCGAGAAGGTCGAGAGCCGTCCGATGGGCGTGGCCGTCCGCCGGTACTACGCGTCGCCGCGCAGCAAGGACGACTACCTCGAGTCGCACCTCGAGCTGTGGGACCGGTCCAACGCCGAGGACCCGCGGCTGCTGCCCGGCTACGGCTGGATCTTCGGCATGGGTGACGGCACCGTGAACGTCGGCCTCGGGATCCTGTCCACGTCCAAGGCGTTCGGCAAGACCGACTACCGCGCGCTCATGCGGTCCTGGCTCGACGGCACCCCGGAGGAGTGGGGCTTCCGCGAGCACAACGCCACCGGCAAGATCGGCGGCGCCGCGCTGCCCATGGGCTTCAACCGCACCCCGCACTACTCGCCCGGCCTGCTGCTCGTCGGCGACGCCGGTGGCATGGTCAACCCGTTCAACGGCGAGGGCATCGGCTACGCCATGGAGTCCGCGAAGATCGCCGCCGAGGTCGTCGTGCAGGCACTCGCCCGGGCCGAGGGGCCCGCCAGGGAGAAGGCGCTGCACGGGTACCCGATCGCGATGAAGCAGGCGCTCGGCAGCTACTACCGGCTGGGCAACATCTTCAGCAAGCTCATCGGGAACCCGCTCGTGATGCGTACCGCCACCAAGTACGGGCTGCCGCGCACCACGCTCATGAAGCTCGTGCTGAAGCTGCTCGCGGGCCTCTACGACCCGAAGGACGGCGACGCGTTCGACCGCATGATCACCGCCGCCACCCGGGTGGCGCCGAGCGTGTGAGAACCCTGTACCTGGCCCGGCACGGCGAGGCGGCGGGTGCCCTGACGCTCGCCGGGCGGGAGCAGGCGCGGCTGTTGGGCCTGCGGCTCGCGCGGAAGCCACTGGACGGCGTGTTCCACAGCCCGGTGGAGCGGGCGGCGGAGACGGCGGCGCTGGTGTCGGCCGCGGTGCCGGACGTGCCGGTGACGGTGTCGCCGCTGGTCGGCGACTACCTGCCGTACGCGCCGACGGCCGGCGAACTGGCACCGGAGTTCGCGCCGCTCGCGCTGGCGCACGTCGCGGACTACCCGGCGGACCAGCGGGAGACCGGGCCCGGACTGGCGGAGCGCGCGCTGGCGGAGTTCACGGCGCCGACGCCCCGCACGGACCTGATCATCACGCACAGCCAGATCGTCACGTGGTTCGTGCGTGCCGCGCTCGACGCGCCCGCCGCGCGGTGGGTGGGCGTCAACGCGGCCAACGCTGCGCTGACCGTGATCCAGTACCGGCCGGGCTGGCCGCCGAACCTCGTGGTGTTCAACGACCAGTCCCACCTGCCGGATCCCTTGCGGTGGACGGGTTTCCCGCCGGAGCGCAGCGCCGCGTGGTGACCTAGCTCGTGGTCGGCGTGGTGGTGGTCGTCGTGGTGGTCGTCGTGGTGGTTTCCGACGTGTGTTCCGTCGTCGTGGGGACGTCCGGGGTCGTCGTCGGCACGTCCGTCGTCGTCACCTCGGGTGGGGCCGGGAGCGGTGAGCCCGGTGCCACGTCCCGGTTCGCGGTGAGCGCGACCGTCACCGTGAGAGCGCCCGCCACCACCAGGCTCGCGGCCGCGCCCGCGCCCCAGCGCGCCAGCCGGATGCGCCGCCCGCGCCGCGCGATGCCGTCCGCGGTGAACCCCAGCGGCGGCCCCGGTTGCTCACCGACCGTGGTGAACAGCGCCCGCATCTGCTCGTCGTCCTCGTTCACCACTCACCTCCCGCCCTTGGACAGCACATCGAAGTGCGGGCCCAGCCGTGTGCGCAACGCCGCGATGCCGCGCGCCGCCTGACTCTTCACCGTCCCGGCCGAACAGTCGAGCACCTCGGCGGTGTCCTCGACGGACAGGTCGTTCCAGTACCGCAGCACCAGCACGGCCCGCTGACGCGGTGGCACGGTCCGCAGCGCGGCCTCCAGCAGCATGCGCTGGTCCGGATCACCGTCCGGGACCGGCGGTTCCGGCAACGTCTCCGTCAGGTGTTCACGCCGCCGCCACAGCCTGCGGTTCTCCGCGAGGAACGTCCGCACGACCACCTTGCGCGCGTAGGCGTCCATGCCCTGCTCCCGCAACCTCGGCCACGCCAGGTACAGCTTCGTCATCGCCACCTGCGTGATGTCCTCGGCGCGGTGCCAGTCGCCGCACAGCAGGTACGCCGTGGCGCGCAGTGCGTGTGCCCGCGCCGCGAAGTACTCGCTGAAGTCGTCCCGGGCGGCCACGCCGGCGAGTATGCCAGCGGGAACTCGGTGCAACCCGTCCGCGTGGTCGCGGCATAGGTAGCCACGTGCAGACCGTCCAGAAGCCGTCCCGGACATCACTGACCAGCCACGCCCTCACCCCCGCCGCGGTCTACCTCGCGGTGCGGCTGGCGGGGCTCGTCGTGCTCGCGATCATGGCGGCGGCCCACGACCGCTCGCTGCTCGACGTGCTGAAGTCGTGGGACGGCGACTGGTACCTCTCGATCGCCGAGCACGGTTACGACCGGGAGGGCGGCGGTCTCGTCGACGCCGCGGGCAACTTCACACCGAACACCACGCTCGCGTTCTTCCCCGGCTACCCGGTGCTGGTCGCGCTGCTCGGCCCGTCGGTGCTCAGCGGGCTCGTGGTCAGCGTCGCCGCGGGGATCGCCGCCGCCTACGGCATCACGCGGCTGGCGGGCGACCGGCGCGTCGGGCTCGTGCTCGTCGCCTTGTTCGCGTCGACGCCGATGGCGGTGACGCTGTCGATGGTCTACTCCGAGGCGCTGTTCAGCGCACTGGCCGCGTGGGCGCTCGTCGGTGTGCTGGAACGGAAGTGGTGGCTCGCGTCCCTGTGCTGCGTGGGCGCCGGGCTCGTGCGGCCGAGCGCCGGCGTGCTGATCCTCATCGTGATCGTCGCCGTGGTGCTGCGGGAACGCGGGTACCGCGGGGTGCTCGCCGCCGTCGTCTGCCCGCTCGGGTTGGCCGGGTACCTGCTGTTCGTCGCGGACCGGACCGGGAACGTGTTCGGCTGGTTCGTGTTGCAGGAGTCCGGGTGGGGCACGGCGTTCGACGGCGGCGTGAACACCGCCGAGTTCGTCGGCCGGGTGCTGACGTCGGACGCGCCGCTGATGGAGACGGCCAACGTGCTGACCGTGCTGGGCGCGCTCGTGCTGTGCGTGGTCGTGGTGGTGCGGAAGCCGCCGTGGCCGTTGGTGGCGTACGGCATCGGGCTGTTCGTGATGACCGCGGGCTCCAGCGGTGTCACCTACTCGAAGATGCGCCTGCTGGTGCCCGCGTTCACGTTGCTGCTGCCCGTCGCCGCCGGGCTCGCGCGGCGGCGGACCGGCACCGTGCTCGCCGTGCTGTCCGCCACCGCGCTGCTGTCCGGCTGGTTCGGCGGTTACGCGCTCACCGCCTGGGCGTACGCCATCTAGCCGTGATCTAGCTGAGGCGCTCCAGCACCATCGCCATGCCCTGCCCGCCGCCGACGCACATGGTCTCGAGACCGAACTGCTTGTCGTGGTACTGCAGGGAGTTGATGAGCGTCGTGGCGATGCGGGCGCCGGTCATGCCGAACGGGTGGCCGACCGCGATGGCGCCGCCGTTGACGTTCAGCTTGTCGATGTCGATGCCCAGGTCCTGGTAGGACGGGATGACCTGCGCGGCGAACGCCTCGTTGATCTCCACGAGGTCGATGTCGTCGATGGTCATGCCCGCACGGGCCAGCGCCTGCTTCGACGCCTCCACCGGACCCAGCCCCATGATCTCGGGCGACAGCCCGGAAACGCCGGTCGACACGATCCGCGCGAGCGGTGTGAGACCGAGCGCCGCCGCCTTCGTGTCGGACATGATCACCAGCGCGGCGGCGCCGTCGTTGAGCGGGCAGCAGTTGCCCGCCGTCACGCGGCCGTCCGGCCGGAAGACGGGTTGCAGCGTCGACGTCTTCTCGTACGTGACACCGGGACGCGGGCCGTCGTCGGTGTCGACCACGCGGCCGTCCGGCAACGTGACCGGGGTGATCTCGCGTGCCCAGAAGCCGTCCTTGATGGCCTGCTCGGCGAGGTTCTGCGAACGGACGCCGAACTCGTCCATCTCCTGGCGGGACACGCCCTTCGCGAGCGCCAGGTTCTCCGCGGTCTGGCCCATCGCGATGTACACGTCCGGGACGTCGCCGTCACCGCGCGGGTCGTGCCACTCGGCCGCGCCCTTCTCGGCCACGGCCGCCGTGCGCGCGACGGCGTCGGAGAACACCGGGTTCTGCGTGTCCGGCCAGCTGTCCGAGCTGCCCTTCGCGTACCGCGACACCGTCTCCACGCCCGCGCTGACGAACACGTCACCCTCGCCCGCCTTGATCGCGTGGAACGCCATCCGGGTGGTCTGCAGGCTGGACGCGCAGTACCGGGTGACCGTGCAGCCGGGCAGGTGGTCGTAGCCGAGCAGCACGGCTAGCACGCGGCCCATGTTGAAACCCTGCTCGCCGCCGGGCAGGCCGCAGCCGAGCATGAGGTCGTCGATGTCCGCCGGGTCGAGGGCCGGGACCTTGTCCAACGCCGCCCGCACCATCTGCGCGGCGAGGTCGTCCGGCCGGATGTCGATCAGGGAACCCTTGCCGGCCCGCCCGATCGGCGAACGGACCGCGGAAACGATGACGGCCTCTGGCATGCCAACTCCTTCGTCAGGACACTACGACGGAGGCTACGCGGCCCACCCCGGTAAGGCCCTGTGCCCGCCGCACAACATCACACAACGGGGCGAGGAGGACGTTCGCCGCGAGCTCGTAGCCCGCGCCGTTGGGGTGGAAGCGGTCGGCGCTGAACAGCTCGTGCGGGCGGGCGAGGAACTCCGGTGACAGCAGTGCGGCGATCGACACCGCCCGCGCGCCGATCTTGTCCAGCGCACGGCGCTGCGCGCGGGCGAGCGAGAGCCCGTACCGGCTCGCGACGGTCCGCAGCGGCTGCGGGATCGGCTGGATGATGGCCAGGTCGGGGCACGTGCCGACGACCACGGTCGTCCCCGCCGCCATGAGCCGCTCCACCTGCCCGGCGAGCAGGGCGGCGGAGGCGCCGATGGACAGCCGTGAGGTCACGTCGTTGCCGCCGATGATCACCAGCGCCAGGTCCGGCGGGTCGATCAGCGCCCGGTCCACCTGCGGCTCCAGCTCCACGGTCCGGGAGCCGCTGATCGCGTGCGTCACCAGCCGCACGGGCCGGGCCAGCTCGTCGGAGAGCGACTTCGCCAGCAGCACGCCCGGCAGCCGCTCCGGTGACTCCGCGCCAAGGCCGGCGGCCAGCGAGTCACCCAGAACGGCGAATGACAGAGCGTCACCACGAACCGGGGGGAGTGGCCCGGAGCCGTCCGGCAGGTACTGCCCGTCCGCGTTCAACGGCAGGTCCCGGGGTACGCCGATGATTGTTCGAGCACGCTTCGACTGGCCCGTGAGCAGGCCGTATGCCGCGCCTGACAGCCCGCCGATCGAACCGGCGGCGAACATCAGCGCCTTCAGCGCTCGCGCTCCAGCCATCGCCGTCCTCCCAACTCCAGTGTCGCAGCCAGTGACGGTTCTTGCGACGGTTATCGCCCGGTCGTTATCGAGTGTGTGACCGGTCACTCGGGAGTAACTCGAACAGGGCTCGATTTCACTAGGTGAACAGATGCCCCCGTGGTAATGCGGGCTAGGCTCCCGGGCCGGGGATTGTTGAGTTCTCACGAGGAGCGCAGGTGGAGTACGTCGAGCATGTGACCGATCTGGTGGGCAACACCCCGCTGGTCAAGCTGGGATCGCTGGCGGAGGGGGTGTCGGCGACCGTGCTCGCGAAGGTCGAGTACTTCAACCCCGGTGGCAGCGTCAAGGACCGCATCGCGCTGCGGATGATCGAGGCCGCCGAGGCCTCCGGTGAGCTGCGGCCGGGCGGCACGATCGTGGAGCCGACCTCCGGCAACACCGGTGTCGGCCTCGCCATGGTCGCCCAGCGCAAGGGCTACAAGTGCGTGTTCGTGTGCCCGGACAAGGTGTCCGAGGACAAGCGGAACACGCTCAAGGCGTACGGCGCCGAGGTCGTGGTGTGCCCGACGGCGGTCGCCCCGGAGCACCCGGACTCCTACTACAACGTGTCCGACCGGCTCGTGCGCGAGATCGAGGGCGCGTGGAAGCCCGACCAGTACTCCAACCCGGAGAACCCGGAGAGCCACTACCGCCAGACCGGCCCGGAGATCTGGCGGCAGACGGACGGGAAGATCACGCACTTCGTCGCGGGCGTGGGCACCGGCGGCACGATCTCCGGCACCGGCCGGTACCTCAAGGAGGTCTCCGAGGGCCGGGTCAAGATCATCGGTGCGGACCCGGAGGGCTCGGTGTACTCCGGCGGCACCGGCCGCCCGTACCTGGTCGAGGGCGTCGGCGAGGACTTCTGGCCGACCACCTACGACCGGGAGATCGCCGACGAGATCATCGCGGTCTCCGACGCCGAGTCGTTCCAGGTCACCCGGCGCCTCGCGCGCGAGGAGGGCCTGCTGGTCGGCGGCTCGTGCGGCATGGCGGCCGCCGCGGCGGTCCGGCTCGCGAAGCGGCTCGGCCCGGACGACGTGGTGGTCGTGCTGCTGCCCGACGGCGGCCGCGGCTACCTGTCGAAGGTCTTCAACGACGACTGGATGGCCTCCTACGGCTTCCTGCCGCCCGAGCACTCCGGCGCGACCGTCGGTGACGTGCTGCGGCGCAAGGGGACCGGCGGCGCCATGCCGGACCTGGTGCACGCGCACCCGACCGAGACCGTCGCCGACGCGGTGACCATCCTGCGCGAGTTCGGGGTGTCCCAGATGCCGGTCGTGAACGCGGAGCCGCCGGTCATGGCGGCCGAGGTGGTCGGCGCGGTCAACGAGCGGGACCTGCTCGACGCGCTGTTCACCGGCAAGGCGCAGCTCGCCGACCGGCTTGACAACCACATGTCGCCGCCGCTGCCCACCATCGGCGCTGGTGAGCAGGTCACCGCGGCCATGGCGGCGCTGTCCGCGGCCGACGGCGCGCTGGTGCTGGTGGACGGCAAACCCGCCGGTGTGGTGACCCGGCAGGACCTTCTCGGGTTCCTGGCGGGCCGGTAAATCGTTCGTGTCATCTCGGGCGTTACACGCGAAGCGTCGGACGATGCACTAGCGTTGGCGCGCACGCAAGTCGACATCAGGTAGATGTGAAGTAGATGTGAAGAGGGGTTGTACCCGATGAGCGCTCCGCAGCCGCCGAACCAACCGTGGCAGGGCGGCCAGCCACCGCAGCAGGAGGGCGGGTCGCAGGACTCCGGCCAGAACCCGGCCCTGACGAACGCGGGCCCGACGCAGGCGATCCAGCCTGGTCAGCCGCTGCCGCCTCCGGGCGGCCAGACCGGTGCCGACGGTGTGGAGCGCACGCAGCACATCCAGCCCGGTCAGCCGATCCCCGGCGACCAGAGCGACTCGGGTGCCACGCAGGTCGTGTCGCCCGGCTCGTTCGGCCAGCAGACCACCCCGGGCGGCCAGGCGCCGGACGCGGGTGCGACGCAGATGGTGCCGCCGGGGTCGCTGCCCCCTCAGCAGCCGCCGTACGCCCCGCCGCCCGGCGCCGACGCGTCGCCTCCCGGTGGGTTCCCCGGCCAGCAGCCCCCGCCCGGCTTCGGCCAGCAGCAGGGTTTCCCCGGCCAGCAGCCGCCGCCCGGGTTCGGCCAGCAGCAGCAGGGCTTCCCCGGGCAGCAGCCGCCGCCCGGGTTCCCGCCGCCGCAGGGCGGGTTCGCGCAACAGCAGGGGCTGGGCCAGGGGCCGAGCTTCGGTGGCCAGGGCCAGAACACCCAGATGATCGCGTGGGGCATCGCCGGTATCGCCGCCCTCCTCGGCCTGATCGTCGCCATCATCGGGCTCACCGACATGGGTGACATCAGCACGTACAGCGACGGGTACGACAGCGTGCCCGAGGAGATGATCGACCAGTTCGGTCTGCCGTCGCCGGGCATGCTGTGGCTCACCACCATCGGCATGCTGCTCGGCGGTGTCGCCGCGGTCGGTGGCGGTGTGCTCGTGTTCCTGAAGCACAAGCTCGCGCCGCTCGTCCTCGTCGTGGGCGGTGGCCTGATGCTGCTCTTCGCGATCATCCAGATGATCATGGTCGGCGGCATCGACGACCAGTTCCCGGCCGAGATGCCGGGCGGGACGATCCTCGCGCTGATCGCGGGCATCGTGGTCGCCGGCGCCGGTGCGCTGGGTTACTTCCCGCAGACCAAGAAGTTCCTCGGCGCCGAGTCCGCGTTGGGCGGCCCCGGTGGCGGTGGCGGCTTCGGCCCGCCGCCCGGTGGGTTCGGTCAGCCGCCGCAGCAGGGCTTCGGCCAGCCCCAGCAGGGCTTCGGTCCGCCGCAGGGCTTCGGGCAGCAGCCGCCGCAGCAGGGTGGCTTCGGCCAGCCGCCGCAGGGTGGTCAGCCGCCCCAGTGGTGACCTGACACGCGGAGAACTCGCCGGTCGGCCCTCGGGCCGGCCGGCGTTTCTGCTTTGGGGCGCGTTCCCGCGGGGTCGGCGAGTATTCCTCCAGTCCCACATGCTGGGCGACTGACCGGGGCCACGTACCCTGGCGGCATGGCAGAGGACACGAGTCGATGGGGATTCGAGACGCGCGCTATCCACGCTGGTCAGCGGCCTGATCCGCGGACCGGTTCGGTGGTCGTGCCGATCTACGCGACGTCCACTTTCGCCCAGGACGGCGTCGGTGGGCTGCGTGAGGGAGGGTACGAGTACTCGCGCACCGCGAACCCCACGCGCACCGCGCTCGAGGAGGCACTGGCCTCGCTCGAGGGCGGCAGGCACGCGCTCGCGTTCGCGTCCGGCATGGCCGCGTCGGACATCGCGCTGCGTGCCATGACGCGGCCCGGCGACCACGTGATCCTCGGCGGTGACGCGTACGGCGGCACGTTCCGCCTGATGGACAAGGTCATGACGCTGTGGGGTGTCGAGTACACGAGCGTCGACCTCGCCGACGTCGACGCCGCGCGCAACGCCGTGCGCCCCAACACCAAGGTCATCTGGACCGAGACGCCCACCAACCCGTTGCTGGGCATCGCCGACATCACCGCGCTGGCCCAGGTCGCGGCCGACGCCGGGGCGCGCCTGGTCGTGGACAACACGTTCGCGAGCCCGTACCTGCAGTCGCCGCTCGGCCTTGGCGCGGACGTGGTCCTGCACTCCACCACCAAGTACATCGGCGGGCACGCCGACGTGGTCGGCGGCGCGCTGGTCACGTCCGACGACACGCTGCACGAGCAGTTCGCCTTCCTGCGCAACGCGGTCGGCGCGGTGCCGGGCCCGTTCGACGCGTTCCTGACGCTGCGTGGCGCGAAGACCCTCGCCGTCCGCATGGAACGGCACAGCGACAACGCGGAGCGGGTCGTCGAGGCGCTGCTCGGCCACGCCAAGGTCACGAAGGTCTACTACCCGGGCCTCGCCGACCACCCCGGGCACGAGATCGCGGCGAAGCAGATGCGGCGGTTCGGCGGCATGGTGTCGTTCGAGGTCACGGGCGGTGAGGAGGCCGCGCTGGCGATCGCGGCCCGCACGACGTTGTTCATCCTCGGCGAGTCGCTCGGCGGTGTGGAGTCGCTGATCGAGCACCCCGGCAGGATGACGCACGCCAGCACGGCGGGCTCGCCGCTGGAGGTGCCGGGCAACCTGCTGCGTCTGTCCGTCGGCATCGAGGAGGCCACCGACCTGGTCGACGACCTGCTGGCGGCACTGGACTGACCCACGCTGGACAACACGTGTTCTCCCTCGGCGGGTATTCTCGATTGCAACAAAGGGATCTCGGACGCAGGAGACGAGCATGGCGGTCGGGGCACGGGTAGCGGGTGCGCTTCCGTTGGCTGGGGCGACACTGGCCGCCGTCGCGTTGGCCGGGGTCGCGGTGTTCACGGTCCAGCAGGCGGGCTGCGGGGATCCGGGCCACTACATCCAGCACGACGACGGTCAGATCGAGCTGGTCGGCAGCTGCGTCGACCCGGAGCACCTGCCGCCCGCACCGGACGAGCACTACGACAGCGACGAGGTGGCACCGGCCCTGAACAACCTGGGCCGGGTCGACCAAGCCCCCTAGAACGAAAAGTGGCGGTGGCCCGGAGGCCACCGCCACTTTTTTGTCGTGTCCCGGTCAGAGGTTGCCGCGGCGCTCCTGCTCGCGCTCGATGGCCTCGAACAGCGCCTTGAAGTTGCCCTTGCCGAAGCCCAGCGAGCCGTGCCGCTCGATCAGCTCGTAGAACACGGTGGGCCGGTCACCGATGGGCGCCGTGAAGATCTGCAGCAGGTAGCCGTCCTCGTCGCGGTCCACCAGGATGCGGTGTTCCTTCAGCACCTCGATCGGCACCCGCACCTCACCGATGCGGGCCCGCAGCTCCGGGTCGTCGTAGTAGGAGTCCGGGGTGTCGAGGAACTCGATGCCCGCCGCCCGCATCGCCTTGACCGTCTCGACGATGTCGTTCGTGGCGAGCGCGATGTGCTGGCAGCCCGCGCCGTCGTAGTACTCGAGGTACTCGTCGATCTGCGACTTCTTCTTCGCGATCGCGGGCTCGTTGAGCGGGAACTTCACGCGGTGGTTGCCGTTGGAGACCACCTTGGACATCAGCGCCGAGTAGTCGGTGGCGATGTCGTCGCCGACGAACTCCGCCATGTTCACGAAGCCCATCACGCGGTTGTAGAACTCGACCCAGTAGTCCATCCTGCCCAGCTCGACGTTGCCGACGCAGTGGTCGACGGCCTGGAAGAGCCGCTTGCGGGCGGGCACCGACGAGGTCTTCGCGATGTACCCGGGCAGGTAGGGGCCCGCGTAGCGGGAGCGGTCGATGAGCGTGTGCCTCGTCTCGCCGTACGTGGCGATGGCGGCCTGCCGGACGGTGCCGAACTCGTCGGAGACGTCGTGCGGCTCCTCGAGCACGGTCGCGCCCTGCGCGCGGGCGTGGGCGATGCACTGGTCGACGTCGGCGACCTCCAGCGCGAGGTCGACGACCCCGTCGCCGTGCTTGGCGTGGTGGGCGTGCAGCGGGCTGCCGGGCGCGACCCCGCCGTTGATCACGAAGCGGGCGGACCCGGACTTCAGCACGAACGACTTGTGGTCGCGGTTGCCGGTCTCCGGACCCGAGTAGGCGACGAGCGTCATGCCGAACGCGGCCTGGTAGAACCACGCGGTCTGCGTCGCGTTGCCGGTCACGAACACGACCGCGTCCATCGCCTTGACGGGGAACGGGTCCTTGGACTCGTCGTAGTCGACCAGCCCGACGAGCTGGCGCATCTGGTCGAAGGTGACGTCGTCGATGGTGTCGGTCATGGCGTCCTCCCTGTGGTGCGGTAACCGCAGGATCTGTCGTGCCGGGCAGTCTGTGCAACAGTCGCTTGATTTACTGGACAACCTGCACAGAAGTCGCCCACAGTTGGCGGACAAGATGAGCAGTATGCGCAGGAAGTGGAGCACGATGGGAGAAATCGACCGGCTGGACGCCAGGCTGCTGCTCCTGCTCACCGACGAGCCAAGGCTCGGTGTGCTGGAGTGTTCACGCCGCCTGGGGGTCGCGCGGGGCACCGTGCAGGCGCGGATGGACCGGCTCGAACAGCGCGGCGTGCTGACCGGGTTCCCGCCGGACGTGGACCTGGCCGCGATGGGCTACGGCCTCACGGCGTTCGCGGTGCTGGAGATCGCGCAGGGCAAGCGGGCCGAGGTGACCGAGCGGCTCCGCGCCATCGACGAGGTGTGCGAGGTGCACGCCACGACGGGCGAGGGCGATCTGCTCGTGCGGATGGTGGCGACGTCGAACGCGGACCTGCAACGGGTGATCGACGAGGTGGTCGACGTGCGGTGGGTGAGCAGGACGTCCACGTCCATCGCGCTGTCGACGCCGATCCCGTCGCGGGTGCGGCCCCTGCTGGAGAAGGTCGCGGGACGCGAAGAAGGGCCCGGGCGATGACGCCCGGGCCCTTCGGACATTCGTGGGGGCTCAGCCCGCGTACGGCACGGCCTTGACCAGGGTCACCTTCTGCATGGACCCGTTGGGCAGCTCGTAGGAGCGGGTCTCGCCCTCCTTGGCGCCCAGCAGGGCCTTGCCCAGCGGCGACTCGGGCGAGTAGACCTCCAGCTCCCCTTCCGCACCCTCCTCCCGAGTGGCGAGGAGGAACTTCTCGTCCTCGTCGTCGCCGTCGTAGCGGATGGTGAGCACTTTCCCGGGCTCGGCCAGACCGTCGTTCTGGGGCGCTTCGCCGACCTTGGCGTTGCGCAACAGCTCCTGCAGGTGGCGGATCCGCGCCTCTTTCTGCCCCTGCTCCTCACGGGCCGCGTGGTAGCCCCCGTTCTCCTTGAGGTCACCCTCCTCGCGGCTCGTGTTGATCTTCTCGGCGAGTACCGGGCGATTCGCGATCAGCTCGTCGAGCTCCTGCTTGAGCCGACCGTAGGCCTCCTGGGTCAGCCAGGTCACCTGGGTGTCGCTCACGGTCACCAACTCCTCGTCAATACTTCCGGATCCCGGGGATTCGGGGCGGTAGTCCCGGGTGGGCGGCGGACACCCGGAATGGAAAAACACGGCCCGCCATGGGGCCGTGCAGGTACGTCAGAATACCACGGATGCCAGACGAGGCTTGTCCGTTATGTCCGATTGGCCGTGGGGATTGGTCTAGTTCACCCTGATGGCGGCATGTGTTTGGACAGATATGCCGGTACCTGATAAGAGCACCCGAAGACATCGGCGGTGACCGGTTCGCCGCTGCTCGTGACGACGGTGGTCATCGTCATGGTGCCCGCGCCAGGCGGGATGTACACCTCCTTGCGCCCACCTTCACTGCCGTCGAGCACCCGCACCCGCACGATGCACACCGCGGGCTCCTCCGGCGTGTCCCTGGTGACGTCGAACGTCATCCTCATGCGGTCGTCGGGCAGGTTCGCGAAGTTCGTGACCTGCGTTTCGATGGCGGGCGTGCCGAGGTTCTGGTAGCCGATCCAGGCCACCACACCGCTCACCACCAGCGCGATCGCGCCGATGACCCAGTAGGTCCGCCTGGACGCCCGCTTCGGCTTCGTGCCGTAACGGTCCTCCAGCAGCGTGCTACCGGGGGCGGTCATCCTCGGGCCTCCACACGAAAATGTCGGTGCCGACGGGAACAATGCACCCCGCCGGAGTGGTTCGTATGTCCGAGCCGAGTATCCGCTCACCGCCGAGGGCGGGTGACTCCGGGGGACGTTCAGGGAGGAACCGAAGGGTCATGGCTGAGAAGCTGCGTCTGATGACGGTGCACGCGCATCCCGACGACGAGTCGAGCAAGGGCGCCGCCACGATGGTGAAATACGTGGCCGAAGGGCACGAGGTCATGGTCGTGACCTGTACGGGTGGGGAGCGGGGCGACATCCTCAACCCGGCCATGGAGCGGCCCGAGGTGCTCGAGGACATGGTCGGGTACCGCCGCAAGGAGATGGCCCGCGCCGCCGAGATCCTCGGCGTGCGGCACCACTGGCTGGGTTTCGTCGACTCCGGGCTGCCGGAGGGCGACCCGAAGCCGCCGCTGCCGGAGGGCTGCTTCGCGCTGGTGCCGCTCGAGGAGTCGGTGCCGCCGCTGGTCAAGCTCATGCGTGAGTTCAAGCCGCACGTCGTCATCACCTACGACGAGAACGGCGGCTACCCCCACCCGGACCACATCCGTTGCCACGAGGTGTCGGTCGCGGCGTTCGACGCGGCGGGCGACCCGGACCTGTACCCCGAGGCGGGCGAGGTGTGGACGCCGCTGAAGCTCTACTACTCGCACGGCTTCTCCCGCAAGCGGATGACCGCCATCCACGAGGCGCTGCTGGCCCGCGACCTGGAGTCCCCGTACGCCGAGTGGCTCGAGAAATGGGACGAATCACGCGGCGATGTCGCCGACCGGGTGACGACGCGTGTCGAGTGTGGGGAATACTTCGAGAAGAGGGACGCCGCGCTGCTCGCCCACGCGACGCAGATCGACCCCAACAGCCGCTGGTTCTTCGTGCCGCTGGAGATCCAGCGGGAGGTCTGGCCGTACGAGGAGTACGAGCTGGTGCGGTCCCTGGTGGACACGACACTGCCTGAGGACGACCTGTTCTCGGGGATCACGGAGAAGGTAAGCGCATGACTTCAGGTTCCGGCCCACTGTTCATGGGGCCGGACGTGGCCGACGCACAGACGGTCGCGGTCGTCGAGGTCGCGTCCCAGCCCTCCGAGCAGAACGAGCCCGGTGGGCGGGGCGCGGACTTCGGCAAGTCGTCACCGGTCGGCCTCCTGGTGCTGCTGCTGTTCTTCATCGCGGTCGCGTTCCTGGTCCGGTCGATGACCAAGCACCTCAAGCGGGTGCCCGCGTCGTTCGACAAGGAGCCCGACGCTTCGGACGAGTCGGACGAGTCCGACGCAGCCGACAAGGAACCCGGGGACACGGCTCCGGAAGACGGGGAGACCCCGGCGGACAAGCCCGCGGAGAGCAACGCCGAAGAGAAGAAGAGCTAGCCACCCAGGATGCCCGCCTCATAGGCGGTGATCGCGGCCTGGACGCGGTTCTGCACGTCCAGACCACGCAGGATCGACGACAGGTGGGCCTTCACGGTCCCCTCCGCCAGGTGCAGGTCCCGCGCGATCTCCTGGTTCGACAGCCCCCGCCCGACGAGCGTGAGCACGTCCCGCTCCCTCGGCGTGAGCGCCTCGACCTTCTTCCGCGCGACCGCGGGCCTGGTCAGCTCGCTCGTACGGAGCCCGGCGATGACCCGGTGCGCCACCCTCGGTGACAGGTAGGCGGCGCCGTCCGCGACCGCCCGCACCGCGATCAGCAGCTCACGCGGGTCGGCGGCCTTGAGCAGGAAGCCGCTCGCCCCGTCGGCGAGCGCCCTCGCCACGTAGTCGTCCTCGTCGAACGTCGTCAGCACCACCACCGGCACGACACCCGCCAGCTCGGCGGACGCGGCCAGGCCGTCGAGCCGCGGCATCCGGATGTCCATGAGCACGACGTCCGGCTGGTGCGCGTGTGCGAGCTCCACGGCCTCCCGTCCGTCGGCCGCCTCCGCGACGACCGTGATGCCGGGGTCGGTCGCGAGGATCGCCGTCAACCCGGCGCGGATCATGGCCTCGTCGTCGGCGAGCAGGACCCGGATCACGTGAGCGGCACCTCCGCGGTGAGGTCGAAGCGGCCGTCGCCGCTGGTGGTGTCGAGACGCCCACCGAGCAGCCGCAGCCGTTCCGCCAGCCCGACGAGCCCGCTGCCGCCGGTGCCGGGCGCGGTGTGGGCCGGGTTGGACACGGTGAGGCGCGCGGTGTGCGCGGTGACGTCGAGCGTGACCGTCGCAGGTGCGCCGGGTGCGTGCCGGGCCACGTTGGTGAGCGCCTCGCGGACGACCCGGCGGATCGCCTGGTCGACCAGGTCGGGCAGGGGCACGAGGCCACGGGTGTGGACGGTCATGCCCGCGGCCCTGGCCCGGTCGACGGTCTCCTCGACGGACGGCGCGTCGTCGCGGTCGCGGAGCATCGCGATGGTCTGCCGCAGCTGGTCGGTGGCGCTGACGGCGAGGGCGCGCAGCTCACCGGCCACCTGCCGGTGCTCGGTGGTCAGCGCGGGCGACAGCTCCAGCGCGCCGGCCCGCAACGCGATCAGCGCCAGCTCGTGCCCGAGCGAGTCGTGCAGGTCGGCGGCCACCCGCCCCCGCTCGGCGAGCCGCGCCCGCTCGGCGACGTGCTCCTGCTCGCGTTCCAGCTGGCGCACCCGCTCCCGCTCGGCCGCGACGAGCAGTGCCTGCTGCCGCCGGTACCGCCCGGCGAGCCACGGCAGCACGACGACCACGCCGAGGATCAGCAGGGTGGAGACGCCTTCCGGGATGCTGACGACGACCCCGACCCCGCACCCGCCGAGCGCGGCGGCGCCGAGGATCCACCAGCCGAACCGCTGGTCGACGTGCCGTCCGTGCAGGTAGGCGAGGACGCCGAGCGCGAGGTAGGCGGCGACCCGCCACACGGGCATGTTGTTCACGTCCAGCCCGCCGACCAGCCCGAGGACGGCGAGCACCCCGAGCCTCACCAGGCCGACCTTAGCCGCCACACCCGCGCCACGAGGACCGCGAACCCGGCCACGGCCGCGACGGCGACGACCACGGTCAACGGCAGCGCGAAGTAGAACAGCTGCGCCCACAACACCGTCCGCCCGGCACTGATGAACGAGACCACCTGCGGGTAGAAGACGAGCAGCGACACGGGCAGCAGACACGGCACCATCCGCAGGCAGGTCCACACCCACCACCGAAGCCGGCCACGGCCCGGGTGCTGTGCCAGGCGTCGGGTCGACCACCGGCGGGCACGCGCCACCCCGAGCACGGCCAGCGCGAGCGCGAGCAGACCGATCCCGGCCAGCACCCACTCGAACGTCTGCCTGCCCCCACCCGGCGACGCGGGTGACTCGCCACGCGTCAGCGACACCAACCCGTCCAGGATGTCCTGCGTGTCGTCGTACAACCCGGCCCCGTTGGTCATCACCGCGTATCCGTACCCGGTCGACGGGTCGATGGCCTGCACCGCGTTGTACGTCCACAGGTTCCCGCTGTGCACGAGCAGCCCGTCCGCCGGCGCCCAGCCCATGCCGTACTGGTCCACCGCGGACGGCTCCCGCATCGTCTCCAACAGCGACGCCGGGAACGGCCCGTGGCCGTTCTGCGCGACGAGCCACCGCCCCATGTCGGCGGCCGTCGTCACCACGCCGCCCGCCCCGTTCACCGCGGGCCCGCCGTCCAGTTCCGGCCGCGAGAACCACATGCCGAACAGCGAGTTGTACCCGTCCGCCGCCGCGCCGCCGACCGCCGTGTCGTGCATGCCCAACGGCTCGAACACCGCGTCCGCCATGAACTCGTCGAACGGCTGCCCCGACACGACCTCCGCGACCCGCGCCGCCAGGTCGTAGTTCACGTTGCAGTACGACCACGTCGTGCCCGGCGGCGCCACGAGCGTTCCCTCGAACACCTCCGCGTACTCGGCGAGCGTGCGCGTCGACTCCAACTCCCCGATGTTCACCGACGAGTCCGCGAGCCCCGACGTCTGGTTCAGCAGGTGCCGCACCGTCACCCCACCGGGCACGGTCGGCAGCCAGCGGCGAACGGGGTCGTCCAACGCGAGCCGCCCGTCCTCGACGAGCGTCAGCACCCCCGCCGCCGTGAACGACTTGCTCACCGACGCCACCCGCATCGGCGTGTCCGCCGTGACGGGGCTGCCCGCCGAGTCGTGTCCGGCGCCGGTCGCGTGCACGACCCGGTCGCCGTGGGTGACGACCACGGACACCCCGGGCAGGCCGGTCGCGTCGAGCGCGTCGTCGAGATAGCCGTCCACGGAGGCTGGCGCCGGCGTGAGCGCCAGCACCAGCCCGAACACCAGTGACTTCATGCGACAGACGCTACGAACCCGCAGGTCAGCGCCGGATCTGCCGATCGGCCACGATCACCCCCGACTATCGGCAGGGGTTACCGGTCGCGTCGACCGACGACTCGCCGATCACCACGTCGCCGAGCGGGGTCCGCAGCTCGAACGCCCGCTGCGTGAGCCCGTGCGCCGTCTCGACCGTGCCGTTCAGCGACAGCGAGCCCACCAGCAGCGGCAGCGTCACCGGCCCCGACCCGATCGGCACCGTCACCCCGTTGATCCTCAGCGCCGCGATCCGCGAGCTGCCTGCGAACACCGGCACCGGCCCGGCGGGCCCGGCGACGCAGGTCGCGGTGGCCGTCGAGGTGACGGCCCCGACCTCGATCACCAGCCCGAGCATGCGGATCCGCGTGGTCAGCAGTCCGGCGGACGCACCGGCCGGGGTCGCCTCTGTCGACGCGGTCAGGCCGTTGGCCTCGACCGTCAGCAACCCGAGGCCCAACCGGGTCCTGGCCACCGATTCCGCGTCCGTCACGCACGGATCGCCCCCGGCGACCGCGACACCCGCGCCGAGCACCTTCGCCGCGGTCGCCGTGCAGGTGAAGACACCGGCCACGGTGTCGTCGTCGACGACCGTGCCGACCGCGGTGCCGTCGCCGATCGTCGCGCCGTCCGGGGCGGACAGCGTCAGCGTGAACGTCTCGTCCGGCTCGACCGCGCCGTCGTCGACGACCGCCACCGACACCCGCGCGCTGACCTGGCCGGGGGCGAACTCGACCCGGCCCGCGCCGCCCGCGTAGTCGCCGGGCGCGACCGCGGTGCCGTCTCCGGTGGCCCACGCGACCGAGACCGGGGTGGTCGCCGCCTCCGACAGCCGCACCTCGAACACCGCCGGACCCGCGTCCTCGGCCACGGACGTGTCGGTCACGCCGAGCACCGGTCGCACCACGGTGTCGTCGTCATCGAGGATCACCCCGACGGCGTCCGCGTCACCGAGCGTCGCCCCGACGGGCTCGGACAGTGTCAGCGTGAACGACTCGTCGCCCTCGACGGCCGCGTCGTCCGTCACCGGGACCTCGACGTCGGCGACCACCGCGCCCGGCGCGAACGTCACCTCGCCCGTGCCGCCGGTGAAGTCCGCCGCCGTGGCGGTGCCCGCCGCCGTCGCCCACCGGACGGTCACGGGTGCCGTCCTGGTCAGCCGCACCCGGAACACCGCGCTGCCGCCGTTCTCCGCGACCGACGCGTCGTCGACGCTCACCACCGGCTCGTCACCGGCGCCGCCGTCGAGCACCGTCACCACCGCCGACGGGTCCGCGATCGCCGCACCGTCCGCCTCGGACACCTGGACGGTGAACGTCTCGTCACCCTCCTCGACCGCGTCCGCGGCCACCGGCACCGGCACGGTCCGCACGGTGTCGCCCGGCGCGAACTCCACGCGCGCGTCGACGGCCGTGTAGTCGGCGGGCGCGGTCGCGCCGCCGTCGACGGTCGTCACCCGCACGGACACCGGTTCCGTGCTCGCCGCCGACAACCGCACGGCCACCTCGGCCTGCCCGGCGTCCTCCGCCACGGTCACGTCGTCGACGCTCACCGCCACCTGCCCGGCTTCGTCGTCGGCGACGATCGTGACCGCGGCGGACCCGTCGGCGATCGTCGCGTTCGTGGCATCGCTCAACCGCACCGCGAACGTCTCGTCCGGTTCCGGCGTACGGTCGCCCGCGACGGGCACGGTGATCTGCTCGCTGGTCTCGCCCGGCGCGAACGTGAGCACGTCGCCGCCCGCGGTGTAGTCGCCGGGCGCGGCCGCGGTGCCGTCCTCGGTGGCCCAGCGCACGGTCACCGGCTCGTCGACGGTCCGGTCGAGCACGACGGTCACCGTCGCCGGCGTGCCGCCGCTGCCGCCCTCGGGCACGGACACGTCCCCGATCCGCAGCTCGGGCACCAGGCCCGGCTCGGTCGCGTCGTCGTCGACGATCGTGACCGTGCCGTCCGCGTCGTCGATCACCGCACCGGACGGGCTCGACAGCCGCACGCCGAACGCCTCGGTCGCCTCGGTCGCGCCGTCGCCGTGCACCTGGACGCTCACCGCCGCGCTCACCTCGCCGGCCGCGAACGCCACCTCGCCGCTCGCCGCGCTGAAGTCCTCGGTGTCCGCCGAACCGGGTTCGGTCGCCCACCGCACGGTCACGGGGCTTGTGCTCGGCCGGTCCAGCGTGACGGTGAGCGTGGCCGGGGTGGTCCCGGTGTTGCCTTCCGGTCCGGCCGCGTCCCCGATCCGCAGCCTCGGCGACTTGCCGGGCGGGCCGCCGTCGTCGTCGAGGATCGTGACCGCGCCGTCGGCGTCGTCGATCACGGCACCGGTCGGCGTCGACAGCCGCACGGCGAACGTCTCCGCCGCCTCGGCGAGGTCGTCGCCGCGCACCGTCACCGGCAGCGGCCGCGCGGTCTGCCCCGGGGTGAACGTGACGGTGCCACCGGCCTCGGCGAAGTCCTCGGGTCCTGCCGTGCCCGGAACGGTCGCCCAGTCGACGGTGACGGGTTCCGTGCCGTGTCGGTCGAGGCTCACGGTCAGCGAGCCCGTCGTGTCCGCGTCGGCTTCGGGGACCGCGAGGTCGCTGATCCGCAGCAGCGGCGGGGCGCCGGGTTCGTCGTCGTCGCGGACGGTCACCGTGCCCTCGGCGTCGTCGAGCACGGCGCCGGCCGGTGTCGACAGGCGCACGGTGAACGTCTCGTCGGGTTCGTCGAGCAGGTCACCGGTGACGTCGACGGTGAGCTGCCGGCTCGTCTCGCCGGGCGCGAACGTTACGGTGCCGCCGCCCTCGGCGAAGTCCTCACCCGTCGCGGTGCCCGCCGCGGTCGCCCACGCCACGGTCACCGTCTCCGTGCTCGCCCGGTCCAGGCTCACGGTGACGGTCGCGGGCGTGGTGCCCGAGTCGCCCTCGTCGACCGTGACGTCGCTGATCCGCAGGCGCGGGTCGGTGCCGGGCACGTGCACCGTGACGGTCTGGGTGTACCCCGCGGACAGGCCGTTGACCTGGAAGTCCACGGTGCAGTGGTAGGTGCCCGGCCCCGCGTCGGGGCGGACCGTGACCGTCTCGGTGAAGTCGGCGGTGGCGCCGCCGCGCACGGTGCGGGTTGCGGGGTCGGGTGCGAGGGTGAGCCGCGGGTCGCACGCGGGCACCGGCCGCACCGGCACCGCGAGCGCCTGGATCCCGGCGAGAATCGCGGACGCCACGTCGCCGGCGCCCTGGCCGGGCATGAGCACTCCGCCGGTGCTGTTCGTGATCGTCGTGGCCTGCCCGCGTTCGTCCAGGCCGGGGGCAGGCGTGCCGGTCACGGGCACCGCGACGACCCGGATCCCGTTGGCGCGCAACGCGTTCACCGTGTCGGCGAGCGTGTGTCCGACGCTCGGGTCGTTGGACCGGGCGTCGCCGAACCACGCGATCACCCTGCTGCCCGAGGGTCGGTACGCGACCGCGCCGGTCGCGAGCTGGAAGTGCGCGTTGACGAAGTCGGTCTGCGGCTGCCCGCCACCGCCCACGTTGTACAGCCACTCCTGCGCGCCGTTGAGGACCGCGGCGTCCTCGTCGGTGACGGGCGTGTTCACCCGGAACACGCGTGGCCCGTCGGCCTGCTCCTTGTACTCGGCCACGCCGAACCGTGCGTTCGGTTGCGCCGCACGGACTTCCGCCATGATCGACGGCAGGTTGTTGCGCACGTTCGCGAGCGCGGGGTCCATGCTGCCGGTGGTGTCGGCGAGGAACACGATGTCCGGCGCAGGCGGTACCGCCGGCGTGGTGAGGTGCGCGGCGAACGTCGCGCTCGCACCGGCGGCGAGCGTCAGCTCCACCGCGGCGGGGTCGACCCCGGCGGTGGCGGCGGCCTGCCGGAACGGCACGGTGACGCCGGCCGTGGTGAGCACGATCGCGGCGGTGAGGACCAGGCTGCGTCTGCGCATGTCCCCGAGACTCCGTCCGCGAGGGAAACCGGGGCAAGACGGCGGTACGGCCGCTGCTCCGAAGGCAGCAATCGGTGCCCGATGGGGCGACCCCGGCAGCACGGGCGTTCGTCTGACAGGCTGGTGGCATGGCGAACCGGCTGGCGCACGCGACGAGCCCGTACCTGCTGCAACACGCGGACAACCCGGTCGACTGGTGGCCCTGGTCACCGGAGGCGTTCGAGGAGGCGCGTCGCCGGGACGTGCCGATCCTGCTGTCGGTCGGGTACGCGGCCTGCCACTGGTGTCACGTGATGGCCCACGAGTCGTTCGAGGACGCGGAGACGGCCGCGGTCATGAACGCGAAGTTCGTCAACATCAAGGTCGACCGCGAGGAGCGCCCGGACGTCGACGCGGTCTACATGACCGCGACGCAGGCCATGACCGGCCAGGGCGGCTGGCCCATGACGTGCTTCCTCACCCCGTCCGGTGAGCCGTTCCACTGCGGCACCTACTTCCCGCCATCGCCGCGGCCCGGCATGCCGTCGTTCCGGCAGCTGCTGGTCGCGGTGGACGAGGCGTGGCAGACCCGTGACGCCGAGGTGCGTGACGCGGGCGGCCGGATCGTCGCGGAGCTGCGCAGGCAGACCGCCGCACTGCCTGCGTCCACAGTGGACGACGAGGTGCTCGCGTCGTCGGCCGCGTCGATGCTGGCCGAGTACGACCGCCGCAACGGCGGCTTCGGCACGTCGCCGAAGTTCCCGCCGTCGATGGTGCTGGAGTTCCTGCTGCGCCACCACGAACGCACCGGCTCGGTCGAGGCGCTGTCCATTGTGGAGGGCACGGCGCGGGCCATGGCCGCGGGCGGCATCTACGACCAGCTCGACGGCGGCTTCGCCCGCTACAGCGTGGACGCGGGCTGGGTGGTGCCCCACTTCGAGAAGATGTTGTACGACAACGGTTTGCTGCTGCGCCTGTACACCAGGCTCGCGCTGCGGACGGGCACGACACGGTACCGGGTCGTCGCACAACAGACCGCGGACTTCCTGCTGCACCGCCTGCGCACCGCCCAGGGCGGGTTCGCCGCGTCGCTGGACGCCGACACCGACGGCGTCGAGGGCCTGACGTACGCGTGGACACCCGCGCAGCTCACCGAGGTGCTGGGCGTGGAGGACGGCGCGTGGGCGGCGGACCTGTTCGGCGTGACGGAGGAAGGCACGTTCGAGCACGGCACGTCGACCCTGCGGCTGCTGTCCGAGCCGGACGAGGACGAGCGGTTCCACGAGGTGTGCCGCAAACTCCTGGCGGCCCGCACGGCCCGCCCGCAGCCCGCCCGCGACGACAAGGTGGTCACCGCGTGGAACGGCCTGGCCATCGGCGCCCTGGCGGCGGCCGGTGCCGCGTTCGACGTACCCCGCTGGCTGGCGGCGGCCGTGGCGGCGGCCGAGTTCGTGACGTCCACGCACGTCGTGGACGGCAGGCTGCGCCGCGCCTCCCGGGACGGCGTCGTGGGCGCGGCGGCGGGCGTCCTCGAGGACTACGGCTGCCTGGCCGAGGCGCTCCTGACCCTGCACCAGGTGACAGCCGAGCGGCGCTGGCTGACGTCGGCGGTGTCGCTGCTGGACACCGCGCTGGCACACTTCGCCGACCCGGAGGCCCCCGGCGCCTACCACGACACCGCCGACGACGCGGACGCGCTGGTGTGGCGCCCGGCCGACCCCAGCGACAACGCGAGCCCGTCGGGCGCGTCGGCACTGGCGGGCGCACTCCTGACGGCGTCCTCGCTGGTGGGGCCCGAGGACGCGACGCGGTACCGCGCGGCGGCGGAGGACGCGGTCGCGCGAGCGGGCCAGCTGGCGGCCCGCGCCCCACGTTTCGCGGGCCACTGGCTCTCGGTGGCGGAAGCACTGGCACAAGGCCCGCTGCAGATAGCCATCGTGGGTCCGGCGAACGACGCCGCCCGAGCAGCCCTCCTGGAAACCGCCCTGCACCACGCCCCGGGCGGCGCGGTCGTCCAGGCAGGCGAACCCGACGCGACCCCCCTGCTGACCGACCGCCCCCTGGTGGACAACCAACCCGCGGCCTACGTCTGCCACGGCTACGTCTGCGACCGCCCAGTAACAGCAGCAGCCGACCTAACCCACTCCCTGACGTAAAACCCCGCGAGTCGCGCTCTCAAACACCGCGAGTCGCGCGCTCGCGCACACCGAGTTGTCGGTTTCGTGCACCTCGTCTGCCCGGAGCGAACCTGTGCCCGCTCTCAGTCGCACTTCCGTAAGGTCGGTAGCGGTGTAATCATGTAAGCAGGAGGTGCGACATGGGACCGAGAGGACACCGTTGGGGTCCGGGACGCGGCTGGGGTGGTCCCGGCGGCCGGGGCCGTGGCCGAGGCGGCTGGCAGCAGGCGGACCTGCCGTCGGCGGAGGACGCCTCGGCGTGGTTCGCGGGCAGGCTGCCGGACGCGTGGTTCACCGAGTCGCCGGTCGTGGTCGTCGACCGCGAGGAGATCACGGTGGTCGGCACGCTGCCGTCGCTGGACGGCGAGTTCGCCGACGACGCGGCCCGCGCGGCCGCCGAGTCCGGCCGGATCAGCCGGTTCCGCGAGGACACCCGCGAGGAACGCATCGAGATCGCGCGCCAGGCCGAGCACCGCTACGGCCGCAAGGTCGCGTGGGGCGCGAAGCTCGGCAGCACCGAAGAGCTGTTCACCACCCTGTCCGTGCCGGTGATGACCCGGCTGCGGCAGGACGAGCGGCTCGTCCTCGACACGCTGGTCGACGCGGGCGTCGCCCGGTCGCGGTCGGAGGCGCTCGCGTGGGCGGTCCGGCTCGTCGGCGAGCACGCCGACGAGTGGCTGACCGAGCTGCGGAACGCGATGTCCAAGGTCGACGACCTACGCGCGAAGGGCCCGGAGCTGTAGCCCGAACCCGGTCAGCACGACCAGGATCACCAGGCTGAACGCGGTCCGCCCGGTGGTGAGTGACACTCACCGGGCGGCCGCGGCCCGGCCATCACGAACGGTGCTCAGTGAACGAAGTCCCACCGAGTGGCCCCGTGCGGTTCAGCGGTGGCCACCCCGAACGCGGTGTGCGGGGTGAGCCGGTACAGGTGCCACGGCGGCGGCCCAGCGCTCGGCGCGGTGAAGGGGGCCGTGAGGCCGTCGCCCTCGACGGAAGCGGGCCAGCCCGCGGTGCGGTAGGCGGCGGCGACCTGCTCGAGCGTGCCGGAATTGGTGACCCGGTGAGCCTCACCCTCCAGCACGAGGTCGACGCCACGCAGGCGTACCGAGACCGTGCAGGCGGGGTTGCCGGCCAGGTTGCGGGCCCTGCGCGTACCCGGCCCACTCACGAAGTACAGGGCGTCAGCCACCCAGATCGCCCCGACCCCCGCCGAGTGCGGTCGCCCGTCAGGCCGCACCGTCCCGATGAAGAACGTCAGATCGGCGCTGGCTGAGTCGGTGGCAAGAACGTCGCGGGCGCGGCTCCATGGCAGCTCAGCAGACCCGTACTGGTCGAGGTTGGTGGTCGAGATCGGCTCGGTCCTGGTGTCAGTCATGCCTGTGCGTCGAACCACCCAGCCCGGGATCGACACCCCGCTACGAGTAGATGGCGAGCCAGATCGCGATGTAGTGCGAGGCCGCGGCCAGGACCGTGGCCGCGTGGAAGAACTCGTGGTGGCCGAAGATCGTGGGCCACGGGTTGGGCCAGCGGGTGGCGTAGAAGACCGCGCCCAACGTGTAGAACGCGCCGCCGACCAGCAGGAGCACGAAGGCCGCGACCCCGGCGTGCGCCAGCAGCTCCGGCAGCACGAACACCGCTACCCAGCCCAGTGCGATGTAGATCGGCGTGCCCAGCCACCTCGGCGCGTGCGGCCAGAGCAGCTTCAGCGCGACCCCCAGCAGCGCGCCGCCCCACACGACCGACAGCACCACGTATCCCGTCGGTTGCGGCAGTGCCAGCAGGGAGAACGGCGTGTAGGTGCCCGCGATGAACAGGAAGATCATCGAGTGGTCGAGCCGCTTCATCCACGCCCGCACGCGCAGGCTCACCCACCAGCGCCGGTGGTAGAGCGCGCTCACGCCGAACAGGCCGAGCACCGTCGCGCCGTACACCGACGTCGCCACGGCCGCGGTCGCCGACACCGTGGACGCGGACACCGAGATCAGGGTGGCGCCGAGGACCAGGGAAACCCAGAAGGACCAGTAGTGGATCACGCCGCGCATGCGCGGCTTGGTGTGCTGGGCGGGGGGTTGGTTCAGCGTCGCAGCGGGCACGTCATCAGGTTACGGGACCGTAGGTTGAGCTTCGAAACGCTGTGAATCGGGTCACGACCAGCCGACGACCTCGCGGTGTTCGACCGCGAGACAGCGGTCCATGACCACGTCCAGGCCTCCTTCGGCGGCGATCCTGGCGCCCTCCGGGGAGATCACGCCGAGTTGCAGCCACAGCGCCCCGGCCCCCACCTCGACCGCCTCCCGCGCGATCGCCGGCACGTGCTCGGGACGGCGGAACACGTCCACGATGTCGATGTGCTCCGGCACCTCGGCGAGCGAGGAGTACGCGGTCAGGCCCTGCCAGGACGTCAGCGCCGGGTTCACGGGGAACACCGTCAGCCCCGCGTGCACCAGGTACCTCGCGATGCCGAAGCTGGGTCGCGACGCGTCGGCGCTGAGCCCCACGATCGCCACGGTGCGTGACTCGTGCACCAGCCGCTCGATCACCGCGATGTCCTGCCAGCGTTGGTCGATCTCCGTTCGCCGCATGCTTCCAGTGTGCTCCACCGTCATGGGACCGGCGTACCCTGCAGGGACGTGACACCAGCCTGGCGGAGATTCCGCAAAAAAGCCGCGAAGCTCGTTTACGGCGTCTACGACAAGCGGCTCATCCAGCAGGCCGCGGGCCGCCATCCCCGCCATGTCGGGGTCGTGCTCGACGGCAACAGACGATGGGCACGTGAGGCCGGGTTCACCGACGTCAAGCACGGTCACATCGCCGGTGCGAAGCGCATCGCCGACCTGCTCAGCTGGTGTCGCGAAGCCGACGTGGAGCTGGTCACCCTCTGGCTGCTGTCCACCGACAACGTCATGCGGCCCGAGGCCGAGCTGAAGCCGTTGTTGCAGGTCATCGAGGGTGTCGTCGACGAGCTGGCCGAGCCGGACCAGCCGTGGCGGCTGCGGGTCATCGGCGCGCTGGACGTGCTGCCGGACGAGACCGCGGCCCGGCTGTCGGCCGCCGCGCGGCGCACCGAGGGGCGCACCGGCATGGAGGTGAACATCGCGGTCGGCTACGGCGGACGTCGTGAGATCGCCGATGCCGTGCGCAAGCTGCTCCAGAGCCAGGCCGAGGCCGGGAAGACGATCGAGGAGCTGGTCGAGGTCCTCGACGTCGACCACATCGCGGAGCACCTGTACACGTCCGGGCAGCCGGACCCCGACCTCGTGATCAGGACGTCCGGGGAACAGCGGCTCTCCGGCTTCCTGTTGTGGCAGTCGGCGCACTCGGAGTTCTGGTTCTGTGAGGCGTACTGGCCCGACTTCCGCCGCACGGACTTCCTCCGCGCGTTGCGTGACTACGCCATTCGGCACCGTCGGTTCGGCTCATAACACGACACTGGGGCCCGCTTTTCGGCGGGCCCCAGTCATTGTCGCGAAATCAGTCCGCGAACGAGTGCGCGATCAGCGCCACCGCCGATGACGAAGGTGTTGTAGGCGTCCCCGAACGTCGGGTACGAGCCCTCCTCCACCAGGCCGGGCAGGTGGCTCACGTCACGCTGTGCCACCGGGGCCGCGCTGGCGAACGCCGGAGCGATCATCGAGCGGCCGACAGCGGCTGCGGCGACAACGCCAACCTTCTTCCGCACGTTTCCATCTCCTTCGACATTGGGGGGTTTCGGGAAACTTCACGGGGTCCGTTCCGTGCACTCCGCCGGCACGAAGTCATCGGTGTTTTCCACGGTCCGCGTCGCTGAACACTCGGTCGTGTTACAAATGCCGAAATATTCACCATTTCTGGTTGTCGGCGGATCGCTTCGAGGTCGCTCCGTGATCACCTGCGCGTAGCTCGTGCCTGGTAGATGGCTTGTGAGCGGGTCGAGGTCGCTCAGGTGGCTGATGATCCGAACGAGGATGTTGATCACGCCGGGTAGTCGGGTCGGCGTGCGCAAGCGGCATTCGCGTGGATCTCGTGTCTCGGTCACGAAACGAAAATCACCTGCGTGGCTGCCTGTCCGAGAGGCCGATCCACGGGTAGCGTCCAAAGTGACGGGTCGTGCCCACGCGGTCCGTCCCGGGAGGCCCTGGTCGTGACGGCAACGATCGCGAGGGGGCCGGCACCCGGCCCTCGTGGGCGGTGCGGCTGACGCTTCGGCGCAGACGTATCGCCTGGTCAGGGAGGTGCCCGGCCCTTCGAGGAACACGCGGACGTCGGTGCGCGTTCGCCGAGGAGTTGCCGTGACTGCTTCGCATTCCTCTTCCCCTGACCCTGACGACCAGCGCCGGACGTACGTCCTGGACACCTCTGTCCTGCTGTCGGACCCCTGGGCGATGTCCCGTTTCGACGAGCACGCGGTCGTGCTGCCGCTGGTGGTCATCAACGAGTTGGAGGGCAAACGTCATCACCCGGAGCTTGGCTGGTTCGCCAGAGAGGCCCTGCGGATACTGGATGACCTGCGGAAACGCCACGGGCGGCTCGACGCGCCCGTCCCGGTGGGCACGGCAGGCGGCACGCTGCACGTCGAGCTGAACCACTCCGACCCGACGGTCCTCCCGTCCGGGTTCCGCACCGACACGAACGACGCCCGGATCTTGGCGTGCGCCCTGAACATGGCCGCACACACACCAGGTGTGGCACTCATCACCAAGGACATGCCGCTGCGGATCAAGGCGGCGTCGGTGGGGCTCGATGTCGACGAGTACCGCGCACACGAGGTCACCCCGTCCGGCTGGACCGGAATGGTGGACCTCGAGGTCGCGGCCGAGACGCTCGACGGTCTCTACCGCGACGGCGTCGCCGAGCTGGCCGAGTTCGGCGGGACGAGCCCGGCCGACTTCCCGACGAACACGGGTCTGCGGCTGCTGTCGGGTTCGCAGAGCGCACTCGGCCGCGTCACGAAGGACAAGCAGGTGCAGCTCGTGCGGGGCGACCGTGAGGCGTTCGGCCTGCACGGACGTTCCGCCGAGCAGCGGGTCGCGCTGGATCTGCTGCTCGATCCGGAGGTCGGCATCATCTCGCTCGGCGGCCGGGCCGGTACCGGCAAGTCGGCGCTCGCGCTCTGCGCGGGCCTCGAAGCGGTGATGGAGCGCAACCTCCATCGCAAGGTCGTGGTGTTCCGCCCGGTGTACGCGGTCGGCGGCCAGGACCTCGGGTACCTGCCGGGTTCCGAGAGCGAGAAGATGGCGCCGTGGGCGCAGGCCGTGTACGACACGCTCGGTGCGTTGGTCAGCCAGCCCGTGATCGACGAGGTGCTGGATCGCGGGATGCTCGAGGTGCTGCCGCTGACCCACATCCGCGGCCGTTCGCTGCATGACTCGTTCGTCATCGTCGACGAGGCCCAGTCACTGGAGCGCAACGTGCTGCTGACCGTGCTCTCGCGACTGGGCAGCGGCTCCCGGGTGGTGCTCACGCACGACGTCGCGCAGCGCGACAACCTGAGGGTCGGCAGGTACGACGGCGTCGCGGCGGTGATCGAGAAGCTGAAGGGTCATCCGCTGTTCGCACACGTCACGCTGACGAGGTCCGAGCGCTCGCCGATCGCCGCGCTCGTGACGGAGATGTTGGAGGATCACGGGGCCTAGGTAGGGGTAACCCCCGGTCGGATTCGGGAGCTTCCCTGATGGTTTGACGGTCGCCGGAACGAGACCGTTGAGCCATGGCAAACCTGGCTCTGACCTCCCGTTCGCTGCCGGTCCGCGGCGTGGTGATCCCCACGCCGCGGCCGGCGCCAATCGGCGTGTTCCTGGGTGTGGTCGGCCTGGTCCTCGCCGCGTTGCTCATGGGCGGGCTCAACCTGGTCGCGTACGACCGGATGAACCCCATGAACACGACGATGTCGGACTACGTGTTCGTGCCGGGCGCGGGCTGGATGTTCCCGGCCGCCCTGCTGGCGATGTGCGCCGCGGGTGTTGGCGCCACTGTGGGCCTGGCGGCACGAGGTTTGCTCCGTGGGCTCCTGCCGAAGCTGTCGCTTGGGCTCGCCCTGGCGGGTCTGTTGCTGGCGGCGGTGTTCCCGACCGATCTGGGTGACGTGTCGCTGACCCTGTCCGCCCAGATCCACCGGTACGCGGCGGGTGTCGTGTTCTTCTGCGTCCCGATCACGGCGGTTCTCGTGGCGCGGCGCATGGGGCGGCGCCGCGCGCTGTACGTCGGCGCGACGGTCGCGTCGGTGCTGCTGGCTCTTTTCCTGACGTGTCACCTGGGGCCGATGCCGGACGCGTTGGGCGAGATGAGCGGTCTGCTGCAACGCCTGTTGTTCGTGGCGGAACTGGCGGTGCTGGGGCAGCTGATCCGGGTGGTGTCCCAACCGCGGCTCGACTACGCGCTGGCCGCCTGACCCCGCTCAGATGTGGTGTTCCCAGATCAGGCAGTCGTGGTCCTCGCAGTGATTCGGGATGCGTTGGGTGTACGTGTAGCCGGCTCGTTCGGCTACACGTTGGGACGCCTGGTTGTCCGGCCGGATCTCCAGCCACAGGTGGGTGTACCCGTTGACGTGGGCCCAGTCGGTCAGGTGGCGCAGTGCCGCCACCGCCAGGCCCCGGCCACGGGACTCCGGGCGGACCCAGTACGCCATCTCCGCGCTGCCCGGGGCGTCCGGCATCAGGCCCACCGCCGCGACCAGCCTGCCGTTCTCGAAGACGCCGAACGACGTGTCCTTCTCCCACTTGCCCAGCGCGGTCCGCGCGTCCGCCAAGGAGTACGGGCCGACCGGTGTGCGATCCCACAGCGCATGACCGGTTTCCGCGCTCGTGGCCTCCACCAGCAGCGGTGCGTCCTCTGTGGTCAGGCGACGGACGTTCACCGCTACCAGCCGCGCGGTAGTGGGGCGCCCTCCGCGAAGCCCGACGCCGACTGGATGCCCACGACCGCCTTCGCGTGGAAGTCCTCCAGCGTCGTCGCGCCGGTGTAGGTGCAGGCCGAGCGGACGCCCGAGCAGATGCTGTCCAGCAGGTCCTCCACGCTCGGGGCCGCCGGGTTCAGCTTCATGCGCGACGTCGAGATGCCCTCCTCGAACAACGCCTTCCGGGCACGGTCGAACGCGCTGTCTCCACGAGTGCGGGCCGTCACCGCGCGCTTCGACGCCATGCCGAAGCTCTCCTTGTACGGGTTGCCCTGCTCGTCGCGCAGCAGGTCGCCCGGTGACTCGTACGTGCCCGCGAACCACGAACCGACCATCACGCTCGACGCACCCGCCGCCAGCGCGAGCGCCACGTCGCGGGGATGCCGCACGCCGCCGTCCGCCCACACGCGGGCGCCCAGTTCGCGCGCCGCCTGTGCGCACTCCAGCACCGCCGAGAACTGCGGGCGGCCCACGCCGGTCATCATGCGCGTCGTGCACATGGCACCCGGGCCGACGCCGACCTTCACCACGTCCGCGCCCGCTTCCACCAGGTCACGCACGCCCTCCGCGGTGACGACGTTGCCCGCCACCACCGCCACGCCGCCGTCCCCGTGCTGCTGGACGCTCCGGCCCGCCGCGTCGACCGTCGCGCGGACGGCCTTCAGCGCGGAGATCATCTTCTCCTGGTGGCCGTGTGCGGTGTCGACCACCAGCGTGTCCACCCCGCCGTCCAGCAGCGCCTGCGCCTTGCCGGACACGTCGCCGTTCACGCCGACGGCAGCCGCCACCCGCAGGCGACCACGCCCGTCCAGCGCGGGGCGGTACAGCTCGGCCCGCAGCGCGCCGACGCCGGTCAGCACACCGGCCAGCCTGCCCTGCTCGTCGACGCCCAGCGCGATGCCCGCCGTGCGGCCGTGCAGCTGGTCGAACACCTCCCGGGGTGTGGCGCTGATCGGCATCGTCAGCACCTCCGGGTCCGCGACGTCGCCCAGCCGTGTGAAGCGGTCCACCCCCGCGCAGGCCGCCTCGTCCACGACGCCCGCCGGGCGGCCCTCGTCGTCGACGATGACCACCGCGCCGTGAGCACGCTTGGGCAGCAGGTTCAGCGCGTCCGCGACCGCGTCACCCGGCGTCAGCACCAGTGGCGTGTCCCACACGGGGTGCCGTGACTTGACCCACGACACGATGTCGCCGACCGCCGCCGGGTCCACGTCCTGCGGCAGTACGACAAGCCCGCCGCGCCGGGCCATGGTCTCCGCCATCCGCCTGCCCGCGACGGCCGTCATGTTGGCGACGACCACCGGGATGGTGGCCCCGGTGCCGTCCGAGGTCGCCAGGTCCACGTCGAACCGCGATGCCACCGCGGAGCGGTTCGGCATCAGGAAGACGTCGTCGTAGGTCAGGTCGAACGGTGGTGTGTCCGAGTAGAAGCGCACGTGTCGAGGGTACTTACGCGCCTCCCTTCCGCAGCATGGCGCGCACGGTGTCGATCGTGTCGGCCTCCGGTGGCTCCTTGTCCGGGCGGTAGCGGACCACGCGGGCGAAGCGCAGCGCGACGCCGCCCGCGTACCGCGGGCTGACCTGCACCCCGTCGAGCGCGATCTCCACCACCAGGTGCGGCTTCAGGTACACGGTCCAGTCGTCCCTGTGGTCCTCGTACTTCGGGAACTCGCTGGTCTGCCACGCCAGCAACTCGTCGGTGAGGCCCTTGAACGTCTTCCCGACCATGACCGGCGGGCCACCGTCCGGGTCGCGGGCGCCGAGGTGCAGGTTCGACAGCGTGCCGGTACGCCGCCCGTGCCCCCACTCCGCCGCCAGCACGACCAGGTCGAGCGTGTGCACCGGCTTCACCTTCCGCCACGACTTGCCGCGCCTGCCCGCCTGGTAGGTCGAGTCGAGCGACTTGACCACCACACCCTCGTGCCCGTGCCGCAGCGCGTCCGCGAGCACCTGGTCGGCCTCCTCCTGCGACGGCTCCAGCGCACCCGGGATCACCAGCTCGCCAACCGTCTCGCGCAGCGCGGTGTTGCGTTCCCGCAGCGGCGCGTCGATCAGGTCCCTGCCATCCAGGTGCATGCAGTCGAAGAAGTACGGGTGCAGCAGCAGCTCCCGCTCACTGGTCGCCCCGAACCGGCTCATGGTCTCCTGGAACGGTCGCGGCCTGCCGTCGTCCGCGAGCGCCAGGGTCTCCCCGTCCAGCACGACCTGCCGTGCGGGCAGCTTCCGCACCAGCTCCACCAACTCCGGTACCGCGGCCGTGATCTCCCGCAGGGTGCGGGTGTAGACGTGGACCTCGTCACCGTTCTTGTGCACCTGGATGCGGGCACCGTCCAGCTTGTACTCGACGACGCACCGGCCGCCGCCGTCGAGGGCCGCCTCCAGGTTCTCCGCGGGCGAGGCCAGCATCGGCCGGATCGGCCTGCCCAGCCGCAGCCCGAACGTGTTCAGGGCCGCCGTGCCGCCCGTGAGAGCGGCCGCGGCGGTGTCGGGTAACTGGCCGGAGAGCATGAACGCCCGCCGGACCGTCTCCTTGTCGACCTCGGCCGCCTTCGCGATGGCGTCGAGCATGACGCCCTCCAGCGCCCCCTGCCGGAGCTCACCGGTGAGCAGCCGTAAGAGGAAGCTCTGCTCGTCCTTGGTGGCGGCGCCGAACAGGCCGCCGAGTAACTCGTTGCGACGGGCGGTCGAGCCCTTGCCGCTGGTCGCCGCCACCTCGTCGAAGGCGCGGTCGACCTCGGCGACCGTGAGACCGGGCTGGTCGGCCGGGGTCTCGCGCAGTTTGACCAACGTGTGCCAGCCCGCGCCGATGCGGCCCTGCAGCGGTGTCCCCGCGAGGAACGCGACGACCGCGCGGACCTGGTCACCGGCACGGCGCAGCAGGCCGGCCAGGGCGTCGACCTTGGCCAACCGGGATCGGGTCGCGGACACCGCCGAGGAGGTGGTGACCACGTCGTTGAGCAACACGTCAGCCATGATGCACCGCACCACCGACAATTTCCGGAGACCGGCGCTGCCTGTGGACAACCGGGTGACCTGTGGACAACTCGGTGTTGACCTTGACCAAGGGGCAAGGCCCACGGTGGTGCTGTCAGAACGAGGAGGGGTCGTGGAGCTGCTCACCATCGGCGAGTTCGCCAGGGCGTCCCGCCTGTCCGCCAAGGCGTTGCGGCTCTATGACGAGCTGGGCCTGTTGCGTCCTGTCGTCGTGGACCCGGTCAACGGGTACCGGCGGTACTCGCCCGACCAGCTGGAGACCGCGCGGGTCGTCGCCTGGCTGCGGCGGATCGGGATGCCGCTCGCCGAGATCCGGGCCGTCGTCGGCATGCCCGCGGACCAGGCGGCCGCGGCGGTCGCCGGGTACTGGCGGCGGGTCGAGGACGACACCGAGAACAGGCGGCAGCTCGCGGCCGTCCTCGTCGAGTACCTGTCCGGAAGGAACACCGCTGTGTCCACATCACTTGCCGTCAAGTACGCCGTCCGCACCGACAGGGGCCTGGTCAGGGTCGCCAACCAGGACTTCGCGTTCGCCGGGGAGCGGGTCTTCGCCGTCGCGGACGGCTTCGGGTACCACGGGACCCGTGCCTCTCGCGCCGCTGTCGACGCGGTGCGGCAGGTCGCGGTCGGCGACCTCCTCAACGCCATGGACGACGCCGCCAGGAACGCGAACGAAGCCGTCAAGGGCCTCGACGACAGCGGGACCACCCTCACCGCGCTCATCTGGGCGGGCTCGCGGCTCGGGCTCGTCCACATCGGCGACTCGCGCGCCTACCTGCTGCGTGGCGGCGAACTGTTCCAGATCACCCATGACGACACCGTCGTGCAGTCCATGGTGGACGAGGGGAAGCTGTTGCCGGACGAGGTCGCGTCGCACCCGCAGCGGTCCATCCTCCTCAAGGCGCTGACCGGTGACATGAGCCCTGGCGTGCAGGTGCGGGACGTGCGGGCCGGGGACCGTTACCTGCTCTGCTCCGACGGGCTGCACACCGTGCTCGACCTCGGGACGATCGCGCGGGTGCTCGCCGAGGACGAGCCGCAGCAGGCCGTCGACCGGCTCGTGGGTCTCGCCAACGACGCGGGCGGACCCGACAACATCAGCTGCGTCGTCGCGCACCTCATCGCACAGTGAGCGCGATTTCCTTTACTGCTTCCCGTAATCGATCGGGTGACGTGGCCGCGTAGCCGATCACCAGTCCGGGGTACGTGCCCAACCGCGTGTATCCGGACAGCGCGGGCGCGTGGATGCCCGCGTCATCCAATCGTTGCGAGACAAGGGAATCGTCGGTGCCCGCGGGTAGCCTGAGAACAACATGAAGGCCGGCGGCGACGCCGATCGGTTGCCACGCGGGCACATGCTCGGCCACCGCCGTCAACAAGGCGTCACGACGACGGCGGTAGGCCGAGCGGGTGCGGCGCAGGTGACGGTCGTAACCACCGCCGCGCAACAGACCGGCGAACGCGGCCTGCGGGAGAGGAGAACAACCGAGATCAGTCAATTGCTTGCGGGACACGATGTTCGCACGCAACGCGGGGGGCAACACCAGCCAGCCCAGCCGCAGCGCGGGTGCGAGGGTCTTGCTCACGCTGCCCAGGTAGGCGACATGGCCCGGGTCCATCGCCTGCATCGCGCGTAGGGCAGGACGGTCGTAGCGGTGTTCGGCGTCGTAGTCGTCCTCGATGATCACGCCGTCGTGCTCGCGGGCCCACGCCAGCAACGCGTGTCTGCGGGCCGGGTGGAGAGTCGTGCCCAGCGGGAACTGGTGAGCCGCCGTCACCACGACCGCGCGCACGTTCGGCGGCAGCGCGGACACCACCAGTCCGTCGCGGTCCACCGGAACGGGGACCGGACGCAGGCCGTGCTCACGCAGCAGGTCCGCCTGTCCGGGGTGGCCGGGGTCCTCCACGGCGATCGCGTCGTGCCCCTGCGCGCGCAGTACGGCCGTGAGCACGGACAGGGCCTCCGCGCCGCCGTGGGTGATCGCCACGTCGTCGGCCGTCGCGGTGACCGCCCGGACGCGGCCCAGGTAGGCGGCCAGTTCGGTGCGGAGCTCCGGCAGGCCTGCCGGGTCGGGGTAGCCCAGGGCCTCGTCCGGTAGTTCGGCCAGGGCGGCGCGGGTGGCCGCGACCCACTCGGCGCGAGGGAACTCGCTCAGCGCGGGCAGGCCGGGGCGCAGGTCGTAGCGCCACTGCCGGGCCGTCGGCGCCGGGGGTGCGACCGGTGCCGGGGCGGCCAGCGTGGACGCGACCGTCGTGCCCGAGCCGCGCTTCGCGGTCAGGTAGCCCTCGGCCGTGAGCTGACCGTACGCGGCGGTCACCGTGCCACGGGCGACGCCGAGCTGGGCGGCCAGGTCGCGGCTCGACGGGAGTCGCACGCCCGGGGCGAGCTGTCCGTCGCGGATCGCCCCGCGCAGCGCGGACTCGACGGCGCGGCCCCGGCCGGACGCGCCGTCGGGCAGGAGCAGCTCCCGCAAAGTGGTCCAGTTAGCAGTCATCGAAGTGGAGCTTACGTATGTACCAATGATTCGGCGACAGTGTGGTCGTGCAACGTGAGACCACTCCCCGGGCCGGACGTGCCATCGGACTCGCCTCAGTCGCGTCGGTGCTGGTCGGGGCCGCGGTGCCCGTGACCGGGCTGCTTGACGGCTACCCCGTGTTGTCGGCCCAGGCCGTTCGCTACGCGATCGGTGCCGTGCTGCTGCTCGGCTGGCTCCTCGTGACCGGACGGCGCGTGCCGGTGCCGTCCGCGCGGGACCTCGTCGGGCTCGGCGTGATGGTCGGGTTCGGCATGCTCGGGTTCAACGCGCTGATCCTGGTGGGGCAGCGGTACGCGACGCCCGGGTTCATCGCGGCCATGCTCGGCGCGTCGCCGCTGGTGCTCGCGGTGGCGGCACCCGCGTTGCGGGGCAGGCGGCCGGCACCGTTCGCGGTGGCGGGAGCCGTGGTCGTGGGGTTCGGCGTGGTCGTGCTCAGCGGCGGTGGGTCGTGGCACGGGCCGGGGCTGGTGCTCGCGGTGCTGGTGATGGCCTGCGAGGTGGCGTTCACGCTCGGTGGTGTCGGTGTCGTGGCGCGGCTGGGTGCGCTGGCCGCGTCGATGTGGTCGTGCGTGCTCGCCGCGGTCGGCGGAGCCGTGCTGGCCACGTTCCTGGACGGCACGGGTGCGTGGCCGACGCCGAGCGGGACCGAGCTGGCGGCGATCGTCGTGCTCGGGTCGCTGGTGACGGCCGTCGCGTTCGGGTTCTGGTACACGGGCGTGTCGGTGCTCGGCGCGGATCGCGTGGGTGTGCTGGTCGGGCTGATGCCGGTCGCCGGGCTCGTGGCCGCCGTGGTGCTGGGGCGCCAGCCGCTGACGCTGGTCGCGGCCGGCGGCGCGGCGCTCGTCGCCGCCGGCTGCGCACTCGGACTCGCGCGCCCGCGGCAGGGCGCGCGCGGAACCGGTCAGCCGCCGCGGGCCATGCGCAGCACGTCGAGTGCCTCGTCGAGCTGAGCCTCGGTGAGCTTGCCGTTCTCGACGTGGCCGCGTTCCAGCACGACCTCGCGGATGGTCTTGCGCTCCTTGAGCGACTGCTTCGCGATGGCGGCCGCCTCCTCGTAGCCGAGGTAGCGGTTGAGCGGGGTGACGATCGACGGGGACGACTCGGCCAGCTCACGCATGCGGTCCGCGTTGGCCTCGACGCCGGCGAACACCTTGTCCGCCAGTAGCCGGGCGACCGCGGACAGCAGACGCGCCGACTCGAGCACGTTCCGCGCGATGACCGGAAGCATCACGTTGAGCTGGAAGTTGCCCTGCGAGCCCGCGAACGCGACCGCGGCGTCGTTGCCGATCACCTGGGCGACCGCCATCATCGTGGCCTCGGAGATCACCGGATTCACCTTGCCCGGCATGATCGAGCTGCCCGGCTGCAGGTCCGGCAGCGCCAGCTCGCCGAGGCCGGTGCGCGGGCCGGAACCGAGCCAGCGGACGTCGTTGGCGATCTTGAACAGTGCCACGGCGACGGCCCTGAGCTGCCCGGACGCCTCGACGACGCTGTCCTGGGAGGCCTGCGCCTCGAAGTGGTCCCTGGCCTCGGTGAGCGGCAGGTTGGTCAGCCGTGCCAGCTCCTCGGCGACCGCGGCGCCGAAGCCCTCGGGGGCGTTCAGGCCGCTGCCGACGGCGGTGCCGCCGATCGGCAGCTCACCGAGCCTGGGCAGCGTGTCCGTGAGGCGTTCGACGCCGTAGCGGACCTGCGCGGCCCACGCCCCGGCCTCCTGGCCGAGCGTCACCGGGACGGCGTCCATGAGGTGGGTACGCCCCGACTTCACCAGGTCGGCCCACTCGGCGGCGCGGCCCTCGACTACCTCGGCGAGGTGGGTCAGCGCGGGGATGACGTCGCGGACGACGGCCTCGGTCGCGGCGACGTGGATGGTCGTCGGGAACGTGTCGTTCGACGACTGCGACGCGTTGACGTGGTCGTTCGGGTGCACGTCCCGGCCGAGGGCGCGGGTGGCGAGGGTCGCGATCACCTCGTTGGCGTTCATGTTCGACGACGTGCCCGAGCCGGTCTGGAACACGTCGATCGGGAAGTGGTCGTCGTGTTTGCCCTCCGCGACCTCGTCCGACGCGGCGGCGATGGCCTGCGCGACGTCGGCGTCCAGCACGCCGAGGCGCTCGTTCACGCGTGCGGCGGCGCCCTTCAGCAGGCCGAGCGCACGGATCTGCGTGCGCTCTAGGCCGCGGCCCGAGATGGGGAAGTTCTCGACGGCGCGCTGGGTCTGGGCCCGCCAGAGTGCCGCGGCGGGCACCTTGACCTCGCCCATCGTGTCGTGCTCGATCCTGAACTGATTCTCGGTCATGTAACCAGTTTGATCGCCCAACTGGGCGCGCGCCCGGGTAGCTTGTGGTGTTGCCGGACACGTTCTCCCACCACGCCGGGTAGGTGCGCATGAGTTCCGTAGAGACCCCGTCCGAGGTTGACCTGCTGATCGTCGGAGCGGGTCCGACCGGGCTGTACGCGGCCTACTACGCGGGCTTCCGCGAACTGTCCACCGCGATCGTCGACGCGCTGCCGGAGGCGGGCGGGCAGGTGACCGCCATGTACCCGGAGAAGAAGATCTTCGACGTCGCGGGCTTCCCGTCGATCATCGGGCGCGACCTGGTGTCCGCGCTCGTGGAGCAGGCGGACCAGTTCAAGCCGACGTACCTGCTGGGGCGCAAGGCGCGCACGGTGACCGAGCTCGACGACGGCGGCTACCTCGTCGGGCTCGACGACGGCGCCGAGCTGCGGGTCGGCGCGATCCTCATCACCGCGGGCATGGGCGAGTTCTCGCCGCGGCCGCTGCCCGCCGGTGACGGGTGGCTCGGGCGCGGCATGGTGCACTTCGTGCCCGCGCTGGAGGAGCACCGGGACCAGGACGTGGTGGTCGTCGGCGGCGGTGACTCGGCGTTCGACTGGGCGCTGTCGCTGCACCCGATCGCCAAGTCGGTGACGATCGTCCACCGGCGCAACAAGTTCCGTGCGTTCGCGGCGACGGTGCGGCAGGTGCGGGAGCTGGGCGTGCCGATCATCACCGACGCGCAGGTGACCGAGCTGCGCGGCGACGACGGCGGCCTCAAAGAGGTGGAGCTGGCGGTCGCGTCGGATCCCGCGCCGGTGGTGCTGCCCGCGCAGACCGTGGTGGCGGCGCTCGGGTTCACCGCGGACCTCGGGCCGATCGAGTCGTGGGGTCTGGAGATCACGCGTCGCGCGGTCGCGGTGGACACCACGATGAGGACGGCACGGGACCGGATCTACGCGGCGGGCGACATCGCCGCGTACCCGGGCAAGGTGAAGCTGATCGCGACCGGTTTCGGCGAGGCGGCGACGGCGGTGAACAACATCGCGGTGGCGCTCAACCCGGACGCGCACCTGTTCCCTGGACATTCGAGCGACGTGAGTTAGGTGGGCGCCACGGCGGTGATGGCCGTGCACTTCGTGGTGCTGGCCTACATCGTCCTGGGTGCGTTCCTCGCGTGGCGGTGGCCGCGCGCGTTGCTCGTGCACGTGCCGTTCCTGGTGTGGGGCCTGGGGAACGTGTTCCTCGGGTTCGTGTGCCCGTTGACCGAGCTGGAGAACCGGCTGCGCGGGCGGGACGGCGACCCGGACGGGTTCATCGCGGAGTACCTGGACGGGGTGCTGTACCCGGACGAGTACCTGGTGGCGTCGCGGGTGCTCGCGGCGCTGGTGGTGGTCGTGGGGTACGTGGGCGCGATCGTGGTGTGGCGCCGCCGGCGGGCGGCGGCCTCCGGCCCCCGGTTGCCAGCGTACCGGCGGGGGCCGACAGCGACGGGGCGTTGACGGCCGGGTTGTGGACACCTCGGCACGGTTGTGGACAACTTCCTTGTGGCGGCACGGAATTGTCGGTGGGCGCGGGTAGCGTGGTTCGAGGGGGCCGGAGGCCAGCCGGGGTCGCACCGGCCGCGCGGGTCAGGCCACCACTTGGACCAGCGCTCCCACGTGCAGCGTGGTGAAGAACTCCTGGGCGTTGGCCATCTCCAGGCGGATGCAGCCGTGGGAGTCCTCGTTCAGCTCGCCCTCGTGGAACGCGATGCCGCCGGGGGCGAAGAACACCGAGTACGGCATCGGGTCGCCGTAGATGCTGCTCGTGTGTTCCTGGTCCTTCCACGCCACCGGCCAGGTGCCCGTCGGGGTCGGGTTCGTCGTGCCGCCGTGGGTGATCCGGACCGGGCCCAGCAGCACCTTGCCGTTGTTCATCAGCCATGCCTGCCTCGCCGACAGGCTCACGCACGCGCTGATGCCCCGGCCGCACGGAGGTGGTGGCGGCGGCGGTGGAGCCACCACCGTCGTGGTGGTCGTGGCCGGAGGTTGGGTGTGGCTGGGGGTTGGGCCGGTCGCCGCCTGTGTCGCGCACGCCGACAGCAGGGTTGTGGCCAGTAGGGCGAGGCAGGCCAGTCCGCGTCTCATGTCCACCTTCCGCGGGTGATCGTGGGGCACCACTGGTTACCCACGACGTACTCGCGGTAAAGGTTGCGATTACGCGACGACCTGCACCGTGTCGCCCACCGCCAGTGCGTTGTAGTACGTCTCGGCGGCCGCCGGGGACAGGTGGATGCAGCCGTGCGACAGGTCGGTCAGGCTGCCTTCGTGGAACGCGATCCCGCCGTTGAAGAACACCGAGAACGGCATCGGGGCGCCGTCGAACTCCGACGACTTGTGGTCGATGTCCTTCCACCCGACGTTGAACGTGCCCGGCGGGGTCTCCCAGCCCGGCCTGCCGTGGGTGATCGGCACCGGGCCGTAGCTCACGGCACCGTCGTCGAGCAGCCACGACTTGTTCGCGGACAGGTCGATACAGGCGTCCACACCGGCACCGCACGGGACACCGGCCGGCGGTGGGGGCGGTGGGGGCGTTTCCTTCACGATGGTCTCGTTCGCCGCCGCCACCTTCGGCAGCGGTGGCATCGGCACCTCGGGCACGGTGGTCGGCGTCGTCGACGTCGTGGTGGTCGGTGCGGGCTGGGTGGGGGACGGGGCGGCGGTCGGGGTGCTCGCGCACGCCGACAGGAAGCCGATGACCGCGATCGCGAAACCTGCCAGTAGTCTCGTCCGCATGTCGTGAGGACGCCACGAACCGGGTGGGCGTTGTCGTGGTAATCCAACCGTGACAAGCGAAATGCCGCACCCACCTCGGTGAATGCGGCATTTCGAACTAATCGGTCAGCCGGTGTGCTGTGCGATCCAGTCCGCGTAGGCCGTCGCGTCCGTGTAGATCGACGGGCCGGTCGCGCACGTCGAGTCGTTGTTGCCGCTGCGGCTCGTCACGCCGATCAGCTGCCAGCCGCTGCCGTCGCCCACGATCTGCGGGCCACCCGAGTCGCCGTAGCAGGCGCCCGCGTTGCCGCCCGGGTTGCTCGTGCACAGCTCGAGCGCGCCGTCGATGCCGGTGCAGTCACCCGCGTCGAGCACCGCGACGTCGAGCTGCTGCAGGTAGTCCGGCGCGCCGCAGCCACCCGGCTCCGGGCACGTCTGGCCCCAGCCGAGCAGCCGGGACGCGGTGCCCACCGGCGCGTCCCCGGCCAGCGCGACCGGCGCGGACGTGGCGGGTGCGGCCAGCTTGACCAGCGCGATGTCGTTGCCCGCCGACACCCCGTCGTAGTCCTCGTGGACGATGATCTCGGCGGCCTGCGCCTCCTCGCCGCCCGAGGCGTACTCGTTGCTGCCGATCCGCAGCCCCACACTCTCCGCCGACGTGCCCTGCACGCAGTGCGCCGCGGTCAGCACCCAGTCGGCGCCGATCAGCGAACCGCCGCAGAAGTGGCTGCCGCCGTCCTGCAGGGAAACCATGAACGAGTAGGTCTGGTCCGCGTCGCCGCCACCCACGATCATCGGCGTCACGCCGGGGTCGTCGGCCGCCGCCGAACCCACCCCGGCGAACGCCGTTGCCGCACCGGCGAGAAGGCCCACGACCAGAGAACGTGCCCGCATTCTCTCTCCTCCCACGGCCCGTGCCCGGTTGTCGGGCACTGTGCGGAAGGTAGATGACCTGCGGGAACGCCGGGCACCCTCGAAAGTAGGGCGGCCGGGAATTCCCTACCATCGTCGGGTTGGTCCGAAGTGGACAGTCTACGGCAGCGGCGGGATGGAGTGCTCCGCCGTGGCGTCGGCCGGCCGGTCGAAGTCCACTGTGGAGTATCGGCGGAGCTTCTCCAGGCGGTGGAAGCCGTCGATCATCCGCACGGTGCCGGACTTCGAGCGCATCACGATCGACTGCGTCGTGCAGCCGCCGCTGCGGTAGTGCACGCCGCGCAGCAGGTCACCGTCGGTGATGCCGGTCGCGCAGAAGAACGCGTTGTCGCCGCTCACCAGGTCGTCGGTGCGCAGCACGCGGTCCAGGTCGTGGCCGGCCTGGATCGCCTTGTCGCGCTCGGCGTCGTCCTTCGGCCACAGGCGGCCCTGGATCTCGCCGCCCATGCACTTCAGCGCGCACGCCGCGATGATGCCCTCCGGCGTGCCGCCGATGCCCATCAGCATGTCGACACCGGTGTTGGGGCGCGCGGCCGAGATGGCGCCCGCGACGTCGCCGTCGGAGATGAAGTGGATGCGGGCGCCTGCCTCGCGGACCGCCCTGACCAGGTCGGCGTGCCGGGCGCGGTCGAGGATGCACACGGTCACGTCGGACACGTCGGTGTGCTTGGCCTTCGCGACCCGCCGGATGTTCTCGTCGACCGGCGCGGTGATGTCGATGACGTCGGCCGCCTCCGGACCGACCGCCAGCTTCTCCATGTAGAACACGGCCGACGGGTCGAACATCGCGCCCCGCTCGGTGGCCGCGAGCACCGCGATCGCGTTCGGCATGCCCTTCGACATCAGCGTCGTCCCGTCGATCGGGTCGACCGCCACGTCGCACTCGGGGCCCGCGCCGTTGCCGACGTGCTCGCCGTTGTAGAGCATCGGCGCGTGGTCCTTCTCGCCCTCGCCGATGACCACGACACCGCGCATCGACACGGTGCCGATGAGCTTGCGCATGGCGTCGACCGCCGCGCCGTCGCCGCCGTTCTTGTCGCCGCGGCCGACCCACCGGCCCGCGGCCATGGCCGCCGCCTCCGTGACCCGGACCAGCTCCAGCGCGAGGTTGCGGTCCGGCTCCTCCGGCCTGCGTTCCTGGCTCCTGGGCTGGGTCGTGGTGGTCATGCCGTCCTCCCGGAATCGCGCACGTCACGGACTCACCGATCCTCCCAGAATTCGGGATGCCGTGGTCGGTGAGCGTGCGTGAGGGTCGTCTCGGCCGGTTTGCGAGTATGGGCCGGTGACGGACAAGCCTGAGCGCGGCAGCCTGCGGATGCGGGACATGATCGGTGCGGTGGTCGTGCTCCTGGTGATCATCGGCGCGATCCTGGCCTTCTACGGCGGCTGCCAGTTCAGCCCCGGCGGGCCCACGGTCGACCCGAACACGGCGCCGAGCGCGGACGCCTCGGGCGAGCTGCGGCGGGCGGCCAGGTCGGCGGCGTTCCCCGTGCGTGAGCCCGAGGTGCCGAAGGGGTGGCGGGCCAACTCGACGTCGACCACCGCTGTCGGCACCGGTGCCACCGCGAGCGTGGTCGTGCGGGTCGGTTTCGTGACGACCGCGGGCGCGTTCGTGCAGCTCAGCCAGTCCGGCGGGGACGCGGCCGAGGTGGTGGCCAAGGAGGCGGGCCACACCGAGCCGCCGAAGCCGACCGGGACCGTCGACGTCGAGGGCGTCACCTGGACCACCTACCCCGGGCGACGCGACGAGGACGCCTGGGTGGCCGAGCTGGACGACGTCGTCCTGCTGGTCACCGGCAGCGCGCCCGAGTCGGAGTTCCGGCAGCTCGCGAAGGCCGCCCAGGAGGCGACCCCGCTACCGCGCTGACGCCCGCCAGCAGCCGCTCAGGTGGTCGTCGACCATGCCGGTCGCCTGCATCAGCGCGTAGGCGGTCGTCGGGCCCACGAACGCGAAGCCGCGCTTCTTCAGCGCCTTCGCCATGGCCTTCGACTCGTCGGTGACCGCGGGGACGTCCGAGAGCAGCTTCGGCCGCCGCCGCCTGCCCTTCGGGGCGAACGACCACAGGAGGTCGTCGAGGGGCACGTCCAGGTCGGCGATGGCCTGGGCGTTGCGGATCGTCGCGTCGATCTTGGCGCGGTTGCGCACGATCGCGGCGTCGTCCATCAGCCGTTCGACGTCCTCGGGGCCGAACTCGGCGACCTTCTTGGGCTCGAAGCCCGCGAACGCGCGCCGGAACGCCTCCCGCTTGCGCAGGATCGTCAGCCACGACAGCCCGGACTGGAACGCCTCCAGGGACAGCCGCTCGTACAGCGCGGCCTCGCCGTGCAGCTCGACGCCCCACTCCTCGTCGTGGTACGCGGCGTAGTCCTCGGTGGTGTTTCCCCACGGGCAGCGCCGCACGCCGTCCGCGCCTGGCAGCGCGGCCGTCACTCGCCCGCCCCGCCGCGCGCGGCGCGCTCACGCAGCTCGGCGTTCTCCGCCCGTAAGTCGTCCAGCTCGACGGACAGGCGGCGTAGGACCCAGTCGACCTCGGACATCTTGTAGCCGCGGACGACGAGCTGGAACCGGACGTCCCGCACGTCCTCGGCCGTCACCCCCGACGAGGGCAGCCGGGTGGGCGAGGCCCCCGGCGGCAGCGCGGGCAGCTCCTCACCCCGCCCGAAGACGACCGAGGCCAGCAGGAACACCACGGCCGCCACGAGCATCATGACGACCAGGTAGATCAGTGCTGTTGTCACGCGAGGGATGGTGTCATACACCACCGACAATCAGCGCACGAGCAACTCACGCATCGGGGGCCGGTCCGCGACGACCACACCGGACGTGTCCGGCAGCCACTCGTCGGCCACCTGCACGAACTGCGTCAGCGTGCCGGCGTGCGACGGCAGCAGCCCGCAGCGCGCCAGTGCCGTGCCCAGGATCTGCCGCGCCATCAGGCCCAGCGCGCGCAGCGGCTGGTTGCGGTGCCTGCGCACCCCCAGGTTCACCTGCGCGATCCCGTCCAGCCCCACGATGGCGTGCACGTCGAGCAGCAGCCCGATCTCCACGCCGTAGCCGGACGCGAACGGCACCGCCTCCAGCAGCTCACGCGTGCCCGCGTACTCGCCGCCGAGCGGCTGGATCACGCCGGTCAGCTCGGGCCGCAGCGTCGACAGCAGCGGGCGCGCCATCAGCTCGGTCACCCGGCCACCGCCCGCCCCGGAGGCGCCCTCGGACGTCAGCGGCCGCCGGTAGAAGCCCTTGACCAGGTGGATGTCCGGCTCGGTCAGCATCGGGCCGAGCAGCCTCGGCACGAACTCCGGGTCCGGGTCGACCAGGTCCGAGTCGAGGAACACCAGCAGGTCACCGGTGGTCGCCGCGAGCGACCGCCACAGCACCTCGCCCTTGCCGGGCACGGGTTCCAGCTCGGGGAGGACGTCGGTCCGGCGGACGACCCGCGCCCCCGCCGCGAGCGACACCTCGACCGTCCGGTCCGTCGACCCCGAGTCCACCACCACCAGCTCGTCCACGAGCGAGCCCAGCAGCGGCCGGACCGAGGCGATCACGTCGGCGACGGTCGCCTCCTCGTTCAACGCGGGCAACACCACGCTGACCGTGCGGGAGCCCTTGGCGGCCACCAGGTCCGGCACTGTCCACGAAGGACTCTGCCAGGTCCGCTCCGCGAACCACGCGTGCGCGTCGGCGTGCATCACGCCAGCGCCCGCAGGCACCGGGTCGGCGGGCGGGTGCCCCTGATACTCGCCACCATCTCGACCACCTTCCTGGTCCTGGACACCTCGTGCGCGCGGAACACCCGCGCGCCGGCCATCGCCGCGACGGACGTCGCGGCGAGCGTGCCGTCCACTCGGTCGGACACCGCCGCGCCGAGCGTCTCCCCGATGAAGTCCTTGTTGGACAACGCCATCAGCACCGGCCAGCCGGTGCCCACCAGCTCGTCGAGCCGCCGCAGCAGCTCGAGGCCGTGCCAGGTGTTCTTGCCGAAGTCGTGCGTCGGGTCGATCAGCACCCCTTCGCGGGGCACACCGAGCGCCACCATCCGCTCCGCGCGGGCGACCAGCTCCTCGGTGACGTCGGCGACCACGTCGGTGTACCGGACCCGGTGCGGGTCGGTGCGCGGCGCGACGCCGCCGGTGTGGGAGCAGACGATGCCCGCGCCGTACTCGGCCGCGGCCTCGGCGAGCAGGGGGTCCGCACCCGCCCACGTGTCGTTGACCAGGTCGGCGCCGGCCGCGCAGGCCGCGCGGCCGACCTCGTGCCGCCAGGTGTCCACGCTGATGACCAGGTGCGGGTACCGGTCCCGCACCTGCTCGAGGAACGGCACGACCCGGCGGATCTCCTCGTCCGTGCCCACGTGCTCGCCGTGCGCACCGGCACGGACGCCGCCGACGTCGACGATGTCCGCGCCCTCGGCGACGACGCGGTCCACCGCGGCCAGGGCCTCCCGGTCGCCGAAGGTGGCGCCCCGGTCGTAGAAGGAGTCCCTGGTGCGGTTGACGATCGCCATCACCAGTGCGCGGTCCTGGGGGACCTCACGGCCGCCGAAGCGAAGTGTGCTCACCTCGCAAGGGTGCCATGGTGCGCGGGGGAAATCCGGACGCGATACACCGAGGTCACAATTGGTGACCTACGGGAAACACCCCTCAGTGCGTCTCTTCCCAGGCCTGGTAGGCCTCCTCGACCACCCGCACGGCGTCGTCGACGTCGTCGGTGAGGTGCAGCAGCGCGAGGTCCTTCTCGCCGATCTTGCCCTCGGCGAGCAGGCTGTCCCGCAGCCAGTTGTACAGACCCTCCCAGTAGGACCGTCCGAAGAGGACAACCGGGAACTTGGTGACCTTCTTGGTCTGCACCAAGGTCAGCGCCTCGAACAGCTCGTCGAGCGTGCCGAACCCGCCCGGCAGGCAGATGAACGCCTGCGAGTACTTGATGAACATCGTCTTGCGGGCGAAGAAATACCGGAAGTTGACGCCGAGGTCCACCCACGGGTTGATGCCCTGCTCGAACGGCAGCTCGATGCCGAGACCGATCGACAGCCCGCCCGCCTCGGAGCAGCCGCGGTTGACCGCCTCCATGGCACCGGGGCCACCGCCGGTGATCGCCGCGTACCCCGCCTTGGCGAGCGCGGCGCCGATCTCCATGCCGAGCTTGTACTCCGGGTGGTCGCGCTGCGTGCGCGCCGATCCGAACACCGTCACCGCGCGCGGCACCTCGGCCAGCGCGCCGAACCCCTCGACGAACTCGGCCTGGATGCGCAGGACCCGCCACGGGTCGGTGTGCACCCAGTCGCCCTTGCCGCGGGAGTCGAGCAGCCGCTGGTCGGTCGTCGACGACTCGTCCCGCCGCGACCTGCGCAGCACGACCGGTCCGCGCTGCTTCTCGGCCGGGTGCTCGTTGTCCTCCTGCTGGATAGTCACGCGCGCGAGTCTAGGCGTTCCAGCCGCGGAGATTGTCGCGAACGGCACCCAACGCGAACCCGAGCAGGTTCAGGCCCCGCCACCGCGCCGGGTCGGACGCGCGCGGGTCGTCCTCGCGGAGCCCGATGCCCCAGATCCGGTCGAGTGGGCTGGCCTCGACGAGCACGCGGTCGCCGGTGCCGAGCAGGTACTTCCCCAGTTCCTCGTGCCGGCCGAACTTGAGCGTGTTGCCGTCGACGACGATCTCGGAGCGGTTGGCCTCCCAGGCGGCCTGGTCGAAGTTCCTGACCTGGCGGCCCAGATCCCTGGCCGACCTCGGGTGGCCGGCGGCGAGGACGCGCTCCGCGGTGCCGTGGTCGTCGAACAGGACCGCCTTGCGCCACATCATGTAGTGCTCGGCGGTGGCGAAGGTGTGCTCGTCGTCGGTGAACGACGACGGGTGCCACTGGCTGAGGCAGTTCTCGGGGCCCCAGAAGAACACGAACTCCACCCGCTCGCCGGCGGCGACGGCCTTCTCCACGTCGGCAACGGAACGCATGCCGGACATGGTGGCGCGGCCGGTGGGTCAGGCGCGAGTGAATTCGAGACCGGGGGCGCCCTCCCAGGCGCCGACGTAGAGGAGGTCGAACGAGTCGAAGCCGTTGGCGCGGAGCTTGAGCACGACGTTCTCCTTGACGGCCACGAAGAACTCGCTGGGGCGCCGCGGGTCGTCGATCACCTGGTGGGTGGCGAACAGGGTGCGGTCGAGCATCGAGAAGAGGGCCGCGTGGACGGCGTTCTTGTGCGTCTGGCGGGCGTCTTCGCTCCACTCGGCGAGCACGTCCGAGCCGAACTGCATCCGGCACCGCGGGAGGGTGGCCGCGGGCTCGTTGTGGTTCTTCATGGCGTGGCTCCTGCCTGGCGGGGTCTTTGGTGGCGTACTTATAAGATATCGCCGTTATATAACACCGTCAATGAGTGGTGACGGGTGCGCACGTGGGGAGAAGCGGCGCTGCGAAGGGCGCGGCCGACGTGCTGAAGGGGTCCTTCGTCACCCTCAGGGTGAGGAAGGACCCCTTCAGGACAGGGCTCAGGACAGGAAGCGGTTCAGCACGTCCACGCAGCGGGTGATCTGCGCCATCGGGACGTTCTCCTCGTGGGTGTGGCACAGCACGGGGTCGCCAGGGCCGAAGTTCACCGCGGGCATGCCCAGCGCGGCGAAGCGGGCCACGTCCGTCCACCCCAGCTTCGCGACCGGGGCGCCACCGGCGGCCGTCACCAGCTCCGCCGCGGCCGGGGCCGACAGGCCGGGCAACGCGCCCGCCGCCATGTCCGTCACCCTCAGGTCGTAGCCCGCGAAGACCTCGCGCAGGTGGGCTTCCGCGTCGGCGGGTGTCCGGTCCGGGGCGAAGCGGTGGTTGACCGTCAGCACGGCCTCGTCCGGGACGACGTTGCCGCTCACCCCGCCGCCGACGCGCACGGCCTGCAGGCCTTCGTGGTACGTGCACCCGTCGATGTCGACCACGCGCGGCTCGTAGGCGGCCAGCGTGGCCAGCGCGCCGGACAGCGCGTGGATCGCGTTCGAGCCCATCCACGCCCGCGCGGTGTGCGCCCGCTTGCCGGACGTGCGCAGCTCGGCCCGCATCGTGCCCTGGCAGCCCGCCTCGACCACCGCGTTCGACGGTTCGCACACGATCGCCAGGTCGCCGGCCAGCCACTCCGGCAGCTCACGTTCGATGCGGCCGAGGCCGTTGCGTTCGGCCTCGACCTCCTCGCAGTCGTAGAACACGAACGTCACGTCGTGACGCGGGTCGGCGAGCGTGGCGGCCAGGTGCAGCATGACCGCGTCGCCGCTCTTCATGTCGACGGTGCCCAGGCCGTGCAGGTAGCCGTAGGTCCGGCGGACCGGGAAGTTGTCGTTCACCGGCACTGTGTCCAGGTGGCCAGCCATGACCACCCGGGAACCGCGGCGAAGCGACGTGCGGGCCAGCACCGCGTTGCCGGACCTGGCCACCTCCAGGTGCGGGGCCTGGGCGCGCAACGCGGCCTCGACGGACTCGGCGATCAGGGCCTCGTCGCCGGAGACGCTGGGAATGTCCACGAGCGCGGCGGTCAGCTCGACGGGGTCACCGGCAAGATCCAGTTCAACGGGCACGCCGCACACGCTACCGACCGGCCTTCCGGTTACCGTTGCTGCCGTGACTAGTGCAGACACCACCGGAGCGCTCGGCGTCGGCCTCGCGACGGTCACCGACGACGGCACCGTGCTCGACACCTGGTTCCCGAACCCCAAGCTGGACGACAACGCCGTGCCGGGCACGCAGCGGCTCTCCGAGCAGCAGGCCGCCGACGAGCTGGGCGCCGGGGTGTCGGCGCTGCTCGGACCCGACGACGCCCGCGCCGTCGAGGTCGTCGCGGTGCGCACCGGCACCACCGACCTGTCCACGCCGCCCGTCGACGCCTACGACGTCTACCTGCGGTTGCACCTGCTGTCGGCGCGCCTGGTCCAGCCGCACGGGTGCAACCTCGACGGCATCTTCGGGCTGCTGTCCAACGTCGTGTGGACCAACCACGGGCCGTGCCGCGTCGACGGTTTCGCCGCCACCCGCCTGCGCCTGCGCGCCCGGGGGGCGGTCACGGTGTACGGGGTCGACAAGTTCCCCAGGATGGTCGACTACGTGGTCCCGTCCGGCGTGCGGATCGGCGACGCCGACCGGGTGCGGCTCGGCGCGCACCTCGCCACCGGCACGACCGTCATGCACGAGGGCTTCGTCAACTACAACGCGGGCACGCTGGGCGCGTCCATGGTGGAGGGCCGGATCTCGGCGGGCGTCGTGGTCGGCGACGGCTCCGACGTCGGCGGTGGCGCGTCGATCATGGGCACGCTGTCCGGCGGCGGCAAGGAGACCATCTCGCTCGGCGAGGGCTGCCTCATCGGCGCGAACGCGGGCATCGGCATCTCGCTGGGCGACAACTGCGTCGTCGAGGCCGGGCTGTACGTCACGGCCGGGACGAAGGTGACGCTGCCCGACGGCAAGCTCGTGAAGGCGCTCGAGCTGTCCGGTGCGGACAACCTGCTGTTCCGCCGCAACTCCGCGACCGGTGCGGTCGAGGTCGTCGCGCGAACGGGAGCCGGCGTCGAGTTGAACGCGGCGTTGCACGCGAACTAACACCTAATATCGATGGATGTCCGCTGACACGCTGCAGGCCAGGTTGGCTGAACAGGCACGCGAGCTGACCGTCCAGGCCGAGGTCGCGCTCGCCGACACCGACCCGGAAGGGGTGCACCAGCTCCGCGTCGCCGTGCGGCGTGCGCGTGCGGCCCTGAAGACGTCCGGCGGGTACGACGAGCTGACGGCCGAGCTGCGGTGGATCTTCCGCAAGCTCGGCCCGCTCCGCGACCTCGACGTGCTGCTGGCGCGCTTCCGCGGCGACACGGCCGGGTTCTCACCCGACGAACTGGCCGCGGTCGACCGGCTGCTCGCCGGGCTCGTCGCGGAGCGGGGGAAGGCACTGCGGCGGGCGTCCAAGGCGTTGCGGGACGAGCGGTTCACACGGCTCGTCGGGTCCCTGGACGCCGCGACGCCGTCCGAGGGCGCGGCCGGGCTGGACCTGGTCGCGGAGATCGGCAGGCCCCACGACCGGCTCCGCGCCGAGGTGGCCGCGATCGGGACCGAACCGGCCGACGAGCAGCTGCACGAGCTGCGGATCTTCGGGAAGAAGCTGCGGTACGTGGCGGAGATGTCCACCGGCAAGGACGTCAAGTCGCTGGTCAAGGCCACGAAGCGGTTCCAGGACGTGCTGGGCGATTTCCACGACGCCTGCGTCGCCGAGGAACGCGTGCGGGCGCTGACACCGGGTGACCTGGACGAGGCGTTCGTGGCCGGGCGGCTGGTCGAGCGGGAACGGGCCAAGCAACTCCAGATGCGCGCGGAATGGTACGACGCGTGGCTCGAGGTCGACCGTCGCGCGCGGGCGCTACGCGGTTAGCCGCTTCGCCGCCGCCTCGACGCGTTCGTCGGTCGCCGTGAGCGCGATCCGGACGTGCCTGTCGCCGGTCGGCCCGTAGAACGTGCCCGGGGCGGCCAGGATGCCGCGTTCAGCCAGCCAGTCGACGGTGACCCACGCGTCCTCGCCGCGGGTCGACCACAGGTACAGGCCGGCCTCGGAGTGGTCGATCGTGAACCCGGCGGCCTCCAGCGCGGGCTTCAGCACCGCCCGCCGGGCGGCGTAGCAGGCCTTCTGCGTGGCCACGTGCTCGTCGTCGGCCAGCGCCGCGGTCATCGCCGCCTGCACCGGGTGCGGGACGATCATGCCCGCGTGCTTGCGGACCGCCAGCAGCCGCTCGACCAGCGCGGGGTCCCCGGTGACGTACCCGGCGCGGTACCCGGCCAGGTTCGACGACTTCGACAGCGAGTGCACCGCGAGCACGCCGTCGTGGGAGCCGCCGCTGACCGACTCGTGCAGCACCGACACCGGCTCGGTCTCCCAGCCCAGCGACAGGTAGCACTCGTCGGACACCACGACCGTGCCCCGTGCGCGGGCCCAGTCCACCACCTTGCGCAGGTGTTCGGGCGGCAGCACGCGGCCGGTCGGGTTCGACGGGGAGTTCAGCCACACGAGCTTCGGCGTGGCCGGACCGACGGCGACCGTGCTGTCCGTGCGCAGCACGTCGGCACCGGCGAGGCGCGTGCCGACCTCGTAGGTCGGGTAGGCGAGCGACGGGAGCACCACCAGGTCGCCCGCGCCGACGCCGAGCAGCGTCGGCAGCCACGCCACCAGCTCCTTCGAGCCGATCGTGGGCAGCACGGCGACCGGGTCGACCAGCACCCCGTACCGCCGCGCGAGCGCGTCGGCCGCGGCCTGGCGCAGCGCGGGGGTGCCGTGGGTCGTCGGGTAGCCGGGGATCCAGGCGGCGCCGGTCAGCGCCTCCTGGATGACCGTGGGCACCGCGTCGACCGGGGTGCCCACCGACAGGTCCACCAGGCCGTCCGGGTGCGCACGGGCCTTCGCGCCGGCGTCCGCCAGCGTGTCCCAGGGGAAGTCGGGTAGGCGAGCCTTCACTCGTCGTGCTGGACCGGGGGGAGGTCCTTGATCCACTGGGGGTCGTTCGAGGTCTTGCCGACCTTGGCCGCGCCGCCCGGGGAGCCGAGCTCGTCGAAGAAGTCGACGTTGGCCTTGGTGTAGTCCTTCCACTGGTCGGGGACGTCGTCCTCGTAGTAGATGGCCTCCACGGGGCACACCGGCTCACAGGCGCCGCAGTCAACGCACTCGTCGGGGTGGATGTACAGCATCCGGTCACCCTCGTAGATGCAGTCGACCGGGCACTCCTCGATGCATGCCTTGTCGAGCAGGTCGACGCACGGCTCGGCGATCACGTAGGTCACTGCTTCTCCTGTTTGATGTCCAGCGTGTCCAGCAAGGCACGAGGTTACCGGCCACCGCTAGTATCCCTCTCAGCGCAGGCCCGCGTTCACCGTGGTGGGGTCAGTGTGGTGGCGAGCACCTTGCCCAGCACCACCGCCGAGGGTAGGGCCCCGCACGCGAACAGCAGCAGCGAGCGCCAGTCGGCGATCAGCACCAGGTCACCGCCTGGTCCGAACATCCCGAACACCCCCACGACGATAATCCACGCGAGCAGCGGAGCCGCCGCCACCAGCAGTTTCGGCGAAAGTTTCCCAGCGACTGAGACGAGCCACGGGGTGGTCAGCGCGGCGACGATCGCGCTCGCCGGCACCGGCACTCCGCCCAGCGCGTACGGCAGCACGTAGCCGTCGAGCCGCAACGGCAGGAACAGCAGCTCCAGCACCGCGAGGACGACGGCGTCCACCACCAGTACAGCGAGCGTCAGCCAGTTCCTGACCGTCACGCGAGCCCGCCGAACAGGTCGGTGTCCGCCCCGTCCCCGTCGCCGCGGCCGAGCAGGTAGAACTCGGCGGGCGGCAGTGGCTGCGCGATGCCGTTGGACAGCGCGTACGCCTGCGCGCCGTCGGCGCCCTGCCACACGCTGACCTGCGTCGAGTGGGCGGCCAGCGCCTCGACCTTGACCGACAGCACGTCCGAGGTGTCGATCGTGGTGGTGATCCGCGCGTCGTCGGTCACCGGCAGCTCGCCCGGCTCGGGCAGCCGGAACGGCAGCCCCTCGCGGTCGGCGAGCGCGGCGACGCCCTCGTCGGTGGCCCGCCGCGACGTGACCGCGTAGAACACCCGGTCGACCTCGGGCCCGCACGCGGCCATGGTGACCTCGTGGGCGCGGATGTGGTCGGGGTGGCCGTAGCCGCCGTCCGGGCCGTAGGTCACCACGACCTGCGGGCGCACGTCGGCGAGCACGTCGGCCAGCGCCGCGGCCTGTTCGGCCAGGTCACCGCCCGCGAACGCACGCGGGTGGGCGTTCGAGCCGACGCCTGCCATGCCGGAGTCGCGCCAGCGGCCCACACCGCCGAGCCAGCGGTGGTCGGAGACGCCCAGGGCGGCGCACGCGGCCCGCAGCTCGCCGATGCGGTACCCGCCGAGCTGGTCGGCGGCGTCGGCGGCCAGGCCCCGCAGGCTCGCCGGGATGATCTCCCCCTCCTCACCGAGGGTGCACGTGACCAGCGTGACCTGCGCACCGGCGGCCGCGTACCGGGCGATGGTGCCGCCCGTCCACAGGCTCTCGTCGTCGGGGTGCGCGTGCACGAGCAGGAGTCGCGGCGCTGTTGAGAGGGTCATCAGTCAAAGGTCCGTATCCGTGGGTCCAGCCAGGCGGTCAGGATATCGGCGAGCATCAGGACGATCACGAACAAGGCGACCGAGTACACGGTGACGGCGAGCATGACCGGGTGGTTGTTCTCGTTCATGCTGCGCACGAACAGGTAGCCCAGGCCGTTGTACTGGAAGATCGCCTCGACGAGGATCGTGCCGCCCATCAGCGCGCCGAGCTGCACGGCCGACAGCTCGGCCACCGGGATCATGGCGTTGCGGGCCGCGTGCTTGAACAGGACCCTGCGTTCGGTGAGCCCCTTGGCCCGTGCGGTGCGGATGTAGTCGGCGTCGAGCACCTCGATCATCGCGCCGCGGGCGAGCACCACGGTGAACGCGAGCGCGCCGACCCCCAGCGTGATCGCGGGGAGGATCAGCTCCTGCAGCCACGTCGTCTCGATGCCGATGGAGCGGGGGATCAGCGGGAACGCCTCCCAGCCGAAGATCGACCGGCCGGAGAACGCGTCGCGGATCCACACACCGAGCACGAACAGCGGGAGCACGGTGATCGTGATCGCCGCGAACGTGATCGTCGTGTCGACGAACGAGTGCCGCAGCCGGGCCGCGACGATCCCCAGCGACACCCCGACGACGACCTGGATGGCGAGCGCGACGAGCGCGAGCCGCAGCGAGTTCGGCGCGGCCTCGGCGAGCAGGTCGATCACCGGCCGCCTGCGCTCGAAGTCGATGCCGAGGTCGCCCGAGAACAGGTTGCCGACGTAGACGAGGTAGCGGACGAACAGCGGCTTGTCGAGGCCGAACGTCTCGTTGAGCATCGCCCGCGCCTCGGGCGTCTGCATGCGTGGCCCGATCATCCGGAACGGGTCGCCCCACTCGGTGACCGCCACCAGCGCGCCGAACGTCGTCACGAGGACCACGAACACGGCGTTCGCGACTCTGCGTAGCAGGAACTTGCCCATGTCTAGTCCCCGGTCCGGATGCGTGGGTCGAGCCAGGCGGTCACGACGTCGGCGAGCATCAGCACGACCACGAACGCCGCGACGGAGTACAGGGTGATGGCGAGCATGACCGGGTGGTTGTTCTCGTTCATCGACCGCACGAACAGGTAGCCGAGGCCCGGGTACTGGAAGATCGCCTCGATCATGACCGAGCCGCCCATCAGCGCGCCGAGCTGCATCGCCGACAGCTCGGCGACGGGGATCATGGCGTTGCGTGCCGCGTGCTTGAAGACGATCTTGCGTTCGGTGAGGCCCTTGGCACGGGCCGTGCGGACGTAGTCGGCGCCCAGCGCCTCCAGCATCGACCCCCGCGCCAACCCGACGGTGTACGCGAGCGCGCCGACCCCCAGCGTGATCGCGGGCAGGAACAGGTCCTGCAGCCAGCTGGTCTCGATGCCGATGGACCGCGGTATGAGCGGGAACGCCTCCCAGCCGAACACGGAGACGCCGGACAGCGTGTGCCGCAGCACGACGCCGAGCACGAACAGCGGGACGATCGTGATCACGATCGCGGCGGCGGTGATCACCATGTCGGTGAACGAGCGGTGCAGCCAGGCGGCGACGATGCCGAGGGTGACGCCGAAGACCACCTGGATCGCCAGCGCGGCGAGGGCCAGCCGGAACGTGTTGGGCGCCGCGGCGGCGAGCTGGTCGAACACCGGGCGTCTTCGTTCGAAGTCGATGCCGAGGTCACCGGTGGCGAGGTTGCCCACGAACCGCAGGTAGCGGACGACCAGCGGCTGGTCGAGGCCGAACGTCTCGTTCAGCATCGCCCGCGCCTCGGGCGTCTGCATCCGGTCGCCGATAATCTTGAACGGGTCGCCCCACTCGGTCACCGCGACGAGCGCGCCGAAGGTGGTCACGACCAGGACGAAGATCATGCGTGCGAACCGGCGCACGAGGAACGTGACCATTCGCCCCCCTCATGGAACACACAGAAGGCGCGTCCGGGACGTCGTGCGAGTCCCGGACGCGCCTTCTGACAAGCGCGTCAGGCGCGCACGACCTCGCGGAGAGACGCGAAGTGGCACGAGGCCTGGTGGCCGGCGCCGGCGCCGGCGCCCACGTCGTACAGCGGGGGCGGCTCCTCGATGCAACGGCGCTGGTCGGACTCGGCCAGCTGCTCGAACTTCCAGCAACGGGTGCGGAACCGGCAGCCCGACGGCGGGTTGGCCGGGTTCGGCACGTCACCGCGCAGCACGATGCGCTCGCGCTGCCGCTCCAGCTTCGGGTCCGGGATCGGCACCGCCGAGATGAGCGCCTGGGTGTAGGGGTGGTACGGCCGGTCGAACAGGTCGTCCCGGTTGGCGATCTCCACCACGTTGCCCAGGTACATCACGGCGACCCGGTCGGCGATGTGCCGGACCACGGACAGGTCGTGCGCGATGAACAGGTACGTCAGCCCCAGCTCGTCCTGCAGGTCCTCCAGCAGGTTCACGATCTGGGCCTGGATCGACACGTCCAGCGCCGACACCGGCTCGTCCAGCACGATGAACTTGGGGTTCATCGCGATCGCGCGGGCGATGCCGACGCGCTGGCGCTGACCACCGGAGAACTCGTGCGGGTAGCGGTCCGCGTACTCCTCGGCGAGACCGACCGTGTCCAGCAGGTCGCTGATGGTCTTGCGGCTCGCCTCCTGCCCGAGCAGCTGGTACTTCTCGGACAGGATCTGCCGGATCGTCATGCGCGGGTTCAGCGACGCGTACGGGTCCTGGAACACGATCTGCATGTCGCGGCGGGCCTTGCGCAGCTCGGTCTTGCCCAGCCCCGTCACGTCGACGCCGTCGAGCACGACCTTGCCGGACGTGGGCTCGAGCAGACGCAGGATCGCCCGCGCGGTCGTCGACTTGCCGCAGCCGGACTCGCCGACCAGCGCCACCGTCTGCCCGCGGTAGACGTTCAGGTCGACCCCGTCGACGGCCTTGACCTGGCCGATCGTCCGCTTGAAGAACACGCCGGAGCGGATGGGGAAGTGCTTGACGAGGTTGCTCACCTCGAGCATCGGCTGCTGCTGGGCCTCGGCGGTGCCGAGCCCACCCTGCGAGGACGCCTGGGTCACTTGGCTCCCACCCTCTCGTCGTAGGCGATCGCCACACGGTCACTGTGCACGCACGCCGCGAGGTGCTGCTGTCCGTCCACCGGCTCCAGCGCGGGCACCTGCGGCAGGCAGGCGTCCGTCGCGAACGCGCAGCGGGGGTGGAACGGGCAGCCCTGCGGCACCTTCGCCAGTGACGGCGGGATGCCCTTGATCGGCTGCAGGCGGGCCTGACGGCTCTGGTCCATCCTCGGCAGCGAGGACAGCAGACCGTAGGTGTAGGCGTGCCGGGGCGAGTAGAAGATCTCGTCCGCGGTGCCGGACTCGACGATCTTGCCCGCGTACATGACGTTGATGCGGTCGGCGTAGGACGCCACCACGCCGAGGTCGTGCGTGATCAGCACGATCGCGGTGTTGCGGTCCTCCTGCAGCTTCTGCAGCAGCGCCATGATCTGCGCCTGCACCGTCACGTCGAGCGCGGTGGTCGGCTCGTCCGCCAGCAGCACGTGCGGGTCGTTGGCCAGCGCCATCGCGATCATCGCGCGCTGGCGCATACCGCCCGAGAACTCGTGCGGGTACTGGTTGATCCGCACCTTCGGGTTCGGGATGCCGACCTCACCGAGCAGGTCCAGCGCCCGCTTCTTCGCGGTGTGCTTGGACACGTCCTGGTGGGTGCGGACCATCTCGGCGATCTGGTCACCGACCCGGAACACCGGGTTCAGCGCGGTCAGCGGGTCCTGGAAGATCATCGCGATCTGGCTGCCCCGCAGCTTGCGCTGCTGCTTCTCCGGCATCTTCAGCAGCGACCGGCCACGCAGGAAGATGTCGCCGGACGGGAAGGTCGCCGGAGGCGAGGGCACCAGGCCGAGGATCGTCATCGCGGACACGGACTTGCCGGAGCCGGACTCGCCGACGATCGCGAGCGTCTCGCCCTCGCTCACGCTCCACGAGACGCCGTCGACCGCCTTCACCATGCCGTAGTCGGTCTTGAAGTGGACCCGCAGGTCACGTACCTCGAGCAGCGGGGCTGGTGGCCCGTCGAGGTCGATGTCGGCTGCGCCGGTCATCTGGGTGGTTCTCCTTGCTTGTGGCGGTCTATCGCAGCTTCGGGTCCAGCGCGTCGCGCAGGCCGTCGGCCACGAACGCGAACACGAGGGTGGTCAGGCAGATGGCTCCGCTGGGGAACATCCAGAGGAAGTCCTTGCCCTCGACCCGCACCTGCTCGATGCCCATGTTGATCATCCGGCCCCACTCGGGCGTGTCCGGCGGGACGCCGACGCCGAGGTACGCGAGCGAAGCCATGGCGACCACCGCGATGCCGATGCTGGTGAACGAGTAGATGAACACCGGCTGGATCGCGTTCGGCAGGATGTGCCGGGTCACGATCCGCCAGTCGGACGCGCCGATCGAACGGGCCGCCTCGACGTACTCCGCCTCCCGCAGCGCGAGCATCTGGCCGCGCATCAGCCGGGCCGCGGTCGGCCAGCCGAGGATCACCAGCGCGATGATCACCTGGAACACACCTGTGCCGAACGTGCGGACCACGAGGATCGCGCCGATGAGGAACGGGAACGCCAGGAAGATGTCGGTGGCCCGCATCACGAGCGCGTCGGCGATCTTGCCGCGGAAACCGGCGAGCGCGCCGAGCGTGGTGCCCAGGATCATCGCACCGAGCATCGTCAGCAGGCCGACGAGCAGCGCGAGCCGCAGGCCGTACAGCAGACCGGAGAACAGGTCACGGCCGAGCGCGTCGGTGCCCATGAGGTGGTCGCCGCCGGGCGGGGCCAGCGTGTTCAGCAGGTTCTGGTCGTACGGGTCGTACGGCGAGATGAACGGCTGCAGCAACGCGATGACGATCAGGATCGCGACGACGACGAGGCCGGCCAGCGCGAGCTTGTTGCGCCGGAAGCGCCGCCACATGTCGGCGAACTGCCCGTGGGACTTCTGCTTGGCCTGCTTCTGTGGCTCGGGTGCCTCGTCGGGGCCCGCGTGCTCGGGCGCCTCGACGAACACGGCCTGTGCCGCCGTGGCCGGGTCAGGTGTGGTGGTCATGTCCGCTCCGCCTCAGCTCAGCCTGATCCGTGGATCCAAGTATGCGTACAAGATGTCGACGATCATGCTGAGCGTCACGTAGATGAGCACGGCGAACGTCACGATCGCCATGATCACCGGGTTGTTGTTCTGCAGGATCGACCTGTACAGCAGGTACCCGACCCCGTTGTACTGGAACAACGTCTCGGTGATGATCGCGCCGCCGAGCAGGATGCCGATGCTGATGCCGACGTAGGTGACCACGGGGATGATCGAGTTGCGGAAGGCGTGCTTCATGATCACGGTGCGCTCACCGAGGCCCTTGGCGCGGGCGGTGCGGATGTAGTCCATGCGAAGTACCTCGAGCATGGAGCCACGCATCAGCCGCGCGATGAACGCCGCGTCGACGATCGCGAGCGTCATGGCGGGGAGCAGCACTTCCGTGTACCACGGCACCACTTCCGTGAACGGACGCGGGACCTGGGGGAAGAACAGCTCACCGGTCACGGTCTGCCGCAGCCAGACGCCGATCACGAAGGTCGGCACACCGATGGTGAGCGTGGTCAGGATGGTGACCAGGACGTCCCAGAACGAGTAGCGCCAGACGGCGGCGATGATGCCGGCGACCACGCCGATGATGACGTCGATGATGATCGCTACCAGCGCCAGCCGCGCGGTGTTCGGCAGGGCCGCGCCGATCATGTCGGCCACCGGGCGACGCTGGTTGAGATCGATGCCCAGGTCACCGGTCACCAGGTTCGCCAGGTAGGTCAGGTACTGCATCGGCAGGGACTGGTCCATGCCGAACTTCTCGCGAAGGATCGCCTGTGTCTCGGGCGGCACCACCTTGTCGCCACTGGAGGCGAACGGGTCCCCGAGCACGAAAAGGCCGATGAACAGCAGGATCGTCGCCGCGATCACGACCATGATGGCCTGGGCGAGCCTGCGGATTACGAACTTCCCCATAGGTTAGCGCCGGCTTTCTTCAGCGTTGCGTCGAAACCTCGTCCCGGTTGGAATCGAGGTCCCAACCCGATGGTGGCCGTGGTCTGTGTACACAGACCACGGCCACCCAGGTTATTCAGTTACTTGATGCTGATCTCGTAGAGGTCAGGGTTCTCGCTGAAGTCCATCCGAAGGTTGATGAACTTCGTGGTGTTCGCCAGACGGTGCTGGGTGCGGTTCCACAGCGGGATCAGCGCCTGGTCCTCACCGATGGCGATCTTCTCGGCCTCCTGGAACTTCTTGGTCCGCTCGGCCTCGTCCTTCGACGCGAGACCCTCCTTGATGAGGGTGTCGAACTTCTCGTTGCTGTAGCGGCCACGGTTGTCACCGGTGGTCGGCTCGGTCGGGCCGGCACCGATGGCCTCGGTCGACAGCAGCGGCTGCAGGTAGTTCGACGGCGTCGGGTAGTCGGCACCCCACGCGGCGCGGTAGATGCCGCTGGCACCCGGCTGCTGCTCGTTGTTCAGCAGGTCGGGGAACTGGACACCGGACAGGTTGACCTTCAGGCCCAGGTTGGTCTCGAGCTGGTCCTTGACCGCCGCGGTCCACTCCTCGTGACCCGCGTCGACGTTGAACTGGAAGTTCAGCTCGGTGCCCTCGGTCAGGCCCGCCTCCTTGGCGAGCTTCTTGGCCTCGTCGAGGTTGAAGACGCACGCCTCGCAGACGCCCTCCTGGAAGGCGTCCGGGAACACCGGCGGCACGAACGAGCTGGCCGGGGTCTGCGAGCCCTTGAACACACCGTTGATGATCGCGTTGCGGTCGATCGCCATCGAGAGGGCCTTGCGGGCCTTCGCGTTGTCGAGCGGCTTCTGCGTACCCATCACCAGCAGGTAGTTCATGCCGTTGGTGTTCTTGGTGATCCACTGGTCCTGCGGCTCGTAGGTCGCACGGGCCTGCTCCAGGACCGGGGTCGGCATGCGCGCCCAGTCGAAGGTGCCGTTCTGGTAACCGGCGTACTCGTCGTCGGCGCCGTTCGCCGTGATCGTGATCTCAACGGCGTCCAGGTATGCCTTGTGGCCGATCGAGTAGTCCTCGTACCGCTTGAGCTTGATGCCGCGGTCGTGCTCCCACTTGCCGTCCATCATGAACGGGCCGTTGCCGATGGGGGCCTCGACGTAGGCGGTGTTGGTGGCCGGGGCGCCTGCGGTCGACGGCACCGGGCTGAACACCGGGTGGACCGTCCGGAGGAACCACTCGCAGTTCGGGTCGGTCAGCTTCACCGTGAGCTTGGCCGGGTCGGAGGCGTCCACGCCGGAGAGCGCGTTCGCGGTGCCGGCCTGCATCTCGGCGAAGCCCTCGATGCCGGTCAGGTGGTAGGCCACCTCGGAGGCCGACCCCTTGGCGGAGACCCGCTCCCAGCCGCGCTTGAACGACTCGGAGTTGACCTCTTCACCGTTGTGGAACTTCGTGCCCGTCTTCAGCTCGAAGGTCCACTCGCTGCAGTCGTCGTTCGGCTCCCACTTTTCGGCGACACCGGGCACGACCTCGCCATCGGGCTCGACCTGGGTCAGGCCCGTGAACAGGTACTTGGTGACCAGCAGACCTTCGGACTCCTGGGCGTTGTAGGGGTCGATCGCGGTCGGCTCGGTGATGCCGAAGCGGAACGTGCCGCCCGGCTTGCCTTCCTTGATCTCGACCTCGGGCGTCTCCGGCCAGCCCGCGGACGGGGCGGAGTTGTCGCCACCGGTGTCACCGGAGCCCTCGTTCGACTTCTGAGAGCAGGCCGTGAGCACCAGCGCGGCAGCCGTGAGGCCGGCCGCGGACCGGAGCCACGCTTGTTTCCTCATCAAGATAGTTCCTCCATGAGCGAGCACGCACTCGACGAGCGTGCGCCCGGTGTTGTCGTGACACATCGTGCACGGAGCCGGTGGGTACCGCGCGGCGGGGGCCAGGTCGGGGATGCACCGTGCAGCCGCGCGGTCGCCTCTTGTGCTATGTGCGGACCACGAGTCATGTCGATCTTGTGACGCGTCGGAGCCCTGTCGCCGACGCACCGTTGCAGGACGGTAGGAACTCCACCTGGTCCCGTCACGGGATTGGCCTTGATCGTGACCAAAGGGTGACACGGTGGTGGCGGCACGCGATCTGTCGATTACCGCGCGCTGAAAATCGTGACTGGTAACCGACCAACGGGGGGTTGCGGCCTAAAACCCCGGTAACACGGCGATGTCCACCTGGGAACCGATCGTCTCGCCTGAAACGGGAACGGGAAACTGGTAAATCCGGGAACAGTGTGTGCGGCAAATGTGACAGCGCCGTAACCGGGTCGCTTTCGGTTAACTCGGGGAACGCTTCCAGAATGCCGCGCCGGCAAACGGCCCGGCGAACCCCGCGCCCGCCGAGACGCCCGACAGCTCGCCGCGGACGGCCAGCACGTCGGCCTCCTGGTAGAGCGGGATCGCGATCGACGCCCGCCAGAGGGCCGGTTCGACCGAGGTCAACGCTTCGCTCACGGAGAGTGAACCGGTGAGCGCCGCCTCGATGGTGGGCTGGATCGCCGGGTCGCAGTACCCGGCCGGGTTGACCGGCCGCGGCTGGGTGGCGGTGGTGTCGCAGCCGAAGTCGGTGGCCAGCATGGTGGCCGGGTCGCCGCCCGTCGGCCGCGAGGTGACGGCGATGTCGACCACCGCGCCGGTGTCGGCGCCGCCGGACGCGTAGAGCCGCTGGTAGAGCTCGCGTCCGGGCAGCTCGACGACCTCGGCGGTCACCCCGCCCGCCGCGAGCTGGCGCTGCACGTCCTTCGCGATCCGCACCTCGGCAGGCCGTTCCTCGGCGGCGCCGATGACCAGCTCGAGCGGCCTGCCGTCACGGGCCCAGCCCGCGCTGGTCCTCGTGTACCCGGCGCCGGTCAGCAGGGCCTGCGCGGTGGTGGCCGCGGCTACCGGCCTGGTCGCCCGGTAGCCGGGCGCGGTCGGCGCGAGCACCTGGGCGCCGGCGACCAGCTTCGCGGCCGGGCCGTTGCCGGTGCCGACGGTGACCAGCTGCGCGCGGTCCAGCATGGCGACCAGCGCCTGGCGCACCGGCAGGTCCGTGAGCTGCTGCGACGGCCGCAGGTAGACGGTCGTCACGGACGGCCGTGGCACCGTGGACGTGGTGACCTCGGGAGCGAGGTCGGCGATGGTCTTGGCGCCGATCGAGTCGGTGCGCACCAGCGCCATCTGGTCGTGGCCCTGCTCCAGCGCGTCGACCAGCGTGTCCTGTTCCGTGCGGCGCAGCACGATCCGGTCGAGCGTCGCGGGCTGCTCCCAGTACCGGTCGTTGCGCTCCAGCACGACCTCGCCGCGGTCGTTGTCCAGCGTCTTGACCGTGAACGGACCCGCGGCGGCCGGGAAGTTCGCCTGCAGCGCGCCGTTCCAGCCGCCGGGCGCGTCCTTGAGGATGTGCGCGGGCAGCAGGTTGTCGAACAGCGTGCGCCACCCGGGGTAGGGCTTGCTGAACGTGACCTCGACGACCTTGCCCGCGTCGCGGGCGGTGATGTCGGAGATCAGCCGGTAGCCGGCCGAGTCCACCACGCCGGGCTGGCTCGTCATCTGGTCCCGCAGGTAGACGAAGTCCTCGGCGGCCACCGGCGCGGCGTCGGACCAGGACGCGTCGGCCCGGATCTGGTAGGTGACGGTGTAGGGCTCCGTCCTGGTGACGGTGGCCGAGATCATCAGCGTCCGGTCGAGGCGGGGCGTGCCGTCCGGGCCGGGCCGGAACACCGACGGCAGCAGCAGCGTCGACAGCGCCGTGGTGATGGCGGACTGGTCGGCGAAGTTGTGCGGGTTGTAGCCGCCGGCGATCGTGTCGACCCCCACCACGACCTCGCCCGTGTCCGTCGGGGTGTTCACGGGTGAGGAGATCGGGCCGTCCACCCGCCTGGGCTCGGGGGTGCAGCCCGCGGCGGCGACCAGGGAGGCAAGCGTGACGAACGCGAGCAGCGCCTTCCGCAACAGCCTCACCTCCCCACCCCGGAACCCTGCCATCCTCCCGAATCGACGCGTCAGGTGGCCACCGGGTTCCTGCCCCCGTCACCGGAGTGGGCTAGTGGGGTGTCCACCAACGTTCGCCGGGTTTCTCGGCGGCCCAGCTTCCCGCTGGCGGCGTTGCCGATCCACCCAAGTACACCCAGTACGAGGGAGGATCGGCGCCTTGCCAGCGGAAACCTGGATCCACCGATAAACCCATCAACATTGGTGGACACCCCACTAGCCGCGGGACTTCTCCCGGGCCTTGGCCCTGCCGCGCCGCGTGCTGTCGAGGATGACCTTGCGGATCCGCACGACGTCCGGCGCGACCTCGACGCACTCGTCGGTGGCGCAGAACTCGAGCGCCTCCTCCAGCGCCAGCTTGCGCGGGCGGGCGAGCCGCTCCAGCTCGTCACCGGTGGAGGAGCGCATGTTGGTGAGCTTCTTCTCCCTGGTGACGTTGACGTCCAGGTCCTCGGCGCGCGGGTTCTCGCCGACGACCATGCCCTCGTACACGTCCGCGCCGGGCTCGACGAAGAACGTGCCGCGGTCGGCCAGCTGGATCATCGCGTAGCTGGTGACCGAGCCGGACCGGTCGGCGACCAGCGAACCCGAGTGGCGGCCGCGGATCTGGCCCGCCCACGGGAAGTAGCCCTCGAAGATCGCGTTCGCGATGCCGGTGCCGCGGGTCTCGGTGAGGAAGTCGGTGCGGAAGCCGATCAGGCCACGCGACGGCACGACGTACTCGACCTTCACGCGCCCGGTGCCGTGCCCGCCCATGTGCTCGAGACGGCCCTTGCGGCCGGCGAGCAGCTGGGTGATCGCACCGAGGTGCTCCTCGGGCGCGTCGACGGTGAGCCGCTCGAACGGCTCGCACAGCTGCCCGTCGACCGTGCGGGTGACCACCTCGGGGCGGCCGACGGTCAGCTCGAAGCCCTCGCGGCGCATGGTCTCCACGAGGATCGCGAGCGCCAGCTCGCCTCGGCCCTGCACCTCCCAGGCGTCAGGCCGCTCGGTCGGCAGGACCCGCACGGACACGTTGCCGACCAGTTCGCTGTCGAGGCGGGCCTTGACCAGGCGTGCGGTCAGCTTCGAGCCGCCGCCGCGACCGGCGAGCGGCGAGTTGTTCACGCCGATGGTGACCGAGATGGCCGGCTCGTCGACGTGGATGCGCGGCAGCGGCTCCGGGTCGGCCGGGTCGGCGAGCGTGTCGCCGATGGTGATCTCCGGGATGCCCGCGATCGCGACGATGTCGCCCACCTCGGCGCTCGCGGCCGGGACCCGCTCCAGGGCCTGCGTGAGCAGCAGCTCGGTGATCTTGACGGTGGTCACGCTGCCGTCCGCGCGGCACCACGCGACCTGCTGGCCCTTGCTGATGGTGCCCGCATGGACCCGGCACAGCGCGATGCGGCCGAGGAAGCTGGACGCGTCGAGGTTGGTGACCAGGGCACGCAGCGGCGCCTTCGGGTCGCCCGACGGCGGCGGCACGTGCTCGAGCAGCACGTCGAACAGCGGGTCGAGGTTCTCGCTGTCGGGCAGGTCGCCGTCGGCCGGGGCGGTCAGCGACGCGCGGCCCGCGCGGGCGGAGGCGTAGACGACCGGCAGGTCGAGGATGTTGGTGTCGATGGTGTCCAGCTCGGTCGCGAGGTCGAGCAGCAGGTCGTGCGTCTCGGACACGACCTCCTCGATGCGCGCGTCGGGCCGGTCCACCTTGTTCACCACGAGCACGACGGGCAGGCCCGCGGCGAGCGTCTTGCGCAGCACGAAGCGGGTCTGCGGCAGCGGGCCCTCGCTCGCGTCGACCAGCAGCACGACACCGTCCACCATCGACAGCCCGCGCTCGACCTCGCCGCCGAAGTCCGCGTGGCCGGGGGTGTCGATCACGTTGATGGTGACCGGCCCGTCCGGCGTCTCGCGGTGCACGGCGGTGTTCTTCGCGAGGATCGTGATGCCCTTCTCGCGTTCCAGGTCGCCGGAGTCCATGACCCGGTCGACCGGTTCCGTGCGGGCGGAGAAGGCGCCGGTCTGGCGGAGCATCGCGTCGACGAGCGTGGTCTTGCCGTGGTCGACGTGCGCGACGATCGCGACGTTGCGGAGGTCGGTCCTGGCGATCGCGGGCGTGATCGTGTCGGTGGCGGGCACGCGCGTGCTCCTGATTCATGGTCTGGCGTCATTGGCTGCACGCGAGTGCGCGCGTGGTCGAGGATAGCCGCCCTGAATGGCGCCCCGGGGAAAGGTTAGCTTAACCTCAGTCGGTTGGCCGTCGAGTGGGAGTCGAGTTGGGCAAGCCGAAGTCGCCCGCGGACTACGTGCGGAAGTGGACGAAGGCCGGCAAGGTCAAGAAGAAGTGCTGCCGGTCGAAGTCGCGCTGCAAGAAGTGTCCTGTGCTCGCTCTCAAGCGCGCCAAGGTGAAGGTCGCCAGGAAGGCCGCGTAGTGACCTATACTCGGCGCATGCGCAACGTCACCACCATGTGGTGGGCCGCCTGACGGCGGCCGAGTTCCTGTTGCGTTGACCACAGGCCGCCCGACCGGGCGGCCTTTCTGCTTTCCAGGGGGCCCGGGCGGGTCGGCCCCGACCTCTGAGGAGAGCGTCAGATGACCCGCCTTTCCGGCATCACCCCGTCCGGGCACGTCCACGTCGGCAACTACCTGGGGGCGGTCCGCCGCTGGGCGCGGGAGGGCGGGCCGGACGACCTGTTCTTCGTGTCCGACCTGCACGGCATGACCACGCCGTACCACCCGCAGAAGCTGCGGTCCCGCACGAGCGAGATGCTCGCCGTCCTCATCGCGTCCGGGATCGAACCGGACACCGTGTTCGTGCAGTCCGACCTGCTGCCGCAGCTGGGACCGCTGACGTGGGTGCTGGAGTGCGCGTGCGCGTTCGGGGAGGCGGCGCGGATGACCCAGTTCAAGGAGAAGAGCACCGACCGCACCCACGAGGGCACCCCGGTCCGCGTCGGCCTGTTCACCTACCCGGTGCTGATGGCCGCCGACATCCTGCTGCAGGGCGCCGACGACGTGCCGGTCGGCGAGGACCAGGCACAGCACGTGGAGCTGGCGCGGGTGCTGGCCAGGCGGTTCAACAGCACGTACGGCGAGGCGTTCGTGGTGCCGAGGGCGACCACCCCGCCCGCGGGCGCACGGATCAAGGACCTGACCGACCCCACGCGCAAGATGGACAAGTCGGCCCGCGACGCGGCGGGCGTCCTGTTCGTCATGGACGAGCCGGACCTGTTGCGCCGCAAGGTGAAACGCGCGGTGACCGACAGCCTCGGCAGGCTGGAGTACCGGCCGGACGAGCAGCCGGGCCTCGCGAACCTGCTGGAGATCCTCGGCGGCTGCCTCGGCAAGTCACCCCGCGAGGTGGTGGGCGGCTACTCGACGTACGGCGAGGTGAAGGACGCGGTCGCGGAGGCGGTGGTCGAGGAGCTGCGGCCGGTCCGCGAACGCACCCGTCAACTGCTGGCCGACCCGGCGGAGCTGGACCGCATCCGCGCGGTGGGCGGCGCCCGAGCCGCCGAACGAGGCGCCCACCGGCTGAGCACCGTGCTCCGCCTGGCAGGAGTGGCCTGAACGCCATGAGAGTCGCTTTCGGGACGTTCAAACGTCCCGAAAGCGTCTTTCACGGCATCCTGCGCAGCAGGCGGCGGAGCGCGGGCAGCAGCACCCGGTCCGCTGGCAGCCACGGCACCGAGCCGAACTGCCCGGGTTTGAGCCACCGCAGGTCGGCGTGGTCGTGCGGGTGCGGCTTCGCGTCACCGACGATGGTGGCGCGGTGGATCCGCAGCAGCATCCCGTTCGGCAGCGCCACGTCCGGTCCGACGGGTGCGCCGACCGCGACCTCCACGCCCAGCTCCTCGGCGCACTCCCGCGCCACGGCGTCCACATCGGACTCGCCGGGCTCGACCCGCCCGCCCGGCAGCTCCCACAGCCCCGCCGCCTCCGCCGGGTACGCCCGCTGCTGCGCCAGCAGACGACCGTCCCGCACGATGGCCGTCCCCACCACGACAGGCGCGTCCGCCAGCGCCAGCGCCCGCTCCCGCACGTCCGCCGCCAGCGACGTCAGCGCCGCCAGCACCCGTGACCGGTGCGCGACCATCCCGCCGACCGCGCGCCACGACGCCGAGCACGTCACCAGCGTCCCCGCCGGGGTCGGCGTCAGCCGGACGTCCAGCCGGCACGCCCGCCAGCCGCGCACGGCCACCGCCGCCCACCCGTCCACGTCCGCGTACACGGGCCGGAAACGGCCGCCCAGCAGGGGAAACTCGTCGACGAAGGCAGGCAGCGCCGCCGACGCGACCCGCTGCGGCACGTCGTCGGCCAACGCCGTCGTCCGCAGGATCACGTCAGCGCCCGCCACCGCACCTGGAACCGGGCGCCGCCCTCCGGCGACTCGGTCACCTTCACCGCGCCGCCCCGGCGCCGCACGACCTCCGCGACCAGCGCCAGCCCGAGCCCGGCGCCGCCGGAGTCGCGGGACCGGTCGTCCTGCACCCGGTAGAACCGGTCGAACACCTTCTCCCTGTGCTCCGGTGCGATGCCGTGCCCGTCGTCGTCGACCACCAGCCACACCGTGTGCGCCCGGGACAGCACGGTCACCGTGATCCGGGCGCGGGCGTGCCGGGCCGCGTTGCGCAGCAGGTTGTCCAGCACCAGGTCGACCTCGGCGGGCGCGGCCTCCACCCAGCACGCCCCTGGCGCGAGGTGCGTGCCGACGACGGGGCCACCGGGCGGCAGCCGGTCGATCGCCGCGCGTGCGGCGGCGACCACGTCCACCGGCATCGCGGCGGGCCACTCGCCCGCGTCCGACCGAGCGAGCGCGAGCAGCCCGTCGACCAGGGTCGACAGCCGCTCCGACTCGACCACCACGTCCGCGAGCACCTCCTGCGACAGCTCCGGGTCCGGGTTCGCGACGGCCACCTCGGCCTGCACCCGGATCGACGCCACCGGCGAGCGCAGCTCGTGCGCGGCGTCCCCGGTGAACCTGCGCAGCCGCGCGGACGCCTCGTCACGCCGTGCCAGCAGCGCGTTCAGCGCCGCGGCCAGCGACCGCAGCTCGTCGTGCGCGCTGGGCAGCGGCAGCCGCCGCCCGGCCGGGAGCTCCGCCGCGGCGGCCCGCATTCGCTCCACCGGCCGCAGCGCCGACCGCACGGAGAACCACGTCGCGATGCCGCCCGCCGCCGACCCGATCAGCGCGGCCACCACCAGCCAGTCGAACGCGCGGTGCTGCGCGGCCCAGTACCCGGTGAGGATCGTCCCGACGACGACGAGCCGCTGCGACCCGTCCGGCGCGCTCACGACCGTGCCGAGCCAGCGGCGCGGCGGGTCCTCCGAGAGCCGCAGGACGGGCGTGCCCGCCTTCAGGTCCCGCAGCTCACCCGGTGACAGCGGCGGCGGGTCGCCGCCGTCGACGGGCACACCCGCGGTGTCGAGCACCCGGGCCTCCATGCCGACCGGTCCGGCGTCGGCGGGCTGCCCGGCACGCACGTCGGCGAGCGCGGCGGTCAGGATTGGCCGCAGCTGCTCGTCGGCGGCGGTGACCAGCAGCGGGCCGATCAGCCTGCTGGTGACGAGCGCGAGCGTCAGGAACACGACGAGCGTGACGGCCGTGCCCACGGTGGTGATCCGGAACCGCAGCGACCGCCGCAACCACAGCCGGCCGACCACGCGGCCCAGGACCCCGCTCACCTGGCCTTGGGCTCCAGGACGGCGTCCAGCTCGGAGGAGGACGCCAGGTAACCGTGACCGCGCACGGTACGCACGATGCCACCGGCGCCGGCCGCGTCCAACTTGCGCCGCAGGTAGCCGACGTACACCTCGACGGCGTTGCGGGTGGCGGCCAGCTCGTCGCCCCACACGGTCCTGAGCAGCTCGTCCTTGGTCACGACCGCACCCGCGCGGCTGACCAGCACCTCCAGCACGGCGAACTCGCGCGGTGACAGCGGCACCAGCTCACCGGCGAACCGCACCTCGCGCACGGCCCGGTCCACGATCAGCTCGCCGACCTTGAGCCGCCGCTCGGCGCCCTCGGCCTGCCCGCGCCGCAGCACGGCCCTGACCTGCGCGACCAGCACGACGAACGAGAACGGCTTCACGACGTACCCGTCGGCGCCGAGGTCGAGCCCGTCGGCCTGGTCGATCTCGCCGTCCTTCGCCGACACCAGCAGGACGGGCGTGGTGACGCCCTCGGCCCGCAGCGCCTGGAGCACCCGGTAGCCGGACAGGCCGGGCAGCATGATGTCCAGGAGGATCACGTCGAACGCGCCGGTGCGCGCGATGTCCAGCGCGGACGGGCCGTCGGCGGCGGTGACGACGTCCATGCCCTCCGCCCCCAGCCCGCGCTGCAACGCACGTCTGACCCCCAGCTCGTCGTCGACCACCAGCACGCGCGGCTTCATGCGCACAGCATGCCCGCTTCTGGCTCGCGCGCGGGGGAGCATCTCAGCGGAATCTCAGGTTGAGGGCCGCTCTCAGGGCCATCTCAGTAACCGTGTTGGAACCTGGGGTTCACAGGCGAGACAAGGAGGGGTCAATGAACTCCAGGAAGACGGCGCTGTCGTTCGCGGCAGCGGGTACCGCCGCCGGGGTGATCGGACTGGTGGTGCTGGCGTCGCCGGCGGGTGCTGGGGAGGCACCGCCGGCGCTGCCACCGGTCAGCGCGGAGGCACTGGTCGAGTCGGTGCTGGACACGAAGACCATCCCGGCGCTCGCGGGCTCGGTCGCCGTCGAGAACAACCTCGGCCTGCCGATCCCCGGCATGCCGACGGACAGCGGTGACAGCGACGCGATCCAGGTGTGGTCGGACGGCACCGGCAAGGGCCGCCTCGCGCTCTCCGGCCGCGACAGCGAGACCACGATCGTCGACGACGGCGCCACCGTGTGGGTGTGGAACTCCGCCGACCGGACGGTCACGAAGGTCCCGCACCAGGAGGGTGTGGCCGACAAGCCCATGGAGGGCAAGTTCGCCGACCCGGCGGCCGCGGCCAAGGAGCTGGTGACCGCCATGCGGCAGGACTCGACGGTGTCCGTGGACGGCACCGCGCGGGTCGCCGACCGGCCCGTCTACCAGCTGGTGCTGGCGCCGAAGCCGACGGAGAAGACGCTGCTGCGCGAGATCCGCGTGTCCGTCGACTCCGAGCTGCGGATCCCGCTGCAGCTGGAGGTGCTGGCGAACGGCCAGGCCGACCCGGCTGTGAAGGTGGGCTTCACCGAGTTCGACTCGGGTGCGCAGGACCCGGAGCTGTTCACGTTCACGCCGCCTGCCGGCGCGACCGTGTCCGAGAAGGACGTGCCGGAGAAGGTCGACGGCAAGTCGGTCGACGACTTCCTGTCGCAGGTCGACCTGAAGACCGTGGGCCGCGGCTGGGACATCGTGGCCACCGGCACGGTGCCCGCGGACGCGCTCGCCGCCGCCGAGGGCATGTCCGGACCCAACGGCCAGGACGTGTTCGCGCTCCTCGGCACGTTCGGCAAGGAGGTCCACGGTGAGTTCGGGACCGGCTACGTGATCTCCACCAGCGTCGGCACCGCCCTGATCACCGAGGACGGCAAGGTCGCCATCGGCGCCGTGCCGGAGCAGGTGGTCAAGGAAGCCATCAAGACGGTCAGGTGAGTACCGTCACCGGCATGACTACGGAGGAGGAGGCCCCCGCGGTGAGCGCCGCGGGGGCCCCCGCCCGCCTGGCCGCCCGTACCCGCAACCTGCGGAAGGTGTACGGGAAGACGGTCGCGGTCGATCATGTCGACCTCGACGTGCCGATGGGCGCGGTGCTCGGCATGCTCGGCCCGAACGGCTCCGGCAAGACCACCACCATCCGCATGCTGCTCGGCCTCGTGCTGCCGACGGCGGGCTCGGTGGAGCTGCTGGGCCACAAGATGCCGGAGGGCGCGGGCTGGGCGTTGCCGGAGGTGGGCGCGCTGGTCGAAGGGCCGGGCTTCCACCCGTTCCTGTCCGGCCGGGAGAACCTGCTGCGGGTGGCGGCCGCCGAGCCGCGGCTCGCGTCGAAGGACATCCCGCGCGCGGTCGGGCAGGCCCTCGAACGGGTCGGCCTGTCGGCGGCGGCGAACCGGCGCTACCGCGGCTACTCGCTCGGCATGAAGCAGCGGCTGGGCCTCGCGTCCGCGCTGCTGATCCCGCGCAGGTTCGTGGTGCTGGACGAGCCGACGAACGGGCTCGACCCGGCCGGCACGCGCGAGGTGCGTGCCGTGATCGCCGACCTGCACGCGGCGGGCACGACCGTGCTCGTGTCGTCACACCTGCTGGCCGAGGTGGAGGCCACCTGCACGCACGTGGCCGTCCTGCACCGGGGTTCGGTGGTGGCTCAGGGGGAGCTTGCCGAGCTGCTGGAGGCCGGCGACTCGGGGCTGCTGGTGTCCACGCCGGACACCCAGGTGGCCGTGGACGCGCTGCGGGACAACCGCATCCCGGCGCGGGAGGCGCCGAACGGCGTGCAGGTCGACCTGGCCGCGACCACGGCGCCGGACGTCGTGGCGACCCTCGTGGGCGCCGGGGTGGCCGTGCACGAGGTGCGCAGGCAGCGGACCGGGCTGGAGGAGCTGTTCGCGCGGCTCACCGAGTCCGCCGACCAGGGCGCCGGACTGTCCGAAGTGGACACCTTCGAGGAGGTGGCGGATGACGCTCGCCGTTGACGCGCCCATCGTCACCGAACAGCGGACGAAGGCCCCCGTCGGGCGGCTGCTGCGGTCCGAGCTGCGGTTCATGATCCGCAGACCGCGGACGCTGGTCGCGCTCGGCGTGCTCGCCGTGGCGCCGATCATCGCGGCCATCGCCATGGCCGTGGCCACGAACACCGCCGAGAACGGCAACGGCGGCCGGGCCATCGAGAGCATCGCCGCGCTGGTGTCCGGCAACGGGCTGATCCTGCCGGTGTTCCTGCTGTTGCTGTCGCTGTCGATGATGCTCCCGCTGCTCGGTGCCATGTGGTCGGCGGACGCGCTCGCGGGCGAGGCGCAGACCGGTGCGCTGCGCGGGCTGCTGCTCGCGCCGGTCGGGCGGGCCCGGCTGCTCGCGGTGAAGGCGTTCGGCGTGGCCGTGCTGTCGCTGCTCGCGGTGGTGATCGTCGCGGTCGTGTCGATCGTCGCCGGTCTCACGATCCTGGGCGGCGACGGCATGCTGACCATGTCCGGCAACGTGCTGCCGTTCGGGGACTCGCTGGGCCGGATCGCGTTGCTGACCGCGCTGGTGACCGTGCAGGTGTGGGCGGTCGCGGCGGTCGCGCTCGCGGTCTCGGCGGCCACCGAGCACCCGCTGGTCGTGCTGGCGTCCACGCTCGGCGGGATCATCGTGTTCACGATCCTCGGCAACATCCCCGCGCTGGACTGGCTGCACCCGGTGCTGCTGACCGACGCGTGGGAGTCCCTGGGCGACGTGATCCGCGACCCCATGCCGACGGACGGGATGGTCAACGCGGTCCTGCGTGCCGTCTGCTACCTGGTGATCGGCTACTCACTCGCCCTGGCCCGCGTCTCGACCAAGGACGGCTAACCCGTCCGGATCCAACCGCAGGTGTACGCGGTCGCCCGGCGTCTCCGCGATGGCGGCGACCGCGTCGACCACCTGGTCCGTGTCGTCCAGGCGGACCTGCAACCGCACGTGGTCGCGGCGGTGCACGGACCGCAACAGCTTCCCGCTGATGCCGTTGCCGGTCAGCCGTAACGCATTGGGCCGCAACCCGAGCGTGACGTCGCCGTCCGGCGCCCATGGCAGGTCAGCTGACCCGAGATCGCACGTGACGGTGCCGTCGGTGACGGTCGCGGGCAGGAACAACCCGCAGCCCAGGAAACGGGCGGTGTCCTCGTCGACGGGCCGCCGCCACACCTCCTGCGGCGGGTCTGCCTGCACGATGCGGCCCGCGCGCATCACGGCGACCCGGTCGGCGAGCGTGAACGCCTCGTCGTGGTCGTGCGTCACCACCAGCGCGGTCGCCCCCGCCACCCGCAACAGCCCCGCGAGGTCCATCGCCAACTGCTCACGCAGCGCCCGGTCCAGCGCGGACAGCGGTTCGTCCAGCAACAGCAGCCGGGGCCGGGGCGCGAGTGCCCGGGCCAGCGCGACCCGCTGCGCCTCCCCACCGGACAGCTCGGTGACCTTGCGCTTCTCGTACCCGGCGAGCCCGACCAGTTCGAGCAGCTCCGCGACCCGCTCGGCGCGGTTCGCCATCCGCTGCATCCGCAACCCGAACGCCACGTTGCCGGCCACGTCACGATGCGGGAAGAGCTGCCCGTCCTGGAACACGAGCCCGAACCCGCGCTTGTGCACCGGCACGTCGGCGAGGTCTGTGTCGTCCCAGCGCACCGCGCCCGCCGCGACGGGTTCGAGCCCGGCGACCGCCCGCAGCAGCGTCGACTTGCCGCACCCGGACGGCCCGAGCAGCGCCAGCACCTCGCCGTCCGCCACGGACAGGTCCACGTCGGCCACCGCGGCCAGCGCGCCGTACCGCACGGTCAGACCCTCGACTGCCAGCATCAGAACTCTCCCACCGGGACGCGGACCCGTTCGACGACCGCGACCACGGCCACCGTGACCACGATGAGCAGCGTGCACGCCGCGTACGCCATCTCGTTGTTCAGCTCACCCGGCCGCGAGATCAGCCGCGCGATCGCGACCGGGAGCGTGGTCGTGTCGGGCCGGGCGAGGAAGCTCGTCGCGCCGAACTCGCCCAGCGCCACCACGAACCCGAACGCGGCCGCGGTGCCCAGCGACCGGCCCGCCATCGGCACGTCGACCTCCCGCCACACCCGCCACGGGCTCGCGCCGAGCGTCGCCGCGGCCTGCCGCAGCCGTTCGTCGATGGACCGCAGGACCGGCAGCATGATGCGGATGACCAGCGGTGTCACCACCAGCGCCTGCGCGAGCGGCACCAGCGCGGCGGACGTGCGCAGGTCGCCCGGCAGCAGGTCGAGCGTGATCAGGTAGCCGAAGCCGACGGTCACCGCGGACACGCCGAGCGGCAGCATGAACGCGGTGTCGATCACCTCGACGTACCGCACCCGGTTGCGTGCCAACGACACCAGCACGACGCTCGCCGTGGTGCCGAGCGTGACCGCGATCAGCGTGGCGTCCGTCGCCGCGGCGAGCGAGTTGCGGGCGGCGTCGAAGCCGGAGACGCCGAGCGAACCCGCGTAGCCGAAGCCGGTGAGCGCCCGGTACCCGTCGAGGCCCGCCGCGAACGAACGCGCGACCAGCGTCGCCACCGGCACGAGCAGCGCCACGACCACGGCGAACGCGGCCGTCACGACCCACCACTCGCCGCCGGTCGGCCTGCGCGCGGACTCGGCCTGGCGACGCAGCCGCAACGCGGTCTCCCGTCGCCGCCGCATGACCGCGCCGACCGACAGCGCCGCGACCACCGCACCCAGCTGCAGCAGCGACAGCGCGGCCGCGCCGGACAGGTCGAGAAGTTCGACGGTCCGCAGGTAGATCTCGGTCTCGAGGGTCTTGAGGCGTGCCCCGCCGAGGATCAGCACCGCGCCGAAGCTGGTGGCGCAGAACAGGAACACGACCGCGGCCGCCGACCCGATCGCGGGCGCCAGCGCGGGCAACGTGACGCCGGTGAACGTGCGCAGCCGCGACGCGCCCAGCGCGCGGGCGGCGTCCTCCGCGCGGCGGTCCAGGTGGGTCCACAGCCCGGCGACGGTCCGCGCGACGACCGCCACGTTGAAGAACGCGTTGGCCAGCACGATCGCCCACACCCCGCCGTCGGGCAGCAACGCACGGAACGCCAGGCCGACGACCACGCTGGGCAGCACGAACGGCACCAGGATGATCACGCGGACGAGCCCGAGCCCCGGCAACCGCGTCCTGGCCAGCAGGAACGCCACCGGCAACCCGGCGACGACCGCGACGGCCGTCGCCCCGGCCGCCTGCGCGACCGTGAACGCGACGAGCCGCCACACGTCGGCGGACGCGAGCGTGCCGAGCACGCCGCCCTCCGCGAGGCCGAGCCGCAGGATCGCGACGACCGGCCACACGAAGAAGACGGCGAGGAACCCGAGCGGCACCAGCGCGAGGAGTGCCAGGCCGCCCGGGGTGTTCCTCAGCCCTGCACGATCGCGCGCCACTCGTCGATCCACCGCTCCCGGTTCTGCTGGATCTCCGCCGGCGACAGCTCGGCGGAGTCGGACGGCAGCGGCGCGGCCTTCTGCCACGCCTCCGGCAGGGTGACCCCGGCGCGGGCCGGGTACACGTACATCTGCTCCGGCACCTGAGACTGGAACGCGTCCGACAGCAGGAAGTCCATGACCTTCTTCGCGTCGTCACCGTGCGCCGCGTTCTTCAGCACGCCCGCGTACTCGACCTGCCGGAAACACGTGTCCAGCACGGCCTTGGTGCGCGGCTTGCCCGCATCGTCCAGCTCGGCTGACGGCGACGAGGCGTAGGAGACGACGATCGGCCGGGGGCCCTTGCCGGAGGATCCCGAGAACTCCTGCTGGTAGGCCTCCTCCCAGCCGCTGACGACCTGCATGCCGTTGGCCTTGAGCGCACGCCAGTGCTCCTGCCAGCCGTCCCCGAGCTTGGCGATGGTGCCGAGCAGGTACGCGAGCCCCGGCGAGGAGGTCGCCGGGTCCTCGACGACCAGCATGTCCTTGTACTCGGGCTTGACCAGGTCGGCGTAGGTCGTCGGCTCCGGCACGCCCTTGGCCGCCAGCGCTGCCGGGTCGATGTTCAGGCAGACGTCGCCGAGGTCGACGGCGGTGAGCCGGTTCGTGTCGTCGATCGCGTACTCGGCGGGCCCGTCGACCTGGGGCGCGTACTCGGCGAACACGTCCTCGTCGAGCGCACGGGACGCGAACGTGGTGTCCACGCCGTACGCGACGTCACCGATCGGGCTGCCCTTGGTGAGCACGAGCTGGTTGGTGAGCGCACCGGCGTCGCCGAGCCTGCGCACGTCGATCGTGATGCCGGTGTCGTCGGTGAACTTCTTCAGCACGTCGTCGCTCATCGCGAACGAGTCGTGGGTGACGAGCACGACCTTCCGGCCTCCGTCGTCGTCACCGCCGCCCAGCGAGCACCCGGTCAGTGCCAGCGCACCGACCAGCAGGAACGTACGTATCCGCATGATTGCCTCCTCCCTGCACCGGCATGACCCGGATCAGGTTCGAACGGTCGAGGGCTGCGAGCCCTCCTCTCAGCCCGGCGCGGCACCGGACTCCCGTGTGTGATCGACCGAGCGTACCTGTGCGGTGCGGGGTGAGAGGCGTCACCATGGACACATGCCAGAGCTGCTCACTGACGAAGAGATCGGCAAGGCCCTCGGCCACCTGCCCGGTTGGCACCTGGAAGGCGCCGCACTGGTCCGCGAGGTGGAGCTGGACAGCTTCGCGCAGGCCATCCAGGTCGTGAACCGCGTGGCGGAGATCGCGGAGAACGACAACCACCACCCGGACATCGACATCCGCTGGCGCACCCTGACCTTCCGCTGCAGCACCCACTCCGAAGGCGGCGTAACCCCCAACGACACCTCACTGGCAGAAGAAATAAACGGCGTAGTAGAAGCCATCCACCAGTAACCAACAACAAACAACCCCGCGAGTCGCGCCCCAGAACACCGCGAGTCGCGCCCCAGAACACCGCGAGTCGCGCCCCAGAACACCGCGAGTCGCGCGCCCGGACATGCCGAGTTGTCGGTTTCGTGCAGACGGGCGACGGGCGTGTGCACGAAACCG